>NZ_JAWOTB010000011.1:600723-820312 GCF_033338655.1 Vibrio sp. Vb1729 | reverse complement strand
TTCTGGCTTGAAATCCCAAGTCTGGCCGAAGGTGGCGCGACCATTAACTATCGTAAACGTGCGTTTTTCATCGAAAGCGCCGCGCGGGGCGTGTTGTCCGTGGAAGGTGCAGGGGTGTACTACGGTAAAGCCGGACAAGTGCCAAAACTCAATTACACCAATCAAGGCATCGGAAAAGAGTTCATTATCACCAAGAAGTTCTCAAAAGCAGACCCAACCTTTTTCCTACCTTGCGTTGAGGGCTGTTATCCCATTGATAAACACCTGTCGTTTATCATCATGGGCAACCAAGGCTTTGAGTTTGAGTTCCAAGCGCGGGACACCGATTTCAGCTTGGGCGATGATGGCACCGTCACGATGTCGAACATTGGTATGGTGAGCTCAACGGCAAACGCGCAGGTTCGTGGTTTCTTTAGCCAAAACCTATACATGAACTTTTTCGATGTCGCGCCGCCGTTAGTGTAAACAATGAAAGCCAAGGCTTAAACCGTGCGAACTGGTTCGAAACGTCATTAATGACGATTTACACAGCGAGTAGGGAGCCGATACTTTTGGCGGGTCGATTGACCTCGACAGGCTTCAAACGAAAGCCACCAAAGCAGAAGCCTAAAAAAGCCGAACCCTTAGCGATGGGGTTCGGCTTTTTTGCTTTTTATCACAACGCATTAGCGATATGATTTAAGTCACTAAGATAAGCTAATGCTTGCAGAGGATAAATAAGTGGATATTTTGCAAATTCAAGATCAGCTCGATGACAATCGAAGAACTGTCTCATTTGATAGTTACGACATTACCGTAAAGCAACTTTATGACATGATTTGCGAGGGCATGATAGATATCGCGCCAGACTACCAAAGACATTTTGTTTGGGACCCTGCACGACAGTCAGCTTTGATTGAGTCTCTATTTCTTGGGATTCCAGTCCCAAGCTTATTTATGGCAACTAATAGAGATTCGACTTGGGAAGTTATCGATGGTTTGCAGCGCTTAACCACAGTTATTAATTTTATTGGTAAGGATGATGAACTTAAAGACGCAAAAGTTGATTTTCATCAGTTAAAATTAAAAGGCCTAGACAAGCTAGACAGTATGAATAACCTCACTTTCCATGAGTTGCCTTCATCCATTCGTTTTATGTTTTTGACTCGACCATTAAGAATAACCGTTCTGAATGATAGAAGTGATTTCAGCGTACGCTACGACTTATTTGAGCGCTTAAACACAGGAGGTGTAACGTTACATGAGCAGGAAATTAGGAATTGTGTATATGTTGGTGAGTTTAACGACTTTATTAAAGAGCTAGCAACATACGAAAACTTCCTTAAAGTTGTAAAAATGACAGAACGCTCGAAGAGAAGTGGAAGCTATGAAGAGCTAGTACTAAAGTTCTTTGCTTACTACCAGAATACAGATGAGTTTGTGCATAGTGTCAAAGGCTTCTTAAACGACTACATGGAACAGAAAACTAAAAAGTTCAGTGATAGAGTTAAATTGGATAAGGCTTTTAAATCCACATTTGACTTACTAGCAGAACATCTACCTAACGGCATTGTTCGTGGCTCTAGAGTTAACATCACTCCGATAGTTCTATTCGAAGCGGTGTCAGTAGGTGTTGCAAAGGCCATTGATACTGGTAAGGTTCTGTACCCTCAGAATCTTGAGAGTGTGCTAGATGATAAAGAGTTAAAGAAATACACAACGGGTGCAACCAACAGTAGAAAAGCTCTTTACTCAAGAATTGAGATTGTTGTGGATGCTATGACTCATGCCGCTAACTAGGAATAGAAAAAAGGCTACTACGCTCTTTAACGTGGTGACCTCTAATTTATTACATTTAGAAGCAGAAGAAACAAAGCTCAAAGACAAAAATATACCTCCAGAAAACAAACCAAATGAATCGATTCATAAAATACAAAAAGGGCTATATTTTGTTCATTTGTACAGCGCTTTTGAAAAATCTGTAAATGAGCTTATAGTTCGAACTCTAGCTGTCATTGAAAGCAAGTCTGTAAAAAACAAACACTACTCATTGGCTTTCAATACTATTGCTATGGATGCAAAGTTAATGTCTTACAAATCTGCTGGTAAGGATAGGGCGTTAGGTTGTGCTGTATCCATTTTTGAATCTATGGGGCTGAATGAGCACACCAAGTTAAACGAATCAATGTTTGCGCCCAAGTTACAAAATGTCTGGTTTGACACTGCGCAGCTTACGTTAATGAGCTTTGGTATTCCTCCATTAAGTGACCCAAATGGCCAGTTAAAAACATCCGTAGATGAGGTCGTGGATAAACGAAATGCTGTTGCGCATGGAAGGATGACTGCAGATATAGTAGGAGGCTTTCAGCGATGTGACGTCCTCCAGGACAGAACAACTGCCGTACAAACTGTTTTGGAATTAATCACCGATACATTGGAAGACTTTTTAGTAAATAAAAGATACATAGCCGAAAGCTATCGCCATTTATATTAGCTTTTAAGTTTACTAGGTATCCATTCGGCGGCCTTCATCCGACGGCCGCCACGAAACGGCAAGAGATTTTCCTTGGCAGGATAAACCTTGGGATACTCAAAGTGTCCGTACATTTCCACAAACTGACGATGTTCGTCACGCCAAAACACAAAGCTTTCCAATTCTTTAGGGCTGAACTCACGACCTGATGGTGTGATTAACACAGCACGTTGCTCACAAACTCGAAAACCTGACCAACGGATGTCATTAGGCAAATAACCAAGTGACTTGATGAGTAGAAGTTTTTCCGCCATCGGATTCACCGGAACGGTGCCATCTAACCAACGAACAACCGTCGGCTTGGTAACGTGAAAAAACTCGGCGCCTTGCTTAAGGGTTTTAAATTCGCGCCAGAACAGAGTGCAAAATGATTCGTGAAACATGACAACGCTCGCAATTTGGTGAACAGACTAAAATTATTTTTTTCTTGTTTTTTCGCCTAAACCGAACGCCTCATAATGTGGCGGTAAGGGTGTTGGGCGAGTTTTGTAGATTGCGGGAAACAATCGCCAGTAATAGTACAAACGACTTAAACGTTTAAAACTCACAAAATTAAAATTTACGGCTTGGTTATCAGAGACTTATGAAAGGCTTAATCAAAGAGTTAGACTTTGTTAACAAAATACCCCTTAGTGCGCATTATATCTGCTTATGTTGAATACGATTGCATATGCTAGTCCTATAAAATGTCTCTCTTTTGAGGGACTATTCAATGAAGTATCACGAAATGACTAAAAACTATATTTTTCGTGAATTTGAATGTGGTTTATCCGTCGAGCAAGCTGCTGAACTTTGTTTAAAAACTGTGAGAACCGTCAAAGAATGGGATAAGGGAAAAACCATTCCACCGGAGTGTAAACGGCTTATGAGAATGACAAAGGGAAGGGAACTTAGCCCGTCTGAACAATGGGAGCACTTTAAAATGCATTATGACAGATTAGAACTTCCAACAGGACAACTAGTTACTGCCCAACAAATATTGACTGGTATCGCGCTATTAGAGATTGGAGCATTAACTGACTTAGAAGCAGCAGGTCAAGTATTAAAATATGCTAGATCACTAAAGAAAATGATGTAACAAAGGCTCCGCAAGGAGCCTTTTCGTGTAATTTTCTAAATAATCACTCTGCTGAATTGATCTTTAATTACATCAAGATGGTTTATATAGAATGCTAAAGTGTATGATGTGAAAGATCTTGGAGAATCTACTAAAAATCATAATAAGTGACTGTTTCTTAATGTATAGTATCTAAAAAACACACTATAAAGGAACAAATAATGAATTCTCTTATGCAAAGAGAACAAGATTCACATGATCTAAAAGAGACTATTGAATCATTGTTTCAATTCGATGAGCTTGGGCCTTCTGAGACTCTCCAAGCTGGTATTTTTGACGCTGATGGCTGGTATGAGCCCGCGACACATCAATATTGGACAATGGTCGGAGGTGAAATTCTGTTTGATTCTGAAGGCTGTTGGCTCGATAGTGTCAAATTGATTACGAGAAACAAAGACTCAGACATTAAGCTTAAAATCTCTCCTGCAAGCGGGAAAGAGTATTCTGTACCTGTCACACGTAGAAGCTATAAAGAGGGCAAAGAAGAAGTTACCTTTATAATATCTCGCGTTGTTAGTAAGGTAACGTTAGTCGTCAGTGACCCCCATGTAAAACCAGTCGAAGTTGATTATTTGAGAATTCAAGGGATTAGCATCGCTAAACTATCAGAAGCCCAGAGAAACGGGAAATTACTTCTAGAGAAAATCCATCGTGATGTCGGACTAATTCAACGTGAACTTGACTCTGATATAAGTCAATCAAAATCAATAATTGAAGAGTTGACTGAAAAAAAAGCGAATTTACAAGGTGATTTGGCGTCACTAAAAATTGAGGAAGAGCAAGCTAAAGTAAAAATTAAAGCGTTGAATGATCAGGTCGAACAGCAGCAAGATTTTATTGACCGCCTTAATAAGCGACTAAGTAAGGGGAATAACGAGTTTAGTGAATTACAGAATAAGCTTCTGACTACCAAAGAAGAAAAGGATACATTAGAAGCTAGTAAAGACAGCCTGAACACGCAACTATCCGATTTAAATAAAGAGGTGCTGTCGGTTAAAAGCTCTCTTGCTGAATATAAAAAGGATGCAGCTCTATATAGTGAAGATTTTTCAACATTAAAAGTTAGCGTGATATTACAAAACTTGTTTTACGGTGTGGCTTTGATACTAGCAAGCCTCATTGGTTGGTGGCTTGTGTGCAACATGTATGAAGGCGCGCTTAGCTTATCGCTAGCTATTGATGAAAAAGAACTGCCCTTAAAGGCCATATGGCCACTACTCGTATCTCGATTACCCTTAATAGCTATCAATTTCTTTTTACTAACAGCTTTATCAAGTCTAATTTTGTATCTGGTCAAGATAATAGTAAAAAATAACGAAGAGACTAAGAAAGTAAAACAAGCTGCTTATTTAGTTAGGGAAGTAGTGACGTATCAAAATTATGAGCTTTCAATTTCGGATAAAGTGATTTTCGAGCAAAGAGTCAACGCAAAACTTAAGCTTATACAGAAGCTTTTGCAACCAGAATGCTTGGGCCAGGAGCAAAAACAAAAAGAAGTGAAGGACGAGTCTAAAAGCCCTACAGAGTTAGTAAAAGCTCTAGAGTCAGTAATTAAAAAATACTCGTGAACTCAGTAACGCTCATTAGATTGTGAAAAATACTCCCCCGTGTTGTATCACGGGGTGTATAAAAGCTGATTTCTATAACACACTGAGCAAAAACGATATGCTACCATGCACTCATTTTTTTTATGAGTGAGGAACGGAAAGTGCCTGAATTACTGATACTTATATCCTTAGCGTGTATTGTGTATCTATTCACAAAAAAGGGAAAGAAACCTAAACGTAGGCTTAACGAATGGGAACAAGGTGCAGCGGTTAGAAGACCAAACAGCGTACATTCTTTTGAACCCAAAGTTGTAGAAAAGAACCCAAAGATAGTCGAAGTCGCTCTGCCGAAGACTGGCAGTAAGACTAATTCTATACCTCACAAGAAAAGTACATACTTGGCCACCAAGACAGAGCGCAGATTCTATAGGGTGTTGCAGGAGCTTATACCTGATGAATACGTGATTCATAGCCAAGTTTCATTGATGGCGTTAGTTCAACCGACCAATTTTAAAGATAACTCTCGAACTTGGGCTAAAAGAATGGACTACGTGATAACGGATAGAGACACAAAAGTATTGGCGGTCATCGAGCTAGATGATTCATCTCATAGACAGAAGAAGAGACAAGAGCGAGATATATACGTAAACAATGCACTTCACGGACACCATCCGTTGCTTCGGTTTGAAGCTAGAAGTTCTTATGACAAAACACATATCGCAACCGTATTAGAGCGCGATACGATAATAAAGTGTAGAGAATTGGAAAGCGTATTACAGTACAGCTAAAGGAGAGCCGAACAGCAATTGTTCGGCTTTTCTTTTAACTCAAAGTATCGTGGTTCTTATCGTTACTTTAAGTTCTTTATCTACCGTATTGGTCTTTTCTGACCGGAATAGAGCACCAAGCAAAGGCACATCCATCAAGACAGGCACACCGCTTACCGAGTCTCGTTGCTCTTGAGAAATCAAGCCACCTAAAGAGATCGTTTGGCGGTCTTTGACCTTGACCACTGTTTGCAGTGTTCGCGTATTGGTGATGATATCGGATGCGATAGAGGAATCCGTTACCGAATCGGATTTTTGCATTATCTGCAACACAACATGATCACCAATCACATGCGGTACTACCTCAAGTGACACGCCCACATCCTTACGCTCAATTTGCTGGACTCGATTACCGCCGTCAGTTACCTCAGATGAAGTGAGGAACGGCACGTTCTGACCAACCGTGATATAACCGCGCTCCCTGTCCATAATGAACATGTTTGGTCGTGATAAGAGCTTAGTATTCTGATTCTTAGACACGGCTTTAATAAGCGCATTGAAATCGCCGCCCTCATAGAACAACAGGTTATCAACGGCTTTCTTAATTGCGGTAGGCTGCGAAACAAAGCCAGCCTCACTCAGTGCCAAGTCCATATTCACGCCGATTTCTTGAGAATCACCGAGCTCAGTTTCGGTAATCACCGCCTCGATAAAGACTTGCTTTTGTGGTCTATCAATCCCTTTGATGAGCACATCAATGTGCTTCAATTGATTCTCAGAGCCAGTCACGATAATGCTGTTTGTGGTCGGGAGCACTTCAACCTTGTAGTTCTTAATTGCTTTGTTGTTCAGTGTTTGATTCTGAGTTGCAGCAAGCATCGAGGAAATCAAATCAACGACCTTGGTATTTCGAACATTCTCAAAGAAGTACAGCTTCACTTGAGAGGGTTCGAACGTCTCCACCTTGTTAGCATCGGCAATGATGGTAAAAACGCCGTGGTCATGCGTAAGCTCGTAACCATGCGCACGAAGCACCGAAAGGAAAAAGGCTGGATAGTCCTCATCTTTCAAATCCGGCGCGGTAAAGCTGACCTCACCAGTGACACCATGACCGAGCACAACTGTGTTTCCAGTGTGAACCGAGAACCACGATGCGAAGTCTCCAATCGGTGTGTTTTTTGCCTCAAATGGCGCAGAGGTGGCGGCAAAAGCAGGAAAGCCGAGCAGGGTGCACGCCAACAGAAAGGTGTTAATGCTGGATGTGGAAAAGTTGGAACAAGCCGTTGTTTGTTTCTCAACTTTTCCACAGCGCATGATAAGTAATGAGCGCGCAAACAGTGAGCCTCCGGCGCAATAAAATTCTTTTTGTATTTCTGAAAGAAAAGCTGTGAGTTTTGCGATTATCCATGACATAAAGCGCACCTTTTTCCCTAGCACATGACTTTGAATGATTGACCGTTGCCACTCACCGTAATGGAGCAAGAGCCGTTAGATTGAGCCGTAAAGCCTTTTGCGTATAGTTGCGACGACGACAGACGCACATCGTCCTTAACCAGCACAAAAGACGGGGCAACGTTTGGGGGATTCATTGAAGATTCGATTCGATAGCCATCAAGCAAGTCACTCAATGACTCGCGAGGCACCGCGGCTTGAGCCGTTTCGGGTTCCGTCGATATGTTCGGTGTGCCAACTAAGGTGAACACCGCAAACGAGACGGCGACACCTGCCGCAAACACACTGAATCGTGAGTATTTGCGGAGATAGATTTTCGTAATGCGCATGATATTTCTCAACGTATACGGGACAGTGTAACGTCCGTGGGTATAGTAGGGCGGCAATACTGAAAAAACGCCGTCCTCATAGTTGTTCCTAAACATCTGCTTAGTGTCGTAAGAGCTGTATAAGTCCGTACCCCAGAGCATCCATTTATCGACGGTGAGTGAGTTCGCGTTGTCACCATACTTCACAATGCCAACGTGTAGCTTAGGCATTTTCAACTTGAGTTGACCGAGCGTCAGAACAGATACCGCAGTCGAGATAATAGGGACTTGAAGGCGGTCTAAACGACGACAAAACACGGTGTGTTCTGCGAGCGCGAGACGCGCTTGTTTATCAACAATCGAAATGTCTTGAACGATGAAAATCACATCCCATCCAAGCTTTCGAATATGCAAAAGGTGATCAATTAACTTTTGTCGATTCTTATCGTTCCATGTTCGCGAGTTAAACCACGTTCCGCACTCATCGAGCACAATCAAGCCGTCTTTTTTGGTGTCATAGCTCTTGTTTGCCGAGCCAATCACCATCAAATCCTCTACCTGAGGCTTGTCCGGAAGACGATAAAGGCGAGTGTTGCGCTTGTTGCGTCCAAGCATTTCTTTCAAGTTGATATCGAGGTTTGTCGCCACAGGCACACCGCGCATAAATGCCTCGCGAATCTTACCGACTGCCGTTAGCGTTTTACCTGAGCCGAGCTTACCCGTAACAAAGTAGACCGATGCCATTACGCCGCCCTCACAATCGCGTAGAACTTCCACTCCCACACCCAACGCAGCAGACGCGCCGAGTAAATCGCACTCACACAAGGCACGGCGTTATTAGGGATGAACATACCCGCTGCTTGTGACCACATTGGAGGCGCAACATAAGACAGACCCGTTGCAAGGGTATATATTGCCAAGGTGAGGGTGACGGTTAAACCGATTAGCAGCGTTAAAATGACCAAGTTAATCGTGACGTTTCGTGCTTTCGCAATGAAGAACCAACCAAATAGCGTGGTCGCTATCTGAGAGATAAAGGCAACCAGAGCAGGGAGGCGCAACGCCGTCCCAATGGTACTGACAATTGGTAATAGCTGAATCATTAGTAATATCTCCCCGAACCTGGCTTGTTACTTGGTACAGGCGTGACCTCAGTCAGCAGGATTTCAACAAGCGTCTTAATCGTGTAGATGTAAATCAGAATTGAGATGATCATTTTGAGTTTCTGCGAAAACTCACAAGAGATAGAAGCGCGACCACCGCCAAGCTTAGGCAAAGATAGATTCATGCAGGGCGTAGGCTTAGGTAACACACTCAAAAACGAATCCGATATAGCATTAATATGCCCCTCAGATTCCGCCGTCAGATTCTTCTCAATCAAATCGTTAGCCGCATCGGTCACGGTCTTTTCATAGGAATTCATCGCACCGGACACGGCTTTATCCGCTTGAGTCAGCACATCACCGACATAATCCGAACCTAAACCATGAGGGTTTTCACAATAGTTGTTTTCCTCGGTGGGCTCACAAGGCTTGAGGTCGTCGAGCTTATCCGATAGCTCTGCAAATCCATCAGCATTCGTGGTTTGCAAATCATCGAGTTCCTTAACCACCTCACCAACAGAATTGGTGTTTCGATTGACCGCCGTCGTGATGTCACCGTTAGCTTGCTGAATCAGCGCCTTAGTGTTTTCGTAAATCTTGTTGTCGTTGATTTGCTGCTTTTGAATCGCTTGGGTGTTAGTCACCATCGACGCATTAAGCGCAATGATTTGGTTTTGAATATCAGCGCTCGATTGATTGAGGTCGACATTTAGCGCGTTGAGTGCTTTGTTCACATCCGAATTAAGCCCTTTGATTGCACCAACTACTGCCGTGTCAGTGTTTTCATTTGTGTCAGGGTCTTCAACTTCTGGCTCATCTTCGGTATCCGGTGGATACACTGTATTGGTTGAATCGTCAGGGAGCACGCTAGGGTCTTCGATATCACCCGTTGGGTCGTCAGGGTCGTGAATCGGGTCATCAGGAATAATAGGGGTGTCAGGACCATCTTTACCCCAAAACAGCGTACCACCATCACACTGATTACCAGTGAATTGAAACTTACCGTGACAGCGAGTGTTTTGGGTAAATTCGCCCGAATCTACATCGGTACAAAGCGTAGTGTCATTTGGAATACGCTCAAGCTCACAACGGGTTGCGCCAAAATCGCCATAACATGCCCCCGTGACTTGCTCACCATAAACATAAGCCGACCAATGAAGTGATTGAGTGTCATTGATGGATTGCTTGAACTGGCAAGCATCCATACAAGTGCCGTCAGGGTTTTCACCAAACTCACATGCAGGAACGATAGGTTCACAGGTGTAACCATCACCGTCTTTTACTTTTTCATGGTCTGCTGGACACTTAGCAGTATCATGACGGAACCATACAGTTTGAATTTTCGGGAAAGAAGAGCTGTCGGTATTACACATTATACGTAAGCCGAACTCATCGCTATCCATGTAACATGACTTAGTGGAGAAGTCTTTGTATCGAACAAACTTATTTTCATAACAAGAGACATAAGAATAAGGGTTAACTCTCATCCCCCTAGACAGTTTGCAGTCTGGATAAGCTATAACATCCCTCACAGCGTAAGTAGGTTGAGCTGCACTTACACTAAAAGCACTAAACAAAACACCCAGTAAAATAATCAGTGACGCTATGCTTTGTTTAATGTTCATTTGTAAATCTTCCTCGTGAAAAATAACGCCCCCATTCGGAGGCGTTGACCAATGGGTGTATAAAGCAGTCGTTAGAATTACGTTGCTTTGTTTGCACCTTTCTTGAATAGCTTGATGCCGATGAAACCAACCGTCATTGGCACGGCGATGCCCCATGTCGAGGTGAGCATTTCAGTGACGTAACTTGCCAGTGTGCTAAAGGCTTGTGTTGCCACTTCTGGCAGTGCTGCATTCGCAGAAGATGCTGCCATGAGAAGTGCACCACCAAATGCCGCACGTTTTGCTGTTACTACTGCGCCAGCCTTAGCCATTGCTGCGCGTACTTTGCTTTGCTTTTCCATAGTCTTATTTCCTATGTTATGGTTTATGAAGAAGTTGAAACCTCAGCCGCTTTCTTGAATCCGAGAATGTGGAAGCCAATCGAGAAGCCAAGGATAAAGGCTGTCGCGAAACAGCCGAGCATGAACTCTGATGACAGCATTTATCTTTGTCCTCCGACCATCCAACCGAGCGCAACTAGCAAGAAACAAATGCCTAAGAACACCATTAACTGAAAGTTATCGAGTCGAGCCATTAGCTCTGCAAATTGCGTCTCGGTCATGATTTAGCCCTTACTTTTCGTTTAATTGAGGTAGGGCGTAGAGATGGAAACCGTCGATAGAGACGTGTTTACCCTCATCGTTACCAAAGCTGAATTTCTTGTGTTCCACATCAAACATCATGCGATTACCCACACAACGCTTGAGCAGTTCGCCAGCCTTGCCGTTTTCCCAAAGCTCAGGAGACACGCGCACTTCAATAGTGTCTGTTGGGTTGGTCGTGATAAGACGCAGCTTGCCGTTTTGCTTTTGTTCGCCGTTACGGTCTGTTTTGGTTTCTTGAACGATGTCCGAAACATCTAGAATTAAACCTTCCATTCTCATAGTGTTTTGCCCTTATTTTTACGTTGTTGGTTAGTTGAAAATTGAAATGACAGTTATTGACACAAGTCCAAGGGAAATTAATGCATCATGTCGGGCGGGGCTGCGCCCACCCAACACGACGCATTAATTTCCTGAGGGTCGGTGAGCAACAGCGCTTCCATTTCGTCATAGAGCGCTAGGTGTTTTTCGTACTGCTCGTAAAGGTCGTCATACATACGTTCGTACTCTTTTTCACGCTCTAGCGCGTCGAAGTAATCGACCACGTTAGACATGATGCCTTGTTGAGCACGGATGAATTGCTCTTTGTTCTCGGTTTTCCAAGTACGGAAACGAGTAGCGATAAAAATCTTATGGAACATCAAGCCATTCAAACGCGCTTGAGCCATATCGCCGTATCGAGTCGATGAGTATTCACCGCCTGAAGCAATCAGTTTTTCGATTGAGGTTGAAACGGAGTATTCCGCTTTTACTGGTTGGTCTTTGCGCTTAACGAACACACCGCCCATTGCGTAACAAAACGCTTTCCAGTCGCCCTCATCAGCAGAGCGGCGAACCTTTTCTAATAGAAAGTGTTCGTCTTGAGATAAATCTGTAAACAAAGCATCGTCCTCTTTGAATTCATCACGAAGACGACGAAGCTCACGCCATACCGTGACAGATGGACCACCAATAAATTGAAATTGACGAATTTGATTCACACGCGCCCAAGTCACGACACGTTCTGCCGCATCTGAGCCAGACAAAGACGAACCTTTGTCAGAATCAATGTGTTGACCGTCGATGTTTTTGCTCAGGTACTTAGCGACATAACCAACGGCTGAACCTTGCGACCAGTCGATAAGCTCCGCTTTGAAACGGGCTTTCTTTGCGCCTTTTTCGTCTGGCGAGTCAGCCATAGCAAGACGACGAAACTCAGACGTCACAAATTTGCGTGCGGATTTTTCCATGAACAGCAACAAGTGGTGATGCGGCGTGCCGTCTTGGTGAGGCTCAACAATGCGCATCCCGTAAACCTTGATTTTGCTTTTATCAATCGACTTACGAAGATTCGCCCAAACGCCCATTAGGTAAGCGTGAGCCGCTTTCGCGTCAGGCTTGCCAGCCTCAAGCCATTTAGGGTTGATGTCACCCTTAGAAACAGAGTGAAAACGAGACGGAGCTGTTACCGTGAAGAACACCGCATCATGATTAGATTCTTGAGCGATTTCCTCAAAGCCACGCAGACGAACGAACATTTCAGCGCGGCGAATCTCAGCGTTAGAAACCGACTTAGCGGATAGCTCACTGAGTGTGAAGTAGTTAGACGGGTCAGCCTCATCGTAAGCAATCGTGTTTTCTAGCGCGATACGATTAGACGTATTGCGGTCACGTTGACGGTTTAGAGAAAAATCCGAGCAGTAAACTTGCTTACGGCGTTGAACAAGCGCTAAATCGCGCGCAACACATTCAACCTCGTAAGCACATTTACGGCGCAGCTGACGAACAAGCCAATGCTCATCAAGCGCACGGTTCACCAATGCGAAAAGTTCACAGTTGTTTTCTGCGTATTGAACTTGCTCAGGTGAGAATGCCAAGCCTAATGAATCAAGAAGTTGAACCGCTTTATCAAAACGCGCTTGTGATTCTTCAAGAGGAATCGCACTTAACACGCGAGAAAAGTCGCGTGATTTGCGCTTGGCTAGATTGGTAATTTGCTCATCTGACATCGCGTAGCTGTAGCCGTGCTCAGTCAAACGGTCGTGAGCGTCGTTAACTGCGCGTACAGCTTCCAGAGCGTTGCGTGTTTTCAGAATGTCGGTGTAAGCACGTGTCATGTGTCGAGCGAAGTCGCCGTTACGGTGTAATGATTTCGGCAAGTCCAAACAAGGGTTAGAAGTAGGGCGCTCAATAAAATCTGACAGGTCGTGTGAGTAGATTGGCGCACTCATTGCCGATTTCACTGCCGACGGAATGAAATCCTCAGGCGTTGTGAATCTGTGGTCGACGTACTCAAAACGATGGTCGAATAAGTTGTCAGGAATATGCTCACATGAAGCCCAAGAATGGACAGGAACAAAATCAATCCATTCTTGTTTGCCTGATGCCAAATCAATAACAAGTTCACGCATTATTGAGCCTCAAACTCTGAGTAGAATTTACGCTTCTCATCTTTGCCAGAGCAATGTGAAACAACCAGATACTCATAAACAGTGACGCGACCGTCAGAGGCATAGTCGCGAGCCAAATCACCACAAAATTCATGGTCAAGATAAAACGAAAAAGTTTCGTAATCGTCGTATGGGATTTCAAACGAGTCGTAGATAAGAGAACCAAAGAAATAAATACCCGCCGCAATAACCGAGACAAGGAACAAACTCCAAGCGCGATTCAGATATATTTCTAGTTTTTTTGTATTGGAGACTTCTGACATAACAACCACCTTGACTAGTTGTGAGAGCGACCGCCAAAGCCAAGCGCGAAAGCGTCAAGGGCAAACGCCCAGAGCTAAGGCGGTCTGATACTGATTGAATAACCAAATTTGGTTAGTAGCGTAATCACCAAAATTGGTTAGCGCAAGACACCAAAAATGGTGATTGATAAGCTAAACTGACGGAAACGGAGGAAGCGGTATGTATCAGAACAAACTATTAGATGCCTACAAAAAGGCTCAAAGTTACGTACAAGACAAGCAAATTGCAGTGGATATGAATGTACCGCCGCAGAGAATCAGTGATTTCCGCAAAGGAAAACGTTATATGACTGATACACAAGCAATTTTTCTTGCAGAGCAATCAGGTTTAGACCCTGAGATTGCATTGTTGGGGTGTCACGCTGATCGCAATGATAATCCGCAGATAAAAGCAGTATGGGAAGGAATTGCAAAAAAGTTTAATGGGCTTGGATTGTCAGGAATCTCAATGGCTTGCACTGGATTGGCCTTAGTGATTGCAAGTCCACAGGAACCACTATTACAGTGCGCATTATATGTGTTATGTTAAATTGTATGTCGTCGTACGCTAAATGCTGTCTGAGTATGCTCCTATTCCCCTGCAGATTTTAAATTTAAGGGCCTTACTGTGAGCATTAAACATAATCGTTATTTACCATAAAATAGCTAATATCGATCTATCAATCTACGATTGCTTGCCCTTCAATTAGCAACTTATAAAAAATGGCGTCTATTTCTTTAGACGCCATTTTTGTTTACTGGAAATATTAAATTAGCCACCGGCTAATTTGACTGTCATGCCTTTCTTTTCAAGATGTGCCTTGATCTTGTCTCTAGCATCACCTTGAATCTCGATATTGCCATCTTTTACAGAGCCACCACAGCCACAGACTTTTTTGAGTTCTGCCGCTAATAACTTTAAAGGTGCATCATCCAAGTCTAAACCTGTAACAATGCATACGCCTTTACCTTTACGGCCTTTCGTTTGGCGCTGAATCCGAACAACACCATCGCCTTTAGGGCGAGATACTTTTTCTTCTTCCGGTTTAATTCGACCGGTCTCTGTTGAATATACCAGAGTCATTCTATTGTTTCTTTTGTTGTTGAGCTTGCATCGCTTTTTGCTTTGCAACCAAATAAGCTTCGATATGGCGTTGAATAGCGGCTTTACTGCCCTTAATCAGTTTACCATTAAACATACAGTACCAAGAGTTAGGTTGGCCTGTATCGTTTTGAATAGTATAGCCGTTAAAGACCTCTGATTTTGCAACACCAGTTTGCTGCACTCTTTGCCCGAGTGAAGCAAACTCTTTGGGATCAATAATCGATGCGGTGTCACACCACCAATCAATGCTTTTCTTTACCGCCGTCAAACTGCCCTGTAAAACGTGGTTCTTGATTTTAACCTTCCAAACACTGCCATCTGATCCGACTGACTGCAGGTTAAAACCTCTATAATTTGAAATCGCCATACCACTGAGTCATCTGTTTAATGCGTTGATATAATCATAATTGCTACTGAGCAATATTCAAATACGGCTTGAATAATCCTTGCTCTAGAAAACAACTTGTATCATAAAACGCGTCTCGATAACGTTAATCACTTTGCACTGTTTATACAATCTTCCAAGAACTCATGAAATTTGTGCCCGTTGTTTTGAAGCATTTTAGGGAACATTGAGATCGGAGTCATTCCTGGAAATGTGTTTACTTCGTTTAAGTAAATCTCATCATCTTCCGTTAGGAAAAAGTCGATACGAGATAAATGACGAAGATTCATTTGTTTAAATACCGTCTCTGACGCGTGTTGGATGGAATCTAATTGTACTTGAGTTAGATTCTTCGCCTCAACTTCTGTGAGCGAGTGACTTGAACTGCTGTACTTTTCATCGTACGAGTAAAAAGCACCATCAGGCGCGATGACCTCGCCTGGCTTAGTGATATGTAGTTGGCCATTCATCTCATATGCAGCAACTTCAAGTTCTCGAGGTTTTACTGCTTTCTCAACCAACACTTGGTCAGAAAACCCAAAAGCATCATTTACTGCATTAGAAAGCTTGTCTTTTTCTGTGACACTGTAACAGCCAACGGAAGAGCCTTGGCGAGCGGCTTTAACAAAAACTTTTCCCCACTTTTCAAAGGCTTTATGAGCTTGAACGTGAGCTTCTTCATCGTTTCGCGTTAAGAATAAGTATGGCGTATTGGGTATGCCGATAGCGTCGTACCAAAGCTTAGATGTGATTTTATTGAAACTATTGCTACTCGCTTCTGGCCCGCAGCCAAGATAAGGAATACCTGCGATTTCAAACAGAGATTGAATGTCGCCTGTTTCGCCAGGAAAACCATGTATACAAGGCACGATGAAATCAATGGTTTGATTAGATTCACTTGAGCACAACTGCTTGGTATTGAGATCCAGGTAAACCAACTCACCTTGGTTGGTCATCCAACCTTCGTTTTTTATTTCTACGCGTGTAACGTGAACGTCTTCAATAAGATTTAGTTGTTGTTCGACAAAGTTTGCAGACAATAATGAAATCTCGTGCTCAGAAGAGCCACCGCCGCATAGTAAAAGAATATTTTTAATCATGAATCCATCTTTCCGTGACCTACAAAAGATACTATTTATTATGATAAACCTTTGAAGTGTGACGTACAGTAATTTTAATGTGAGGAATGTTGTTCGAATAGGATTTGAGCAAATAAATAAGGGAGCTATTCGCTCCCTTATTTTATGTGTTAATTTAATTTGTTAAGCGTTGGGTAAGCTGAGTTTTTGATTGCATCAATGCTTTTAACAAATGGCCTTAACTGCTGAAATTGAGCTGGCAAAGTCGAAATCGCTTGCTTGGCTTCTGCGCTTGTTGCGTAGTCTCCGTATAAAACTGAGAACCACTTAGTACCGTTTACAACTTTGTAGTTTTCCCAAATTGGCTGACCGTTCTGTGGCAGCTTATTTGCAAACTGATCGACTTTAGCTTGGCTACCCACAGCTGCGACTTGAATGGTATAGCCGAATCGTTGAATGCCAGCTTGCTTTTTACTTGGTGGTACGATCTTAACTGGCTTCGCCTGCTCTTTTGGCGTTAGCTTGACTACTTTCTTTTCTTCAGGCTTTGCCGTCATTTTCACAACAGTTGGTTGTACGTCTTTTTCTACTACAGCGTTTTCAGACGCCATAATTGGTTTAGAGATACGATCTGATTTGTAGTCCTCTCGGTAACTTTCTGAGGTCACATCCGTGATGTAAGTTTCAGATGCACAAGCAGAAAGCAGAACTGACAAGCCGATGATTGCGATTTTTTTCATGAAGTAACAAATGCTCTGGATAAATATTACGATAAATCATGCCGATAGCAGGGCCGTTTATCAAGCATCAAATACAATAATCTGTGATTTTGATGTGATGAATAACACAAACTCCATAAGCATCGTACACATTTTCTGCAATGTCTGGTCTGAAGATGTTTTATCAGTAAATTATTCGTTTATGATTGATATGAAACCGAGAAGCCAACGTGACTTACAAACGGCTAGGAGTCAGCATGAATAAACTAAATAAACTCTTTAAACCCAACTCTGTGGCCGTTATTGGGGCATCTCAAAAAGCATTGCGAGCAGGACATGTTGTGATGCGCAACCTTCTACAAAGTGGATTTGGTGGCGCGATTATGCCAGTAACGCCGCGATATAAAGCCGTATCTGGCGTGATCGCTTACCCTGATGTAGCTTCCCTGCCCTATACGCCAGATATTGCAATTTTGTGTACGAACGTTTCACGTAACGAGCAATTGCTTAAAGAGCTAGATGAGAGAGGCACACCGTTTGCGATTGTTATCTCTGATGACCCTAAGCCTTTAGATATCTCATCATTGAACATTCGAGTTTTAGGCCCAAACAGCTTAGGTATCATTCTTCCTTGGCACAATTTTAACTGCACGTTTTCCCCTGTCGCAGCTAAACCCGGAAAAATTGCTTTCATCTCACAATCCGCGGCGGTTTGTACCACGGTTTTAGACTGGGCAAATGATAAGAACATTGGTTTTTCTTCGTTCATTTCAATTGGGCGTGGACAGGATATCGATTTTGCAGATTTGCTCGACTATTTGAGTATGGATGGAAACACAGAAGCTATTCTGCTTTATGTTGATAATATCCAAGACGCTCGCCGATTTATGTCTGCTGCGCGAGCCGCTTCACGTAACCGACGTATATTGGTGCTAAAAGCGGGCCGCTCTAAAGAGATGAATACTTTTAAGCAGCAAGACGGAGATACACTTGACGTAATTTACGATTCTGCTATTCGCAGAACTGGTATGTTACGAGTCAGCAATACGCATGAGCTTTTTGCCGCGGTTGAAACACTCACGCATTCTGTGCCACTTCGTGGAGAGCGTTTAGCGATCATCACCAATGGCGGCGGCCCTGCTGTTATGTCCGTTGATACTTTGATTGAACGTGGTGGCCAACTCGCAACGCTTGATGACGCTTCCATTGAGCAATTACAAGCAGTACTTCCATCCAACTGGCGTGCTCGAAATCCAATTGATCTGTCTGGTGACGCAACCCAAAAACGCTATATTGATACCATTAACGCACTGATGAATAACGACTGTGCAGATGCGATATTGATTATGCATAGTCCTTCTGCTGTTTCTGATCCTCTTGAAACTGCTCAAGCCGTTATTAATGCAATCAAATCTCACCCTCGGCATAAGCATTTTAATATCTTGACCAACTGGTCAGGAGAACAAACGTCGAGAGAAGCGCGACTGACCTTTACTCAAGCAGGCATTCCAACCTATAGAACACCTGAAAGTGCGGTTGTAGCATACATGCACTTGGTCGAATACAGACGAAACCAGAAACAACTAATGGAAACGCCAACGACGGCAGAGCCATTACATTCAGGAAGTGTGAGTTCAGCAAAAGAATGGGTAAACGAACGACTACTGGATAAAAACACAGTCTCCTTAGATACGCATCAAACTAGCCCATTATTTAAGCTGTTCGGGTTTAACGTTTTGCCGACGTGGATTGCATCTGACGACATTGAAGCCGTTCATATGGCAGAAAATATTGGATATCCTGTTGCGGTTAAATTGCGTTCTCCAGACATTCCTCATAAATCTGATGTTCACGGTGTCGCTCTAAATTTAAGAAACAGTCGAGAAGTTTCCAACGCAGCGCTATCCATTTTAGATACCGTAAAGCTCAGCTACCCTTCCGCCAATGTACATGGGCTGTTGGTACAAGGGATGGCAAAGCTCGGCAGCGCTGAAGAGCTACGGATTAGTATTGCAGTAGATAAAGTCTTTGGACCAGTGATCTTGCTTGGTCAAGGCGGCTCTGAGTGGAATATCGCCCAAGATGCCGTCGCTGCACTTCCTCCTTTGAACATGACGCTTGCGCGCTACCTTGTCGTTGTTGCCCTAAAGTCTGGAAAGATTCGCCTGCAGAAACACAAAGATGCGCTCGATATTACTGAGTTGTCGAAGTTCTTGGTTCGTATCTCCCAAATGGCAGTTGAGTTACCAGAAATACAAAAACTGGATATCCATCCAGTGCTAGTGTCCGGAAGCGATTTAACTATCCTTGATGCAGATGTCACACTGTGTAAGTACGAAGGAGACGCCCAAAAACGGCTAGCGATTCGCCCTTTCCCGGCAGAGTTTGTCGAAACGGTGACGCTTCGAGATGGCCAACCTATCCTGCTTCGCCCTATCTTGCCTGAGGATGAGCCGCTGCATGCTCAATTCATTAATAGCGTATCGAAAGAAGATCTCTATAAGCGTTTCTTTTCTGAAGTTGGAGAGTTCAACCATGAGGCTTTGGCAAACTTTACTCAAATAGACTACGACCGCGAAATGGCGTTTGTTGCGGTAGCGTTTAATACTGACGGACCGTCTATCATAGGGGTAGCCCGCGCATTGATTACACCAGACAATAGTGACGCTGAGTTTGCTATTTTGGTTCGTTCAGATTTGAAAGGAAAAGGTTTAGGCAAAGTGCTGATGCAGAAAATAATCAGCTATTGCAAAATTAAAGGCACAAAGCAAATGTCTGGAATGACCATGCCAACAAACAGAGGAATGTTGATGTTGGCTCAGAACTTGGGGTTTGAGATCGATGTCCAGTTTGCAGACGGTACGGCAGATATGGTGCTCCCTTTAAATTGAAAAGCGCAGCATTAGCGATGACTTTTACTTCTTACATTCGATAATCAATGGGAATCTAAGAAGTAAAAGTTACGTTGTTACTTTAGTTTCCAATTCTTTTTTAAGTACTGAATACACCAGGATTTTGCCTCACCCATAGTGTTCCGGCGCCATGCCAAAATAATATCCATCGGCTGTTCTTCAGTGCCTTCGATTCGTTTCAATACACCACTATCAATAAGAGGTTGTGCAATTTGGCTTGGTAATGTACCAATGCCTAAACCTGCAGTTAGCGCTTCTACTTTTGCCGTAAAGTTGGTGACGGTCAAGCGAGGCTGTTTTTGAATGATATTAATTGAGAGCGCTGGTTGCTCACGTGCGGTATCTGCAATAGCAATAATCCGATACTTTTCTCGCGCTGCTTCATCAAACTTACCACTACGCTTGTGAACATAGTGATCAGCGGAAGCTACCCAATACATACTCATTTTACCAATTTTTTCTGACTTAACTTCTTGAGGAAGCGTATCCAGTGATGGGCAAATCAGTAAATCAGCTCTCCCCGTATTCAACGACTCCCAGCTACCAGCCAGAATCTCCTCTTGCAGCCTGACTCGAGTTGAGCTGACCTCGGCCAGCGCATCAACCATCGGGAAAAAGTTGGATATAGGAATAATGCCATCGAAGGCAATGGTAATATCCAGTTCCCAGCCATTCGCCAATAACGTTGCATCGTTCACTAACTTTTCACTGGCTTGTAAAATGGCTCTTCCTCTTTCAAGAATAAGCTTACCTGCTTCAGTAAAATGGGCTTTGTGACCAGAGCGATCGAAGATAATAATGTCTAAGTCTTGCTCGAGTTTCTGGATTTGATAGCTCAGCGATGACGGGGCTCTGTCTAACTCATTCGCAGCAGCAGCAAAACTCCCTCTTCGATCAATAGCATCTAGAATATGGAGTGCTTCTAACGTAATTGGACTCTGCACATGGCCTCTCTTAATGTGACATTCATCACATTCGTTGTATTTGGATGAACTTATCAAGAACTAACGACAAATAATATAACATATTGATAACTAAAGACTAGGAATGCTCATAGCCTAAGAAGAAGATTCAATACAAATCAATAAATGACAATGGTAATGATAGTAATTACCATTTAGATCCATTAATATCCGCGTGTTGTTACCTATTATGGATCTAAGGTATTGAAGCCAATGTATAAAAAATCAATTTTGTCAGCCTCCATTTTAGTTGCCCTTTCCCATACTGCTTATGCGGAAGAAGCTTCTAAGTTTGAAGAAGTCGTTGTGTCGGCCACCCGTACCAACCAAACCATAAACACTGTTGCTGCTTCTGTTGCTGTTGTATCAGAGAAAGACATCGAAGAAAACATGGTAAAGGACTTGAATGATCTATTCGAGTATACGCCAGGGGTTACTGTTAATGGCACTCAACGCCAAGGCGTCCAAAGTATTAACATTCGCGGGATGGAAGGTAAACGAGTTAAAATCTTAGTAGACGGTGCATCTCAACCAGGTGTATTCAGCGGTGGACCATATTCGTTTATCAATTCTAGTGCCGTTACTGTCGACCCCGATATGCTAAAGAGTGTCGAAATTGTTAAAGGAGCAGCTTCTAGCCTACATGGTAGTGATGCAATTGGCGGTGTTGTCGCATTCGAAACAAAAGATCCGAAGGATTTCCTCAAAGATGGTAAAGACTTTGGTGGTCAAGCTAAACTCTCTTATTCATCGGAAGATAACTCTTTTAGTGAGCATGTAGCTTTAGCAAAGCGTTTCGGTAATACAGAAGCACTTATAGCCTTTACACGCCGTGATGGTGCAGAGCTACAAAATTTCTCTAAGGCGCCTTACGATAACTATTCTGTGGACAACCAAGATTATTACAAAAACGATCTATTGGTAAAACTTCAATCTCAATTGAATGACGCTCATCGCTTGGAGTTCTTGGGAGAAGTTATTTACAACGAGACTGACTCAGAGATCGCACATAAAAGTTACAAAAACTTCAACGCTGAAGACACAACCAAGCAAAATCGCATTGGGCTCAAGCACATTTGGTTTGCAGATGCAGCTATCTCGGATACGATCACGTCCAAGCTTACATGGATTGGTAAAGAAGAAAACGGCGTGTCTAATCGCTTTATCGAAGCCAGCCCAGGTTACCCACCTTACGTACCGCCTAGTGGTGACAACCAACAGAAAAAAGATTACGAATATACTGAAGACAAATTTGAATTCGAAACTCAGTTAGATAAAGAGATTCAAAATCACTATATTGTTTACGGAATATCGTACAAACATAGTGACATCAGTAATACCAATCGCGAGTTTAATTCCGATCCTGGCACGCCAGATACTGTTTACGTTTACACACCGGATGCAAAAGAAGAAAGCTTTGGTTTATTCTTGCAAGATGAAATTTCGCTTCTTAATGACAAGCTAATTCTGACTCCAGGTGTGCGTTACGATTACTTCTCTACTAATCCTTCAAATACTTCTGAAGAGTCATTCGAGAAGTTTAGCGACTCTGCATTAACTGGTCGTTTAGGAGCAACTTACTCTGTATCGCAACCTGGCACGATCTTCGCGCAAGTGAGCCAAGGGTTCCGAGCGCCATCGTTCGACGAGCTTTACTACACCTACGATAATCCGGCTCATGGCTATACCAACCGCCCTAACCCAAATTTGGGATCTGAAAAGAGTTTGTCTTATGAACTTGGTTACCGTCATAACACTGCAGCGTCTGCAACTGAAGTAGCGTTCTACTACAGTGATTACAGTGACTTTATTGAGCAAACGTCATCAAACAATGGTGGTTTAACTGAATTCACAAATATCAATATTAGTGAAGCAAACATTAAAGGGGTTGAGCTCTCTAACCGTCTTGATTGGCATGCCATTGCTGGTCTTCCATCAGGCGTGACAACTCGCTTTGTTGCAGCATACACAGAAGGTGAAGATGGTGATGGTAATCCTTTGAACAGTGTAAACCCATGGAATGCCGTAGCTGCTGTAAATTACGATTCACCAAATGCACTTTGGGGGACAAGCCTAAAAGTAAACTACACGGCTAAGAAATCGAACAGTGATATCAACTCTGATGGTGATAAAGGCGGAATCAAAGACCAAGTTGCTTTGCCGTCTGCGACAGTCGTTGACTTAACGGCGTACTACAAACCAATGAAAGATATAACCATTCGTGCTGGTGTTATGAATCTAACGAATGAAGAATACCATCTTTGGAACGATGTTCGCGGTAAGACTGAGTTAAGTCGAGACAAAACGCAAGCTGAGCGTAATTACAACATTAGTGTTAAATACGAGTTCTAAACCTTAAAAACACAAAAGCCAGCGTAATGCTGGCTTTTTTATGGCTTTCATTTCAAAAATGTAAAGAAAAGTATGAAAAATGAAAGTTTACTGTTTTGCCATCTCTTTTTTCACCATTACTGCTGCTGCAATGATGAAAGTGATGATCAGACCGAGTTCCATGAACTACCCCAATAGCTACGAGAAAATTTATAACCCAAATTAAGAGTCGGGCATAGTTTAACAGCTCTATATATACTTGCTACCTTTTAACCAGTAATTTACGATTTTTTCCGATTTGGATCAAAAAAGACGCAATTATGCGCCTTTTTGTTACTATTATGTAAATTAAAGATTAGGCATCTGGATAACCTTGAGGGTTAGTAGACTGCCAGCGCCATGTATCGCCAGTCATTTCTTCTAGAGTACGAGTTGCTTTCCAACCTAACTCATTCATCGCTTTTGATGGATCCGCCCAACACTCTGCAATATCACCTGGACGACGCTCAACAAGTTGGTATGGGACATCTTTACCACTTGCGGCTTCAAATGCTTTCACCATGTCCAGTACACTGTAGCCGTTACCAGTACCGAGGTTATAGATATGAAGGCCAGCTTTGCTACCTACTTTTTCTAATGCAGCAACGTGACCATCGGATAAGTCCATTACATGAATATAATCACGTACGCCTGTGCCATCTTTGGTCGGATAATCACTACCAAACACAGAAAGGAACTCTCTGCGCCCTACCGCAACTTGAGAAACAAACGGCATTAAGTTGTTGGGAATACCTTGAGGATCTTCACCTAGCTCGCCTGTTGGATGTGAACCTACCGGGTTAAAGTAACGAAGAAGTGTAATGCTCCAGTCAGGGTTCGCATTTTGGAAGTCGGTTAAACACTCTTCTACCATTAATTTGCTGCGCCCATATGGGTTAGTTGCGCTAGTTGGAAAGTCCTCAGTGATGGGTACAGATGCAGGATCACCGTATACAGTCGCTGATGAACTAAATACCAACGATTTAACTCCGGCTTCACGCATTGCATCAACCAATACTAACGTGCCATTAACGTTGTTGTCGTAATACTCTAGAGGTTTTGCTACAGACTCACCGACGGCCTTTAAACCTGCAAAATGGATAACAGCTTCAATATTGTGCGACTTTAGTGCTTCTACCATCGCCAATTTGTCTCTGATATCGGCTTGAATGAAGGTTGGCTTTACACCACATACCTTTTCAATTCGATCTAATACCGTAGATTTACTGTTGTACAGGTTGTCTAGAATTACTGGCGTCATGCCAGCTTCGATCATTTGAATACACGTATGACTACCGATATAACCCATACCACCCGTAACGAGTACTTTCATTTTATTATTCCTTCTGACGCGAATCGGGTTAGTTTAAAGCTTTGACGTTACGATTTAAACTGTCTCTTGTAATTCGCATCCCATTAATATTGCTTGGCCTTTCCCGGCTTTCTTTGCTTGATACATTGCCGTATCCGCACTTTTTAAAACTCGAGTAGCATCGCGCTCATTTACGCCGACTAATTTTACGCCGATACTAACGCCAACTTTGAGTAAGTGACCTTTGTACTCAATTGGAGCACATATGCTCTCGAGCAACTGTTCTGCTATTCGGGTGACCACTTTTTGATTGGCGGGATTAACCAACATGACAAATTCATCACCAGAAAGTCTTGCGATTAAATCACTATGTCTCGTCGCAGATGTTAGACGCTCGGAAACTTTTTTCAAAACTTCATCACCTGCATCATGACCGTAGGTATCGTTAACTTCTTTAAATCCATCCAGATCGAGGTACAAAACTGCAAATTCGTCACGCAAGTATCCAGAGCGTTGTACTAGTTGTTCCAACTCTAAATGGAACTTAGATCGATTGGCTAACCCCGTTAAAGCATCGTGATGAGCTAAATGCTCCAATCGTTCCATCTCTTTTGCGCCGGAAAGGTCGGTAAGAACAATAACCAGATCATAGAAACCATAGTCTTCACACTTAACGATACGATTGACTCGAGCAAACATCGGTACAAACTGACCAATATGGTTCTTCTCGATAACTTCACCTTGCCAAACGCCATAATTTTCTATCGACTCGATGATACTAGGCATCATTTCCTGTAACTTGCGCCACTTTAGCGTTTGGATGAATGACTTCCCAATAAGCTGATCCACCTCTAAGCCGACTAATTTAGTGACGGCAGGGTTTGCCATCGTAA
The DNA here is from genome assembly GCF_033338655.1 of Vibrio sp. Vb1729. Taxonomy (NCBI): domain Bacteria; kingdom Pseudomonadati; phylum Pseudomonadota; class Gammaproteobacteria; order Vibrionales; family Vibrionaceae; genus Vibrio; species Vibrio sp. Vb1729. The sequence continues at coordinate 794,793 of NZ_JAWOTB010000011.1, read as the reverse complement.
TGACACCGCGATGATTAAGAACAATGAGACCATCTTGGCTGCTTTCAAAAACGCGTCCCGCAACACGTTGCCGGTTTATGGCTTCTTCAATTTCGGTGATATCTTGAATCGAAAACAGTAAGTATTCATGTGTCGAGAGGCGACGACTGGTTAGGCTCAACTGCTGTTCGTTATCTGCATTTTTGAGGTGAATATCATCGCACTCTAGGCCTCGACTCAGGATCTGACTCAGCTCATTCGGTGTTTTAGTTTTAATTAAATCACGAATATTGGCATATTTAAGTTCATCTATTTTTTTTTGAAATATTTGCTGAGTCGCCGTATTACAATGAATAACACGTCCGGAATTGTCTGTAATAACTAATGCATGCTGAACAGATTCGATAACCTCTTCTGAAAATGCGCGCTTTTGTTCTAGTGTGTCTAGCGAATGTTGCCGCTGCTTCTCACGTACTGTTAACCTATTCATCATTTGATTGAAAGAGCTCGCGAGGTCTCCAATTTCATCCTTGGCGTAATAGCGAGCTTGATTTTCCGTGTTTCGTCCGTGTGTCACATTCTCTATTACGCGGTTGAGTTCCATCACGGGCTTGAGAACAAGCCTCTCGATACTTATGTAAAAAACAGTGCCACCAGCGATCAGAAACAGAAGAAGTAAAGCGCCATCTTGAAGTAAAGATTGTATGGCTTCTACGATTGGGCGATGAGAAAGCGTGACTCTAATGCTACCAATGACATAGCCATCATGGATAATCGGCTCTAGAACATAAAGAAATTTGGTTGATAAGGCATAGCCTAGAGCGTGCAACCTACTTCTTTCGGTTTGACTGGGAACGGGTGCTAGTGCCCCACTTATCTCCATAACAGCGAATGGTTGGTCATCTTGGTCATAAAGTTTGACCCGCGTTACATTTGGCTGGTTTAAAAAGTTGGCGAGAATAGTTTGAGCTTTTTGCTTGTCCTTTGTCGTCAGCGCATCTTTAATTGAGAAAGAAACGTTGTTAATCAACTTTCTTGTCTGCTCGACCAGTTCATGCTTAGACGATTGGTATACAGTATACGAGGTGTAACCTTTTGAGATAACAAAGATAGCCGTTAAAAAGACCAGAAGAGGCCAAATAAGCTTCGCTCGTAATGACATATATATTCCTGTCGCAGACAACCACAAAAATGACAGAAGAACCATTATGCAATCTATCACCCATGAAGGGCGACAAGATTAACACGATGCTAATGCAAAATAACCTTAAATTCTCAAAAATTGGATGGAAAAGAAACGAAATACCTTAAAATTCGGATCAACTCAAATAACGGCAACATCTTTATGGACTAACGTGATCTTTTTCGTCAGCTATCTGCTCAAAAAGCTTCGTTTTCATGATAGAAGAATGAAGTGAGTCACTGAACCTAGATGCATTTTCCTGCATCGTAAACCCATTGCTTGTGTAGAAATAAAACGTATGACATTGAATAAACAGCAACTTACATTGAACTGTGATATGGGCGAGAGCTTTGGCTCTTGGAGTATGGGCGCAGATGAAGACGTGATGCCCCATGTTGATATGGCGAACATCGCGTGTGGTTTTCATGCCTCCGACCCTAATGTCATGCACGACACCATCACCCTAGCGAATGACAACGATGTTGATATTGGCGCACACCCAGGTTACGCCGACCTACAAGGCTTTGGCAGACGAAGCATAAGCATGACGGGTGATGAAATTACGAACATGGTTATATATCAGGTTGGTGCTTTACAAGCATTATGCCGGGCGCAATACACAGACATCAGTTACATAAAGCCTCATGGTGCTCTATACAACGACATGATGAAAAGTGATGCGATATTTAGAGCGGTAGTAAAGGCGGCAGCACTGTTCAAAGTACCGTTAATGATCCTAGCTTCACAGGAAAACGAAAAATACTTAGAAATCGCAGACGATTATGATGTTCCCTTGCTATTTGAAGCATTTGCAGATCGTTTATACCAAGATGACGGCTTACTGACTCCTAGAACACAGCCCAATGCCGTGTTAAAAAGCGAGCACGCGATACTTGAGCAAGTCCGGACCTTAGCTGACTCTGGGCGTGTCAAAACCGCTTCAGGCGGTTACATATTATTGGAAGCCGATACAATTTGTGTTCATGGTGACAATGAAGAGTCGATCGCGCTGATCCAAAAGATCCGCCAAAGCCTATACGCTGGAGGAAATTAATGCATAAAGAGAAATTTAATATCTCTTTGATCTCCGAGTGCAGTATTTTCATTAAGTTTGATGAGAGTATTTCTGAAAATGCAGTCGGAGAGCTTGCTCGCAGCATAAGAGAAACTTTCGCTTCAATTGTTATGAACGTTGTCCCCTCCTATCAAACTATTCTCATTGATTACTTACCTTTTCGAATCAACGAAAAGAACTTAGTCAATGAGCTGCAACAAATCGTGAGCCAGTTTGATACTCAATCACTTAAGCTTTCCCAGCCGAATCATATTACTATCCCTGTATATTACTCTGAAGAAACCGCGTTAGATCTATCTCGTTTTAAAAAGCGAGGTCTGTCATTAGACGATCTTATTACCCTGCATACGAAAACCGAGTACGCGGTTTCTGCAATTGGCTTTGCTCCAGGCTTTGCATTTCTCTCTGACGTTGATACTCAATTGCACATGGCAAGGCTTGCCACACCAAGAACTCACGTGCCGGCCGGAAGTGTCGGAATCGCAGACTCTAAAACGGCCGTCTATCCATCAGATAGTCCTGGCGGATGGAACATTATTGGTAAAAGCCCGCTTGCGCTCTTCTCCGACTTTCCTCCTTTTATACCGTTTGAAGTGGGTGACAAGGTCACCTTTAATGCTATTTCAAAACAAGAGTTTATCGATTTAGGAGGCGTACTATGAGTTACGGTGGATTACTGGTGGAAAAGCCAGGACCGCTCTCTTTAGTTCAAGACTTTGGTCGTTTTGGCTTGGCGCATGTCGGTGTGACTCAAGGTGGCCCGGTCGACGACTATGCTTACAGTTGGGCCAACCATTTGCTTGGTAACGTAGTCAATTGCGTTGCGATTGAAATTACTTTGGGTAACGCTTGTTTTATTGCCTTGCATAACTGCCACCTTGCTATATGTGGCGGTGATTTAAATGCAAAAATAGATGGTGAACCTATTTCAAATTGGTCTGACTTTACGTTGAAAAAAGGACAGAAGCTTCAGTTCGGAGTCGCAAGGAATGGGCTTCGCTCCTACCTAGCGGTTAAAGGTGGATTCAATGTTGCTCAGCACTTAGGAAGCGCATCGACCGTCTTGCGAGAATCTCTAGGTGGTTATGATTCAAATGGTGGCGCTTTGAAAGCTGGTGATATTCTTCCCTTTGTCCCTCATAACTTACCGAAACGTAAACCAAGGCAAATGACGTTTCGCTTTAAGCCAGATTACAACTTACCCATTAAGCTGAGAGTGATTGAAGGCTATCAGAACGAGGACTTTGATGAAGACGCTCGCCAAGCATTTTATAACAAAGCATTCATCATCTCCCCAAATTCGAATCGCATGGGCTACCGTCTTGAGGGCAATAACATTCGTCCACCTTACGAAGGCGTCCTATCAGAGGGAATTGCATTAGGTTCAATTCAAGTACCTAGCGATGGTAACCCTATTGTGCTGCTCAACGATCACCAGACTATTGGCGGGTATCCTAAATTTGGCTGCGTAGCCCGTATTGACTTACCTAGACTAGCACAGGCGAAACCCGGACAAAAAGTCAATTTTGTGAAAGGAGATAGACTAGGCTTGCAAGAAGTATGGTGCCAATGGGCTCAGTTTTTTGGGTATTAATACAACCACTGAGCCCAAACACAGCCGATTATGCAGGCATACCATAACGCACTGCTAAAGCTTGTGGATAGCCTCGCTCTTGAGTGAGTTTAATCGCGTACTGCTCGACCTCTTGTTCAGACCACTTTACAGCGACCGGATGCTGTGTTTCCACATTTTGGTTAGGATCGATGTCAAACCAGAATTGAAGCATTTTTTGCGCTGCGAGTAGTGTCGATGACGCTTTTACCACCTCTATTCTCGCGTAGTGGTTATCTTCAAAAGTCACATCTGCCGCTCTGAGTACTGGGTCTGTTCCGGGAATTTGCTGAGCGCCAAACAATGCTTTTCCTCCTTTTACAGCAGAGTGATAGTCGGGAATAAACTGCGCCATGTGTTTGATGGCGTTGTTCGTTCGCTCTTCTAACACTTCTTCTCTCCAGCCGTAACGGATCTTCGAGAGTAAAGGCATAGGCAGTTCAGGTTGAGCAGATGAGTTCGTGCTCTCCACTAAACCATCTTCAAACAGCGTGATTCCTTTTGTCATACCATGAAGTTGAAAGTAACCATCGCCATAAGGCGTCAATTGAGCCATTCCTTTATCGGTTCCACGCGGGCCATGAAAAATAACTTCTGGCCATTGTTGTTGACAGTCTGCCCACCTCGTAACGTAAGCGGCTTTAAACTCCACCAACCTGTCTCGCTTGGCACCAACTGTGTTGTCAATTGAGCCTGTTTCAAAGCCACACGCGTTAACCAAGTAGTCGCATGTCATCAGGTAATCGATACCTTCACGTTCATAGCCAAGTTGCCAGTGTTCCCCCATCCAATCGGCTTGCTTAAACGTTGCTTGTGTGAAGACCGAAGCATTAGGAAGCGTATCTAGTGTTAAGTTGGCAATTGCGGCGAGGCGAAAAACACTCCAACCATATTCTTGAACTGCGACAACCGGATACTTTAGCGCTTCAAGATCAGCATGTTGAGCAAAAGGAATGCACCACTCATCGAAGTTTGTAGGATGACTTGGTTGAGTACGTTGCGCGAGAGCTTCTAGCTCCGCTTTTGAATACAGTTTGTAGTATTCGCTTGGCTCGCCGAGCACTTTATTACTCTCATCTTTATCAACGAGCGTCTGATAAGCACTTTTCACAACCTCTAATCGCGGAATTAGTGTGGATGGGTCTCCACCATCGGAATGAGGAACCGCGATGATTGTCGGACGAATATTCAGTGAAAGCGGATACAGGCGAACAGTATCAATAGATTGTGCTAACAAGTCTAAGCATTGTTGCTCGGAAATCTCTCGATATAAATTACCACCAGCATGCAAATGACAAATGGGTGGACCATTTACTAGTGATACGCCCTTCTCTATTACGGAAACTTTAAAACCCAGCTCCGCAAAATGAATTGCTGCTGTTGCACCTGCTACACCGCCACCAACAACAGCGATATGCTTATCTTTATAACTTGGAAACTCAGACTTCATTGCTTCACTAAAAATTTTATAAGGAAAATTCTTTACTAACGGTGAATTCTACTCGTGTTTGGACTTGATTAAAATCACAAAAAGTTCATGGGTTTGCGAAATATCCAACAGCGCCTGTAAAGTGCATTAAAGTAGAAAAAATTTGCGAAAAAGTACTTGACGACATGGTTAAGAAGACACTTTTTTGTGTCTATGTGAATAAGAATTTCACTGTAAGACCCATGGCGCAAAGCCTGCAGAAACACCCCACTTTTTACCCCATTTAGTTATCCCAAAAGTTATCCACTGTTTTTGTGGATAACTAAAATAAAAGTGTCATGGAGTGTTCCAAACTTGATAACACTCGCTGCGATTAAGTGTTTACTGGCGTTAACAATCTTTTCAACAAACTCATCACTACAAGTGCCAACGTAACAAATGTTGCAAGCGGTAAAGCTATCCACAATTCGGGGTGAATTTGTGCATTGAGATCGAATCCATATGTCATGACTGCGGCCACACAAACTTCCGCAGCGAATACCGCAACACCACTAGCAATCAACGCCATAATTCCGTACTCGGCCCACAGGGTTGTGTTGATCCGTTTCTTACTTGAACCTAATGTGCGATACAAACGAATCTCTTGTTGGCGTTGGGACAAGCTTAACCTCAGTAGCGTAAATATGAGCAGCAGACCAGCAACAACGCCTAAAAGAGCAAGGATGGTGATTGCTGATACGATTTGCTGAATCAAAGCCTGAATTTTCTCGCCCATAGTTCGGATATCTAAAACAGAGACCGTTGGGTGAGCACGTGACATTGACGTCAACAACGCTTCATTTCCTTCTTCAATCCTATAACTGATGAGGTAAGAACCAGGTAAATTAGCCATCACGTCAGATGAGAAAATAAAATAAAAGTTAGGCTTCATGTCACGCCATTCGACATAACGGATGGTATCTACTACTGCATCGTAATTCTGACTGTTTATTACAAAGCGCAGCGTATCACCGAGTTTGATGCCTAAGTCATTTGCTACATCCGCTTCTACAGATACACTCCCTTTGTTTGTCCATTCACCCGAAAGCACATCATTATATTCTGGTAGGGTATCTCCCCATGTCAGGTTTAGCTCTCGACGTATCGCGTCAGAACCTTCTCCTTCGTAATCAATCTCTTTGACGTTTTGACCGTTAATCTCTGTTAGTCGTCCACGAATTATTGGATAAGCTTGTGACCGCGTAACTCCATTTTTATCTAGGGTTTCTAGGTAGTTATCGAGCTCATAATCACCAATGTTCAAAGCGAACACATTTGGCGCGTCTGCAGGTAAGGTTCTCTCCCAATCCGCGAGAATATCGCTGCGCACAAGCCAAATGATAGACAGCAACATCAAAGATAATGCCAAAGCACCAAACTGTAGGCCGCTGGTTACTGGCGTCCGGTTGATACGACTCAACGCAAGCTTCATTGCAGGATGGGTTGACACACGTGCAAACAGCTTTGTGAGTATGACGCTAACTGCTGCGAGTACCACAAACAGTACCGCTATACCAGTGAGCACGATCCAAACTAAGGTGTTATCTGCATACAGTAAAAGCAATGGAACAACGGGAACTAGAACAAGTAACATTCGCTTCCAAGAACGTTGCGCTTTACCCTGCTGTAGCACTTCTAACGCGGGAGTTTTAATCAAGCCTAACAATGGTATACCGAGAGCAGGCACCGTAATCAAGACTGCTGAGATAAATGCCACCAAAAATGGTGTGACACCGTAACCAGGGAGTGGATCGGGTAATAAGTCTTTGAGTGGAATGCGTAATAAATATTCCAGCCCGCTCCCTAACAATAGACCGACGACACTGGCACTAATGAGAAGGATTGTGACTTGAATAAATAACCACTTTTCAATCCATCGGCGACTCGCACCAAGACTTTTCAACATCGCGATAGTTTGTGTCCGGCTGTTCACGTAATTTTGACAAGTAAGAACCAATGTTGTCGCTGCCATAATGATGACAATCGCTACGGTCAACGACAGATACTGCGTCGTGCGTTCAAAAACCTCATTACTACGACTGGCAGTATCTTGCGTGCGCCAGCGATCGCTCGGAGAAAGCTGCGTATCATCTTGTAAGCTCTTTAGTGTTTTATCATCGGCTTGTAAAAACAGACGGTATTGAACTCGGCTCCCAACTTGAATTGCTCCTGTTTTATCTACGTCACTTTGATGAATGTATGCAGAAGGCATTTGCTGAAATGGATTAAAGCTCAAGCCAGGTTCCATCAATACTGCGCCTGATACAGTAAACTCGGCATCGCCTATCGTGACGCTGTCACCTGAGTTTACGTTTAGTTGAGTCATAATCCGCTCATCAAGCCAGAGTTGGTTCTCTTTAACGCGACCGGCCGGATTATTTTCAAGAACGAGCTCTCCCATTAAAGGGTAATTATCATCCACCGCCCTTACAGAAATAAGCTGCATACCATTATCGCTAAATGCCATAGTGGCAAATCGCGTCATCATCGAACGTTCAAGGTTTTCAGTCGAGGTTAACAACGTGTCCGGAATGGGATTAGCAGACACAAACACCGCATCTGCCGTTAATGCATCCTTCCCCTGCTTGACGATCACCTGCTCCATTCGTTCTGCTAATGCAGAAAGCGCAAAGATACTCGCAATCACGAGAATAAGAGCAACGCTAATAGGCCAAAGATTCCCCTGCCTTATTTCGCCGAAACTCCAACGTATCAAACTTTTATTCGACGAGTGCTGTGTTGTACTATTTTGCTCTGTGGATGTTGCTTCACTTGATGATACTGCAGACATTATATCTCCTCCTTAAGCTCACCCGCCTCCATACGATAGATACGGTCACATCGGCTTGCTAGATGACCATCGTGTGTTACTAAAATCAGAGTTGTCCCGTGCTGTTCATTAAGATCGAATAGCAGCTCAATCACTTTGTCTGCGGTTTGATGGTCAAGATTGCCGGTAGGCTCGTCTGCGAACAACAGCTCAGGCTGTGTCATAAATGCACGCGCTAGCGCAACTCGCTGTTGTTCACCACCAGATAACTGGCTTGGTAAATGGTCGACACGTTTTTCCAATCCAACAGCAGCTAACAATTCCGCTGCTCTTGCTTCATCTTCGGCTTCACCACGTAAAAGACAAGGAAGCGTGACATTACGTAATGCACTCAAACTCGGGATTAACAGGAAACTTTGGAAAACGAAACCTAAAGAGTCAGCCCGAATTTTCGCACGTGCTTCATCGTCCAGTTTTGATAATTCATGACCTAATAAAGTAATTTCGCCTGATGTCGGCGTATCAAGACCAGCTAGCAACGTCATCAATGTTGACTTACCTGCACCGGAAGTTCCGACGATGGCGATTTTTTCTCCTTTTCGGATGTCAACATTTACGTCTTTGAGGATTGTTAATTGTTCTTGATTAGTAGAGACTTGTTTAGAAACCAAATTGGCTTGAACAATAGGTGCATTAAGTACAGGTGTTTGCATGATTCGTATACTTTCCTTAGTTCTATTTTTTTGTTTTTCCGCTACTTCACATGCGAGCGAAAAGCTACTTGTCTTGGGTGATAGCTTGAGTGCAGGCTATCAGATGCCGATCGAAGAGAGTTGGCCTAGCTTACTCCCTGATGCGTTGTCAGAACATGGTCAAGATGTAACAGTTATTAATGCCAGCATTTCTGGCGATACAACCGGCAATGGCTTAGCACGGTTACCTCAGTTGCTAACTCAGCATAGCCCTGACATGGTACTTATTGAGTTAGGTGCCAACGATGGCCTAAGAGGCTTCCCTCCTAAACTTATTACGTCGAATCTTTCAAAAATGATTACCATGATAAAAGATTCTGGTGCGGACGTTGTCATGATGCAAATTCGGGTTCCACCTAATTATGGTAAGCGCTATAGCGATATGTTTTACGATATCTACCCTAAGCTTGCACAGCATCAACAAGTTGCCTTGATGCCATTCTTCTTAGAGCATGTTGTCACCAAACCAGAATGGATGATGGATGATGGCCTTCACCCAAAACCAGATGCACAACCTTGGATCGCTGATTTCGTTGCTCAAGAATTAATTAAACATCTCTAATTTTAATGGTCTAGCTCAATAAGTTTTACGTAACTTTACGTTAATCTATTTTCAATTCCACTCATCGAGGATAGATAACAACATGCGAATAGAACCGTTAATTCAAGGTGTTGTTGCTCGCTCTGCGCACCCCAAAGGGTGTCATGCATCTATTAAAGAGCAAATTGAATACGTAAAGCACGCCCCACAGATCAAAAAAGGCCCAAAACGGGTTTTGATTATTGGTGCCTCCTCTGGTTTCGGCCTAGCGGCACGAATAGCCCTAACGTTCGGTGGCGCTAACGCCGATACCATTGGCGTCTCATTTGAGCGTGGCCCTTCAGAGAAAGGGGTTGGGAGTGCGGGTTGGTATAACAACGTCTTTTTTAAGCAAGAAGCAAATCAAGCCGGGCGTACCGCAATAAATATTGTTGGCGATGCATTCTCTGGTTCGGTGCGCAATCAAGTGATTGAAGCCATTGAAACGTACTTTGAGGGTGAAGTTGACTTAGTCATCTATAGCTTGGCAACCGGTGTTCGACCTAAACCTGAATCTGATGAGTTTTGGCGCAGTGTCATTAAACCTATTGGTGAACCTGTCACTGGCGCTTCTATCATGCTGGAGAACGATAAGTGGATAGAAACCACCTTAACGCCTGCAACAGGAGAGGAAGCCAATGCCACCATTAAAGTAATGGGAGGCGAAGACTGGGAAAGCTGGATTGACACACTCATCAATAACGACTCTATCGCAAACGGCTGCAAAACCATCGCCTTTTCTTACATGGGCCCTGACATTACGCACCCAATTTATCTCGATGGTACGTTAGGTCGAGCGAAAATCGATTTACACCAAACCAGTCATTCATTAAACCTCAAACTCGCCAACTTTGACGGCGGTGCTTACGCAACCGTGTGTAAGGCGTTGGTGACGAAAGCCAGTGTATTCATCCCTGCGCTAAGTCCCTACCTGTTAGCGCTTTATAGAGTGATGAAGGAAAAAGGTACTCACGAACGCTGTATTGAACAAATGCAGCGGCTGTTTACTACGAAGTTATACGATCAAGAGAAAGTGCCAGTTGACGGCGAACGCTTGATTCGAATAGATGACTTGGAACTTGAACCGCAAGTTCAACAAGAAGTCCACGCTCTTTTAGAACAGATGAATGCTGAAAACTTTAAAGAGATTGGTGATTACCAAGGTTTTAAAGATGAGTTTATGAAGCTCAATGGCTTTAACTTTGAAGATGTCGACTATTCGCAAGACATTTCTATTGAATCGTTAATGTCGCTTAAGCCTTGATACTTGTTACCTGTTTCAAGGATGAGATATGTGACAACTATTCCTAGTCCTGAACACTTTTCAGGACTTTTTTTTGTTTCGAGCCCTAGCCACCCTATACTTAATTAAAAAGCGAGAACAAAATAGAGCAGTCTGCATTTTTAATTCACAGGAAGTGAAACCACGTAAAGGATGACCTATATGGGGAGATTGCAAACATTAGACTACGAAATCCCTGAGTCTATGCGAAGAAGTTGGCAGGAAATCGTCAACTTACTGGCTCAAATAACACACGTACCCACCACATTAATTATGCGTATCCATCCGGATCGCATAGAAGTAAATACATCTAGCGAAACTCTAGGTAATCCTTATCGTACTGGCGATGCAGAGCTGCTTGGTAACGGTTTGTATTGCGAGCAAGTTATAGAACAGAAAGGCGAGCTTGTAATCCCCAATGCGCTTGAAGATGAAGAATGGCAAAATAACCCAGACATCAAACTAGGCATGATTTCTTATTGCGGCTTACCGCTATTCTGGCCAAATGGGGAGACATTTGGAACAATCTGTATGCTTGACTCTGAGAGAAACGAGTACAACGATAGTTACCGTCAGTTGCTTGAAACTTTCAAAGATTCAATCGAAGCACAGCTTTCAGTTGTGTACCAACAACATAAACTTCAGCGACTTAACACCGAGCTAAAGAGTCGAATTGAAAATCGTACCACGGATTTAGCCCAGTTAAGTTACTCCTTAACACAAGAAATTGATCGCCGTAAAGCCGCGGAAAAACAAGTGAGCTACCAAAAAACACATGATCAGGGGACTGGGTTTCTAAATCGCTCTGCACTTGAGAACATTGTCCAATACACCTTACAGTCCCTTGATAGTGATCAGCAATCGCTTGTGGTCATCAACATTGGTTTTAGTAACGCTCGCAGTATTCAGACCAGGCACGGGTTCGAGGTCTTTGACAACATTTTAAAAGAATTTCACTCCAGATTAACCAGACACGGTGCTAGCGGATTTATCACTGGTAGACCAAGTTCGAATGACATGGTTTTATTGATTTGGGGAGAGGATATTGAAGCTCGGTTAAATCAACTATTAGATGATATCACTAAAATTAGCGTAGATGGATTTGTCTTCAACAAAACAGAAATACATTTGCACACGTATATCGGTATAGTTCAAGCTTACAAAGATTGCAGCAATGCTAAGCGTATCCTTCAACATGCATGTTACGCGATGCTTCTATGTAAAGAATCCGGCGAACCTTTTAGTTATTTTAGAGAAAATCATTCGGCGGATCTCAATAGTCACAATGAACTGGAAAGTTACCTTTTACAAGCAGTGCGTAACGACGATTTAGTGTTGTACTTTCAACCTCAAGTAGACTCCAAAACACGTAAATGGATTGGCGCAGAAGCCTTGCTTCGCTGGAGACATCCAATACTTGGCGACGTTTCCAACGAAGCATTGATACATATGGCCGAACAAAACGGGCTTATCTTTGAAGTTGGCTCTTTTGTTCTGCGTACCGCGATAGACAAAGCGAAACAATGGTCTGAGTTAATCGATAACTTCAAAATTGCCGTCAACGTTTCTCCCATTCAATTACAAAACGTAAATTTTGCAGAACAAGTGCAACACCTACTCGACACTTTCCATTTGCCAGCACACTTTCTCGAACTCGAAGTAACCGAGAGCGCTCTAATTGCCGATGAAATAGTAGCACGCACAACGTTAAATAAGTTGCACAAACTAGGTGTGACATTGTCACTTGATGATTTTGGTACAGGATATGCCTCGTTCAGCTATTTAAAGAAATATCCGTTTGATGCCATCAAAATTGATAAAAGCTTCGTCCAGCAAATGGAAAAGTCAGATGATGATCGCGAGATCATTTGTTCAATCATACACATTGCAAAAAAACTGGAACTCCAAGTAGTGATCGAGGGCATTGAATCCCACCAACAAGAGCAGTTTCTTATTGGTGAGGGTTGTGATATCGGACAAGGTTTTCTTTATGGTAAACCTATGCCTTGTAATGAATTTGAGCAAAGTTTGTTTAATCAGCGCCTTTCTGGCGGGCAATACGCCTACTCTTCCTAAGCATTCTCTTTACTATGAGGGCGGTGGTTTCTATAATCGCCGCCCGCTTCTATTAAAAGGCCAATATCTTCATGGATCAGTTGACTGCCACGCTTAAGAAAATTGAAAAGCAGAACTACCGAGCTTATCAGCAAATCAAAGGTCAATACGACTTCACTGATTTCACTTTGTTTATCGATCATGTACAGGGTGACCCTTATGCATCGGCGTCACGTTTTCGTGCGACTCGCGCATGGTCTTTGACTGGTCTTGAGTGGCTAAGAGACGAGTCTCCTGCATTTCAAAGAGCTGCACGTGATTTTATTGCGCGTAGTTTTGAACAGTTTGCTAAACAAGAAAACTCAGTATCAATTTCACTGACAGGCCAAACTGTACTGGATAGCACCGCGGTGTTGTTTACTGAAGAAGGTATTGAACTGCGTTTTCGAGTTAACTTACCAGCCGAGGGTCGTTCAGTATTGGGGAAAAAAGCCAACAACATACTGACTTTCCACCTGCCTAAGTTTATCCGTCGAGCAACTTTAGAGCGTGAACTCGACAAAGCCGCTTTAATTAAGCACTGCCAAGTTGTTGAAGACCAAGATGCCCTACGAGAACAGTTAGAGGCCAATAACTTAGTCGCGTTTGTCGCAAACGGCAGTATTCTTCCTCGAATTGCAGGTAATTGCGACCTTCCAATGAAAGAAGCCGTTGAGTTTAAAGCCCCTGAATCTCTACAAGTCACTTTACATGCGCCAAACAAGGGCCATGTCACAGGATTAGGAATTCCAAAAGGTATCACACTGATTGTAGGTGGTGGCTTCCACGGTAAATCTACCTTATTAAATGCAATAGAGCGTTCAATTTACGATCATATTCCAGGAGATGGTCGCGAATACATTGTTGCCGATAACAAGGCTATGAAGATTCGTGCCGAAGATGGCCGATGCGTACACCACTTGAACCTGTCAAACTACATCAACCATTTACCGATGGGTAAAGATACGGCGGACTTTTCTACTCAAGACGCATCAGGCTCAACGTCGCAAGCCGCTTGGCTTCAAGAGTCTATTGAAGCGGGTGCAAGCACATTATTGATTGATGAAGATACTTCTGCTACCAACTTCATGATTAGAGATGAGCGTATGCAGGCATTGGTGGCAAAAGGTGATGAGCCAATTACTCCTCTCGTCGACCGCATTGGTCAATTACGAGATGATCTTGATATCTCTACCATTATCGTTATGGGTGGGTCGGGCGACTACTTAGACGTTGCCGATACCGTCATTCAAATGCACGACTACCAAGCCGTTGATGTGACTGAAAAAGCGAAAGAAGTTATCGCTCAGCACCCTACTCAACGCCATAACGAGTCAGAAGAACGTTTACAGACCTTCCCACCTCGAGCACTGAACCGCGTTGCGTTGATGAATATTCTTACTGACGGCAAGTTCCGTGTGAATGCGAAAGGCAAAGAGTCACTTCGATTTGGTAAAGAGTTTACTGATCTTAGCGCTTTGGAACAGATAGAGTCAGCCGATGAAGTCAACACAATTGGCTGGTTATGGTTCCAAATTGCTCAACTTCCAGGTTGGTGTAATCATCCGGCGAAGGAGATTGAAGAAATGCTGTCTGGTGAGTGGCATGCCGCTCTTCCTAAGCAAGGCGACTTAGCCAAACCACGCACACTAGACGTTATGGCTGCCCTCAACCGCATGCGAAAATCTCAGTTTAAGTCATCATGCTAGTTTTGATACGCTGACAGAGACAGTTCAATCAAAAGGCAGCTATAGTTAGCTGCCTTCCTTTATCTTTATTCTTAGCGAATCATTCGTTTCTCAGTACATTCCACGCTTCACAAAGAACTCTAAATCTTTCTGCATCGCCATTTTCTCGATCAGGATGCCAACGAAGCGCGAGTTTTCGCCATTGTTTTCTAATTTCCGCAGGCGTAGCGTCAGTGTTAAGTTCAAATAGTGACAGTGCCTTTGTCTTATCTACGCTGGCTACTGACGAACCACCGATGAACTTTTGATAAGTTGTCCAAAATTCATTCAACAGTCGACGCACTTCATCTTCGTCCGCTTCGTAATTGCGCCAATCTAAGTAATACTCACGCAAAGGATCATGAATATCGATCTTATGCCTCAAAGCTTCCATCGAAGACATGAGCTGAATATCCATGGCTTCGACTTGAAGCCAGCTATCCGGATACAGAGTGTCTTGCAGTTGATATAATGCATTCATGATCAGGAAATTTCTTTTGAATAAATCCTTATCGGGAGAGTCGTCCAGCTTTGAAATATAACCTTGTTCACCCAACGAGCTTGCCAAGGTGTGCACTTTCCAATTAGAGGGCTGTTTTCTCAGAATTTCTAACATTGGCCAAAGCAGCGGATTTTCTATTGCATGAGGCTCAATACTATTGACAGTACGTTGTCCTTCCATTCATCCTCTCTGACACGAGTTTAGGGCCCCATTCACGGCACAAAAAACATAATTTCCACTTTGTAGCATAAATGCAAAAAGGCCGATAGTCATTCACCATCGGCCTTTGTAAGGAGATCACGTAAAGGTTAAATAACCCCTAGCTCACGTAAACGTTCCATAAGGTAGCTATGTGCAGTGTAGCGTTCAGATAACACCACTTCCGGCTTTGGATGCAGGAACAACGGTAATGAAATACGTGACTTTTCTTGACGGCCACCCGTAGGGTTGATTACACGGTGAGTCGTTGAAGGGAAATAACCACCTGACGCTTCTTGAAGCATATCACCAATATTGATGATTAAGTTTCCGAAGTCACATGGTACATCGATCCAATCACCCTCTTTACTCTTTACTTGCAGTCCAGGCTCATTAGCAGCAGGCAAAACCGTTAACAGGTTAATGTCTTCATGCGCAGCAGCACGAATAGCGCCTGGCTCTTCTTCGCCTGTCATCGGTGGATAGTGAAGCACGCGTAGTAATGTTTTGTCACTGTTATTGATCATTTCTGACAACGCGATAGAGAACTTCTCTTGAACGTCCTTAGGTGCGTACGCTTCAACCCAACCTAATAGCTCTTGAGCAAATGCATTGGCACGCTCGTAGTACTCTAAGATTTCAGCTTTAAGCTGCTCTGGGATCTGACCCCAAGGGTAAACATGAAAGTACTCTTTGATGTCTTTCACTTTGTGCCCTTTCGCCACTTCAGACACAGAAGGTGGGAAGTAGCCATCTTGGGTGTCTACGTTAAAGTGAAAATCATTCTTTTGTTCTGAACAGAAAAACTCATGCCAGTTTTTGTAAATTGACTCTACAAGCTCTTGTGGAATCGGGTGGTTTTTCAACACACCGAACCCCGTTTCGCGTAGAGAGGTAACGAACTGTTGAGCAGCATCGTCAGCAAGATAATCGACAGTTTCCAGTTTCATGGCTTTACTTCTTTTTTATTAGACTGAATCATGGATTCTATGGATGGGCATGTTGTAAATCAAACTTTAATGAAAAGTGCACGCGCAAACGTTTTAATGTTGAGCAGTTTGCCAATAAATCAACATTTTCAGTGATCAAAAAACCCATTAAAATATCAATTGCACACCGTTCAATTAAGTGCAATCATTAACACAATCTATGGAGTCCCACTGTAAGATAAATTGAAGGATCAAATAACTCTATGAAAAGCACCTCGACACTCTTAGGATTAACGATTTTTTATGCCATCGTGTTTTTATTTTCTGCGTTGGAACCTAACTCACGTGCAGTTTGGTTTGCGGAGATTATCCCGGCGATTGGTATTCTTGTTGCTATTTGGGCGATTTCGATTCGCTATCAGTTCAATAATACGGCTTACTTTTTAATGTTCATCTGGCTCTGTTTGCACACTATCGGTGCGAAATATACGTTCTCCGAAGTGCCGTTTGACTGGTTTAACGACATGATTGGTTCAGAGCGAAATAATTTTGACCGCATTGCGCACTTTTCAATTGGCCTTTACGCATATCCGATCGCTGAATACTTGATAAACAAAAAACGGTTCAACAAAGCGTTCTCTTGCTGGTTTGCTTTGTTTGCTATCATGTCACTTGCTGCTGGCTATGAGATTATCGAATGGTGGTATGCGGAGTTGGCTGGTGGCGATGAGGGAATTGCCTTTCTGGGCTCGCAAGGTGACATATGGGACGCCCAGAAAGATATGTTGTGCGATACCGTTGGTGCAGTGTTGTCGTTATTCTTAATGTCGGCTCAACGTCGATTCTCTCAACCATTCTAAATAAGGGTTAAACCCATCAACAATTGGAACCTGTACGATTTGAGCGACCTCGTATTCGTGCAGGTTTTCTATTTTCTCTTCCACCAATTCATAGAGCTCTCGACGAGTTTTGATCACCAGCAACCATTCGTTGTCAGTACAAACCTCCCCTTTCCAAACGTAGTGGCTTTCAATAGGCATTGTTTGAATACACGCGGCTAATTGTGCATCTAGCAAACCTTTAATGATCTGATCTCGATTTTTTTCATTACTGGTTGTACTTAAAACCATGCAATAGTCATGTTTAATACTCATTTTCTAGCCCTTTATTATTTCATCGTCACTTTGCCGCCAATCATTTTGTAAGCGGGGGTTCCTCTTACTAAAGTATCTCTTGCAAACTCTTGTCCGCAAGCGGGGCAAATACATGGGGTTTGTGTGAAATCGTCAACAATGCGCTCTTTGAAGCATTTAACCAGTGCGCCTTTCCCGCCTTTACGGTACTTAAATAGTTGAGTTTTACATTTAGAGCAAAAGATATCGACGGTTTTCGTCGGTTGTTTTTTATTCGGTTTCGCCATGGTTACTTTCTATATCCGGTTTGACCCATACATTATTAAAATCAAACCAACCTAAGGCATTACACTTTGCATTTTGTAACGCACCGCTGTGGTCTTTATTCACGCCTAGCCAGCAGTGAAACATAGGAATCACCTGACAGCTTTTTACTAACTGTCGTCCTAGCTCACGCGCAGGAAAGTCTGTGTGCATGCCGGCACGCCATTGATCGACAAGTTTAGCCCATTCACTAAAATCGTAACCTGAACTGAACTTCTCAATATCACTGTAATCCAGGAGCCAGCCCGCCAACGCGTCATTTCGGTTCGTTGCAATGCCCATAGCTTTCACCCAGATATCCACTTCCTCCGGTGCGGGCGGTTGAGAATCATAACGAATAAACTCAACCTCTATACCGTGCGGTTTTAAGAGTGTCTTGATGGCCTTGGCAACTACTGGAAACATCGGATGCTTTTTCTGATACGCTACGGAAATTACCTTATTAGCCTGTGGTACGCTGCCCGCTTCTGCTGGCCTAAGATCAATCCAACCAGGCTTAAGGCCAAAGGCTTGCAATACTCCCAGTTCCATCACTTTATCTTGTGGAACATGCGAGTAAATCTGGTGACTGTTGAGGGTTTGCGAGAGGAACTCTGCCCAACGTGGATCTTTTGCAATCCCGGTGTTTTTGTTTAGTAATAGGAATGTACAGCCAGGGTCCAGCTCGACTTCATCGGATGAACCTTGTTTATCCATCTTCGGCTTTGACAGGCTTGGATAAACCATTGAAGAATAGGCTTCATCGATTACCCACACCTCCACTTGGTCAAGTAAAGGGCGAAAACCAAAGTAGCCATCAAAAGCAGTCAAAATAAGACGCTTATCATCATTCATTTTAACTTGGAACGGCCCTGTCCCTATCGGTTGTCTATCGAAGCTTTCAGAACGCAAAGCACTCGGTAGCAAAATTTTTGCTTGCGACTCACTCAGAGCCAGAGGAAGGTAGCGATCAGGACGGACGAGCTCAATATCAACGGTCCACTCTTGTGGTGAAGACACCCGCTTTATGTGAGAAAACAAGTTCAAGCCATTTAACGCAAGCACACTCTCAAGAACACAACTGGTTGTTAACGGTTCACCATTATGAAAGCGTACTCCACGACGAAGATAAAAACGCCAATGTGTATCAGAAATTGCTTCCCACGTGTGGGCTAAATCTGGTTGAAGTTGTTCATTTTCATCAAGGCGAGTGAGTCCGCTAAAAATTTGTCTGGCGATGTGCTGTTCAGAACGCCGCATCGGTTTCTGCGGGTTTAACATCGACAATGGTCGATAATAAGGCAAACGCACGACCTGCTCGCCCTGCCGATGTTGAAGCCCTAAATAACCTTGGATAACCTGCGTCAATCGTGCCGCATCGTTATCAAGCGCATCTAGAGCCTGACCGATTTTCCCTTCATCGAGATAACGCCTGGCGAGGTTTTCGCTGACATCGCTTCGATTACGTTTAAAAACGAGTTTCGAAAGTTTTCCTCGACCCGCTGCCGGATGCCACTCAATCCAGCCCTCTTCTTCAAGTTTATTTAGAACAATACGAGCATTACGACGTGTACAAAACAACGCTTCGGTGATGTCTTCGAGCTGAACGTCCGTATCGTGACCGGAAAATTTTTCAAACAGTGTTTCGAACTGAACACGTAAACGAGGGCTACTCATAAAGAGGAAATTCTTATCTTGTTGTCGATAAGCTAAGTTTCCTCATTTTTACCAAAAAGTGCAAACATCACACTATAAATTATTGAATATCGATACCAATTTCTCGCGAAAGTTCAGCCAGTTGTTCCTCGTTGTCTAGCTTGATAGACCATTTACACTCTGCTCCATGAGATAAAACAACGTTCGCTCCTCTACCCAGCAACTGAATTGCATCGGTTTGCGCTTGCAAGGTTACCATTGCACTGCCGGAGAGCTTAATCACTATTTCACGCTGGGTTGCAATGATTTTTCCTAATGAAAACTCAATCACCATCTTAGTTTATACCGACTTTGTTTTGTGTTGTTTCACAGCGATGGTCAAGCGACTGGTACACACTAAACGGCCTCGCTCATCAGTGATATCGATTTGCCACACTTGCGTTGAAATACCCAGATGAAGCGGTTTTGCCGTACCAATCACATGACCACTTCGCATGGCTCGCACATGGTTCGCGTTAATATCTAAACCGACGCAGTAGCTGCCCTCATCGACAGAGAAGTTTGCAGCTAATGAGCCTAATGTTTCTGCGAGCACGACTGATGCACCACCGTGAAGCATTCCTAAAGGTTGATGAGTAAAGCTGCATACGGGCATGGTTGCTGTAAGGGAGTCGTCAGTGAAATCTGTATATTTAATTTGTAGGTGCTCGATCAGGGTATTTTTTGACGTGGCATTCAGAATCTCTATGCTTACGGGCTTTTTCCATATACTCATTGTTTTACTCTTAGTTTCACAAACTGGTTTGTTAGGTTGTAACGATGTGCTAGGAAGCTAGCATAGACGCTACTTGGGCATAACTTCAAGACGTAACATCTCACCTTCTTTATTAATCAGATGAATAACTTGATCCATGCATCATGTTACTATTTGGGTATATACTATTGCTTCAAAACAAAAAATTAAATGGAGCCTGTTATGAAGGTATGGATGAAAGCCTCTGCTCTTTTAACTATCGCGGGTTTAACGGCGTGTAGCGCATCACCGACGGGTCGCAACCAGATCCTGATGTTTTCAGATCAGGAAATGTCATCGCTTGGCGCTAAATCTTTCGAACAAATGAAGAAAGATATCCCAATCAGCAAAGATCGCAAAACGAATGCCTACGTTCAATGCGTTGCCAAACACATCACTGACACCATTCCCGCTCAATCTGGATTTAAAGACTGGGAAGTCGTTGTTTTTGATAGTGAACAAGTCAATGCGTTTGCTCTACCAGGTGGGAAGATCGGCGTGTATACCGGGCTTTTAGATGTCGCGAAAAACCAAGATCAGTTGGCAACAGTCATTGGTCACGAAGTCGCTCACGTCCTCGCTGACCACAGTAATGAACGTCTCTCACAAAGTCAGTTAGCAAATGCCGGGTTGTCTCTAGCAAACGTTGCCATTGGAGCTTCCGAGTACAAACAGTATCAACAAATGACGATGGCGGCACTTGGTGTCGGTGTTCAATACGGTGTTATCTTGCCATACGGTCGTACTCAGGAATCCGAGGCTGATATTGTCGGGCTGGAATTCATGGCAAAAGCAGGTTTCGACCCACGTCAAAGTGTCGATTTATGGAAAAATATGAGTGCTGCATCAGGTGGTTCTCAACCACCTGAATTCTTCTCAACCCACCCATCGCACAGTACGCGCATTAAAGATTTACAAGCAACCATAAATAAGCTGCCTGCGTATAACGCGAAAGCACCAAGATGTGGCTAATTCATTGCTACTATCGTCTACTATACTTAAGCTTGCCAAATAAAAAAGCTCCCTAGGGAGCTTTTAATGATTCTAATCAAGTGCCCAATATCTGTAGCGGCAAACTTAACAAACTATCTCCGAGAGTGGCAAAATACCAGATGATAGAAACAAAACCTCCGACAGAGACCAAGTACCAAGCCAGTGAGAATAGCTGCCCATAACGGGTTAATGGCAATAAATGGCTTTGATGTCGAGCTCTCCATTCCATCACCACTTCCAACATTCCCATTAACAATAAAAACCCTAGCAACGTCAGACCGAAATAGTAACTGATAAAAATGCCTAATAAAGCGGTCGCAATACTGCCAACTAACCCGACCCAAGTATTCATTGAGAAGGTAATACTTTTGAGCACATGGCCACCATCTAATGGTAAAATAGGCAGCAGATTAAATAGGTTTAGCAAGGCGTTAAACACAGCAAGCCCAGCGAAGATCACCTCACCAGTCATCCAATAAAGCAAAGTAAAAACAATACTAAGTACTAAACCGAAAAATGGTCCCATGATTGAGATAACCACATCCTGCCAGCGCGTGTTTATCTTTTCGTCACTTAGCGCCAAACCACCTAGGAATGGAATCAAATAGATTCCTTTGGTCTTCATTCCAAAATACTTCATCGCTCTAATGTGACCATATTCATGGAAAACCAAACAAGCGATCAACGCTAGCGCGAACTCGATGGAAAATAGCCAAGAATATGCAGCGAGACTTGCAGACGCTAACGCCACTTTAATAACTTTCGCACTTTTAAGTGCTTTCATCCCAAGAGATACGAGGCCTATTACACTTAAACGCTTTTCGGATGGTGGCGTAACTTCTGGCACTTGGCGCTCGATGTCTTTTTCATTTCGACAACCTTCATTGATGAGCTCACCGTTAATTGTGACCTTGTAACTCAATTCAAACGGTTGCCATGTTAAAGAACACTCCAAATGACAGTTCAGGATTTCCTCACCCGCAGAGAGCTTAAACTGGTGTAGACAAGTCTCTGCGGTATTGTCACTGGCATCGATTTGAGACACCAACGTATTATCCCAATATAACTGCTGCCACCCAGCCATCGATCCTTCGAGCCTTAGCGAACGACCTAAAAATTCAACATTCAGTAATTCCAATGCGGTTCCTATTGCGTCTATTGAATAACTACATAGCGAGCGCGAATTATGCCTGTGAAGTGAAGAAACCGCAAAGCGAGCTATCTCTTGATTTGATCGTTATTTAACTATAAAGCTCGCAAAACAATTCTGGTCGTACCATTCTCTTCAAAAATATAACGATAATACATGCCCTTACAAGCCATCGTTTGACCTATGCATCATATTTAAAACGCAAAATACGCTCAAACTTTGACAAGTTATTAAACATACAATTAACATTACATTTACATCACCGTTGTATTTCGCGTATTAACAATTGGTGTAAGTACCACACAACAATTACAAGGACTTCGGTCCAGCATTATGACACCCTAGGAGGGTCAAGGATGAACAAGAAGCACTGCTCTCTGCTTACAATTTCAATATTGTTTGCGTGTAATGCCCACTCAGCGGGCTTCCAGGTAGCTGAACATTCGGCATCTGGTCTTGGTCGAGCATTTTCAGGTGAAGGGGCTGTCGCAGATAATGCCAGCGTCCTTGCCCGTAACCCTGCAGCAATGACACTTTTCAAAGAAGCTCAATTTTCGGGCGCGTTATCTATCATCGACCCTGAAGTCGATGTGTACGACACTGTAAACAATGAACACGCGAAAGATGTCGCTCCTTTACAGATCGTGCCAGCAGGTTATTACATCAGCCCTATCAATGATAACTGGGCTTGGGGTATCGGTATGTTCACAACATACGGTGTTGCTACCGACTATCCAAATGATATTTCCGCAGGTGATATGGCGGGTGACACTTCCCTACTTTCAGTAAACATCAACCCCAATGTCGCTTACCGTATCAACGAGTCTTTCAGTGTCGGTGGTGGTATCAACCTCGTATACGCTGAAGCAGAGCTGACTCGTCACAAAGGCGCACTCGCCGGTATTTTAGGTGGTAATAAGTCCGATAACCTTGTCGGCATGGAAGGCGAAACTTTCGCTTGGGGTTGGAATGTCGGCGCTTTATTTGAGCTAAATGAAAACAACCGTTTTGGCTTTGGCTACCGCTCTAAGGTTGATCTAGATTTTGATGACGGTGAGTTTAGTAGTTACGACTCTGGTCGAGCTTCATCACCAAAAGTTGATGGCCGTTTAAAAATCTCTCTCCCTTCAATTATCGAATTATCGGCTTTCCATCAACTGAATGAACAATGGGCTGTACATTACGGCTGGCAACAAACCGACTGGAGCACATTTAAAGAACTAAAAGCGACCAGTAACGAATGTAATGACGGAGTATGTTTCTTTAAACCTGAGAAATATGAAGACAACAATCGCTACTCCATTGGTGCAACTTACATACTTAATACAGACTGGACATTCCGTGCAGGCTTTGCGTACGACGAACAAGCAGGTGAAGCGACATTGAGTATCCCTGACAGTGACCGTTTTTGGTACAGCGCGGGCCTAACTTACGCAATGAGTGAGAATTTAACTTTCGATGCAGGCTTTGCACTTGTTAAGAGTAAATCAGGCTCTTTCACTGAGACAAATGCTCTGGGTGAAGAGATTAAGTTTGACTCAGAAGGTACTGCTTACATCAGCGCGGTACAGATGAACTACACCTTCAAATAATGGGATTACGGAGTAAACCAATGAAACACACGTTTAAATTATCAATGCTTTGTTCTGCAATCCTTCTTGCTGGTTGTGGTGATGATACCTCCAGCTCTGGTACTTCCGACAAAGTTCAATTTGAAGATGAAGTCCAAGCATTGCTTGATCGCGAAACATCCATCAGTTTTACGCTTCAAGGAGCGAACGCAGATGTACCGGCACCGTCTTACTTATTAATGGACACAAGCGATGGTACGCTTGGTCTGCCAACTGATGGCGATGATGCTTTAACCAACCCTAGAGCCTCAATGAACACGATGGATGGATGGTCAACGTCTATGCCAATCGTTCTTAACTTCAACGGCGACGGTTTTGCAACGGGCATGCTGTCGTCTGGTGTTAAAGTCATCAAGATTAACCAACGCTTAACCGAGTGGGACGGTAAATCTAACCCAATCGAAGAGGTACTCGTTCAGAATCAGGACTACGTAGTTCAAGCAAAAGGTAGCTCTCTATACATCCAGTTCTTGGCTGCACTTGATGAGTCAAGCGAGTACATTTTTGCGGTTACACAAGATGTTACTGACGTGAATGGTGAGCCAATTGGTACATCAGCAAGTTATGCGACTGGTAAATCGAAAGAAATCGTTTATGAAACTGGCGACCTTGCTTCTGTTCAAGCAGTCACTCAGGCGGTTGAAGGCATTTTTGGTCTAGCTCAAGTTAATCCTAACGACATCGTTTACTCCTCATGGTTCAGTACCCAGTCTGTAGGTGATACGTTAGCGGCAGTCAAAGGAGTAACCGCTACTGGTTTTTCTACTGGCGCAAACACACTAAATACCGTTTACAAAAATGACTCAAACGAAGGTTCAGTAGACTTATCAACGGCCTACACAATAACGCTCGGTGAAACCCAAGACTTTAGCACTGCGCTAGACTCTGACGATGACTTTAGTAAATACATTAGCGATCTAGACGCAGCTAAAACGGCAATTAAAGGCCTTTACATGCAATCAGGTGCCGATGTAAGCGTGACACAAGGTGTGGTAAGACTGCCTCATTACTTGGAAAAAGGCGCAAGCTGGAACATGCAACCAATGGTATCTGCGATGCCAAGCCTAGCGAAGCTAAGCGCAGCATTAGCGGATCCGAACGAGCAAGCAAACATGGTTCAGCAGCTATCAACAGGCGTTTTTGCAAATGATCCTGTTGATGTGACAAAGCTTGCTACAGATCCTACAGAGCAGCTAAAACTTGTTGGAGCTAAGCTTACTCTTACCGATGGTACCCAGCTTGATAGTGAGCGTATTATTACTCGCTACTCGCCTGTTCCCGTAGTGAAATCGGTTGAAGATGTCGAAGTACTGGTCTTCACACCTAAATCTGGCGTCGCGACAGACGTTGTGATTTATCAACACGGCATCACCTCAGCGAAAGAGAATGCGTACGCGTTCGCGTTCAATATGGTAAAAGCAGGTGTGGCAGTTATCGCTATTGACTTACCTATTCATGGTACGCGCAGCTTAGATGAACAACGTTCCGCAAATGCGAATGTACTGGCTTATCTAAATCTTTCCAACTTAGCCGTTGCGCGTGACAACCTACGTCAAAGTGTTCTGGATGTGTTAGGTTTGCGCGCTAGCTTGGTAGTATCTGCTCAAGGCGGTCTTTTAGCTGGAAGTCCTCTGCAAGGCTTCAACCCAATGACGGGTTCAAAAGTCAAAATGCTAGGTCATTCACTTGGCGGTATTGTAGCTACATCCGCCGTCGCAGCAGCAAACAATACATTGGGCAGCCCTACTGCGGATGCGCTGTACACCTTTAGTTCTGCATCAGTACAGAACTCTGGTGGACAAATTGGTAATTTGTTACTGGGTTCAGACAATTACGGCCCTCAGATCAAACATAACCTCGCTTATGCAGCATCAAAAGACTATGCGAATTACGCTGATGCATCATGTGCGGATCTAGAAGATAAAACATGTTACGAAGCATTTGAGGCTGCGGCAACGGAAGCTCAAGTAGCAGCGCTAGAAGCAGGTTTCTCACAATTTATCTATGCAGCACAGACTACACTAGACACTGTCGATCCGTTCACAAACGCTTCAGATTTAGTGGCATCTGGTTCGCTAACGACACCATTCTTTATGACAGAAGTGGATGGCGATAGCACAGTACCAAACAGCGTTCCAAATGCACCATTCGCGGGTACTGAACCGCTTGCTAATAAGCTAGGGTTGAAGACTGTGAACAGTACGGACACTGATGTGAATGCAACTGCGAGCTTTGTACAGTTTAATGCTACTGCATCGCACAGTACTTTTGCTTCGCCAAATGGCACTCTGTCTGATATTGATCATCATGTAGAGATGCAGATGGAAAACACTGACTTCTTAATGGATGACGCACTAACAGGTGTCACTAACACTTCTGTTTTGAAGTAATCGCAACACCCTTCCTACCAAAGCCCAGTTTCTACTGGGCTTTTTCATTTCAATTCTATTCAAACCCACTCATATTTCCTCTGCTATAGTTAAATCGATGTCTTTGCCTAACTCACTTGTTTAAAAGGAAAACTCTATGCGCGTATTGACTGTTATTGCCACTGTATTACTTCTTTCTGCATGCGGAAGTAGCCAATATCTGATGTCGACAAATGAAGGGAAAATTATTACCTCTTACGGTAAACCAGACCTGAACGAGGAAACGGGTATGTACGAATATGAAGACATGGATGGTAAAGAAATGAGTATTTCAAAAGAGCATATTGTCCAGATTGTCGAACGTTAACGACAGGCCCTCTGTAAATTAGAGGGCTATGTTCTAGCCACCCTCTCTTTACATTTACCTCTTTTAGGCTTGTAATCGTTGTAGGAATTGACACAACCAATTCATAAGCCAAAACAATCAATAGTGTCTTTTATACTTCCGTATTATTTATTTAGCGAATATTTTACATCTTCACCTTAATCAGGTTGGAGTATTGTAAAATCTAGTCTTTAATTCGCTAACACCCTTTTATTTCTCAGGATAAAGTGGATAATACCGCCACAAAATAACATTACTAAGGTGAGTCCTTATGTCTATTGAAGCTACTCTGCTTGCGCGCTGCAAGTCAAAATGTGAACTGTGTTCTTCTGAATCTCAACTAACTGCATACGCTGTCCCACCTCACGGTAATGTGACGGTTGATACTGCCATCATGGTTTGTGATAAGTGTCTGGGTGAGATCGATGAGCCAAAAGACATTAACCACTGGCGTTGTCTAAACGAAAGCATGTGGAGCCAGGTTCCTGCTGTACAAGTGACGGCATGGCGCCAACTCACTCGCCTAAACACAGAAAGCTGGGCTCAAGATGCTCTTGACATGATGTACATGGAAGAAGAGCAAATGAACTGGGCAATGAAAGGGATGTCTGCTGACGATAAAACGGTTGACTGTAACGGCACTGAACTTAAGAAAGGTGACGATGTAACAGTAATTAAAGACCTACCAGTAAAAGGCACTAATCAAGTAATCAAGCAAGGTACCGTGATTCGTGGTATTAGCCTTGGCGATGATCCAAAGCTAGTTTCGGGTAAGGCAAATGGTGGTCAGTCGATGTACGTGATCGCAGAATACTGCCGCAAGAAGTAATATCGCACTTCAGTCATGTCAAAACGGGGCACCAATGGTGCCCCGTTTTTCTATACAACACTTAATCTACTCTCATGTCTACCTCCTCTAGAGTGTTTCTTTTCTAGGGCGTAGGTTGAGTAGGCATGTTTTACAAATAAAAAAATACCGGCTCATAGGCCGGTATTTCTTACATTATTTCAATATTAACGGTACATACCGATGTCTTTTTGAATATGTGCTGACAAGTCTTCTGCGTAGTAACTGCGTGGCGCAGTGTTATCTACAAATAGAATGTCCAGTAAGTGAGCAATCAGTCCTTTGAAGTTAACCGCGTAGGTTTTCTTATCCATAGAGGTTGGTAAAGCTACATTTGTCATTTGCATTGCTTGTGCCATGATTGCCTCTCTTTAAAAGCAGTAGTCTGTTTAGTTGGTTGTATATTAGTCAGTTTCTTATTGTTTAAGAAATGACAAATTTTACCCATTCAAATTAGAATTTCTAATAAAACAAACTCATTACAAAACTCAAAAATACAAATGAATAATAACGGCATAAATAATCACAATTTCCGTAATTACATTGAATAACTGAACATTACCTGCATAATCGCCCCTTAACTCACAACATATATTTAACAATATTTTTCGTTATTTCTTTTGATTTTTGTTCTTACTTTATATTTTTTGATTAGTAATATTAACGCTAGTTTGACGCTTCGCTTTATTTTTTAGGAGTGATGCCACCACTGCCGATGTCATCACAACAACTAAAAATGTGAGAGACCATGTTGTCGGAATCTCATATTCTGTTCCAACCAATAGCATTTTCACCCCGATAAACATCATGATTACTGATAATGCTGGTTTTAAGTACACAAACTTGTCTAACATTGCTTGAAGAACAAAGTACAGCGATCGCAAACCCAATAATGCAAATACGTTCGCGGCTAAGACTAAAAATGGCTCTCGCGTTACCGCGAATATAGCTGGTATAGAATCCAACGCAAACATAACGTCCATTACTGCAATGACACCAACAACGATCAGCATCGGTGTTGCCACCCACTTACCAGCTTGCTTTAAGATTAAGTGATTTCCTTGGTAGTCATCTGTAACTGGCAATACCTTTCGAATCAACTGCTCCGGATATGGATTAACCTCTTCTGCTTCGCCTTTGTCGCGAGCTAGCTTAACACCTGTCCAAATAAGGAAAGCAGCAAATAAGTACAATACCCAGTGATACTGTGCAAGTAACTGAGCGCCAACCGCAATCATGACAGCGCGTAAAACTAGCGCACCTATCACCCCCCAAAGCAATGCTCTCGGACGCAAATGCTCCGGCACACTGTATTGTGCAAAGATGATGGCAAACACAAACAAGTTATCCACGCTTAACGACTTCTCTAGTAAGTAACCAGTTAAGAATGAAATCGTTGCTTTGTCGTTCGTATAAGCACTATGTGGCGCGTAAAAGTCCCAGAATAAATAAATAGAACCTGCAAAAACAAAGGCAAGCAAGAACCAAAAAACACTCCAAACGATGGCTTTTTTCATCGTGATAACGCCACCACGTGTTTGATAGATATCAAGCGTAACAAGAACAAGGGTAAATAAACCAAAAGCACCATACATCGCTAATGATTCTTGAAGAGGCACCGATTGGCTCAATTGGGTGGTACTTTCGATAAGAGACATATTTCCTCCCATGGCGGAAGGACTTCGTTTGGTGACCTTCCGCATACAATAACAACCAACAGCCACATAACGATTATGTGCTGCTAGTCAATGAATGCGTTGGTCTCGTTGAAGTGTTGATGTGAATAAACCACGTAACACCTTTACTTACCGGATAAGCTGATGCTTAACGAGATGACGATAAGTAAACTTGCGCTAACTACTCCCCAAACGTCGACATAATAACGCCGAGCGTCAGGCTTTCCAACAAAAAAACCTTGTCTTATCGAAATAAAATTCTTATCAAAAATCAGGAAGCACTATAAAAAGAAAGAAATGGATTCAACCACCGCAACTATAGTAAACAGACAAAAAGCAGCAAATGGCTCAAGACAAACTCTTCATTGGTTAGAGGCCTAACGGGGAAGATAGATACAAAAAAGGAGCATTACTGCTCCCTTTTGTAGCATCCACATTCTTAGCAATTCAAAAGCCGCTTAGAGGCACAAAGTAGACCAGTGTTGACCAAATTGCGATCCAGGCAACCACGACTGCCGTATCTGCCCAATCTTTATTCCACATACTGCCATCCTCATCAACCCATGTAGTAAGTGGAGAGCAGCAAAATCAATACCAGTATCTATTATCGACGTCGCTTTGTGTAAAGTTTGTGACTTTGATTCAAACAGTTTGGCTCATCGGTCAGGAGTTCAATAAAACAATCAGCCATGGACAAACTGGTCACACGTCCTTCTCCTTTCATCTCCTGCAATGCGTCGTACCCCTCTTTCCCTTTCATCGTATAGGCAGAAGAAGTCCCTCGATACCAAACATCATCTTGAACACCAACCCATTGTTTGCCATCAAAAATCACTAATGATTGAACTCTTTCACCTTTTGGGGCATCTGCGTGGTACTCGAAGTTTAAATTGTAAGTGTACGGATAACTGCCAGATCCAGTGCCTTCTACGCCATTGTTGAGTGCATTATTTATCGCGCCTTCAAGTGCACGGCGAATAGCGCTGCCTTTTACATCGTAAAAGCCGATAGGAACGGCAAAAGGCAACAGCCGTCCGGCAATGTCTGCCACTGTAATGTTGCCAGGGTTCAAAGAGGTTCGCACGCCACCCGCATTATGAATTGCAAATTGAACGTCATATCCACGTTTGTTTAAACAGTGCAGAAATGATCGGGCAACGGAGGAAGCCAACTCACTCTCACCAAATTCATCGGGAATTCTCACATGACGCTTTTTGGTGTCAACACTAGCAATGACTTGTGACTGTAACTGCCTGACCTGAGGAATATATTTATCGCTCAGGATCGCTTGAGTTTCCGGGTGTTTCTTACAAACCACGACATTCGGTTGACCATGGATGAAGTCGCACGCGGTTTCGAATACACCTTGGTCGAGCTGTTGGTTTAGCGTCGAGTCCCAAAAAATACGTCGACCAAGCAACAGTTCATTTTGTCCACTCAACATCGTTGCTTTACCGTGTTCATCAAACTCAATGACGCAGTGCCCCATTGTCAAAGCATGGAAACCCGCTTGCACCACATAGGTATCATTAATTTTGATACCGTAGGGATCGTCTTGTCCTAACCCTATTGATGAAAAATCACCTTGCAACCGGTGGCTGTGTCCACCAACAATTATACCAATACCTGCGACTTGCTCAGCTAACTCTAAATCACCTTCATAACCTAAGTGGCTCAGAAGAATAATATTTTTTATACCTGATGAATGGATTTGTTTTACGGTCGCCTTGGCGGTTTCAATTGCTGAGTGAAAAGGCGTGTCTGCATCAGGGTTTGCGATGTCGCTCATTTTATCTATGGATAATCCGAAAATCGCGACCCGCTCACCATGGAATTCTTTAACAATGTATTGAGCGCTCTGTGTATCCGGTTGGTAACTATATACATCCTTGCAATCACTGATACGGTGAGGTTTTTTAAGTGATTCATTGGATAAATCCCAGTTGCCAGCAAGCAATGGGAACTGAGTACGTTGGCAAAACAATGCAACTGGCTCATTCCCCATATCTAATTCATGGTTACCTAACGCCATTGCATCAATCTTTAATGCGTTCAATAAGTCGGCATTGGCTTTGCCTTTAAATAGTGAGAAATACAGCGTGCCTTGGAAGCAATCTCCGGCATGGAGGAACAACATCCCATGACCTTGGCGCTGAGCATCATCTCTTAACTGCTCGACTCTGGTTGCGATACGAGAAAAGCCGCCAGCACTGACATAGGGTTCTAGCGTGAGTTCATTGTTTATCTTAAGCTTTAACTGTAATGACGTTGGTTCAAAGTAGGAATGTGTGTCATTGATGTGTGCCAGTTTGATTCTCACTGGCTTATGATTGTTATTCATCTTCATCTTCTCTTTTTTCATTCCTTATAATAATAAGAAGTGAATCATGACAGAATCATGAATTTTATGAAACTGCGATTTAGGATTTCATGTTTAAGTGATCACGATGCTGTCCCCCAGCTTTGAAAGCAAGCCTCGCTTGTAACGGTCTCTATTCAGTAAGAGGCTCTCGTAATTTTGTGAACTGAGCTTAACTCAAAAATTCCGAATTCATATATGCTTAGGAGTAGCAAAATAACTCTCGATAATTCAAATAATTGCAAGGAGGATTGAGATGAGACTAGAACGCATCGAAATCTCCGGGTTTAGAGGCATCAAACGCCTTTCACTCTCTTTTGACGAACTCACCACGCTTATCGGTGAAAACACGTGGGGCAAATCATCATTGCTCGATGCCCTTTCCATCGCACTACCTGCCAATGGCTCATTGTATCAATTCAAACTGAAAGATTTTCACGTTGACTACTCAATTTCTCATCCACAAACACAACACTTACAGATCATTGTTTGTTTTAAAGCACAGGATAAAAACGAAGTAAAAGCGGGACGCTACAGACGCATAAAGCCTACATGGTGCACCAACGAAGATGGTGA
Source organism: Vibrio sp. Vb1729 (assembly GCF_033338655.1). NCBI lineage: Bacteria > Pseudomonadati > Pseudomonadota > Gammaproteobacteria > Vibrionales > Vibrionaceae > Vibrio > Vibrio sp. Vb1729. The sequence goes on along the minus strand of NZ_JAWOTB010000011.1, from coordinate 762,771 downwards.
GCAAGTCATTTACTATCGTATTAGTGCGTCTCGCGATGAGCACGGCATTAATACAAAGTACGCGTTTTTGGATCATAACGGCAAACCCAAAAAACTTCACCACTCAGAGAAACTCGCTATTGAGTTAATGACACTTCACCCTGTAATCCGACTACGTGACTCCCGACGCTTCCCAGATTTAAACCATGTCAACGGCGATGGTAAAAATGCTCGGATTGAAAAACGAATCAACAACACCTGTCGACGCTTATTGGCTATGCCTGGCCATGTGAATAAAGGTGAGATTCGTAGTAGCCTCGACTCAATGCAAACGCTTGTTGAACACTATTTCGCGTTCAGAAGTGTCAGTAAAGGCAACCCACGCAAACCTCGTGATGGTCTTTTCTATACAAGCCCTTCCTCTGATAAAGGCTTGAGTCAGTTCTTGAAAGAAACCAATGACAAACAAAGCCGCTTGCTTTTAATGGGGTTACTCAATGCCTATCTTCAAGCTAAGGGTCCCACCGATTTAAGGCGCTGTGCGAGACCAATACTGATCATTGAAGATCCAGAAGGTCGACTGCATCCAACTCATCTAGCGAGAGCGTGGTCCTTATTGCAATTGTTGCCAATGCAAAAGATATTAACCACCAACAGTGGCACGTTACTTGGTTCTGTTCCACTGTATTCAATCCGACGTTTAATTCGGTTATCAGACAGAACCATCGCTAAGAGTTTAAACTCAACAAAGTTTGGTCGAGACGAGTTGCGCCGAATTGGTTTCCATATTCGTTTTCATCGTTCAGGAGCATTATTTGCGCGGTGCTGGTTACTTGTTGAAGGCGAAACCGAAGTTTGGCTTTTTCATGAACTGGCTCGTCAATGCGGGTATGACTTGGCTGCTGAAGGGGTTCAAATCGTTGAGTTTGCTCAATCAGGTCTAAAATCACTCATCAAAGTAGCAAAAGAGTTTGGTATTGATTGGCATGTCGTTACCGATGGCGACCCAGCAGGGAAAAAGTACGCGCATGCAGTGCGAGCACAGCTCGACCATGATCAGGAAAGGCATCGACTTACGGAGTTACCCGACCGAGACATCGAGCACTTTCTGTACAACAATGGTTTTGAACTTTTCTTTAAGGACATCATCAAAGTTCCTCATGACCACCCTATCCCTGCTAAAAAAGTCGTAAATCGTGTTTTGAAAAAACATGCAAAACCGGACTTAGCTTTGGCTATTGTTTCTCATTGTGAAGAGAAAGGCATGGAGTGTATTCCTGTTCTTCTGCGCTGGACACTTAAACGCGTTGTTACCATGGCCAACGGCAATACATGAGTTAGGCGTATTTTACACTCAGCGTATTGTCTTGTAATACAAAAAAAGCACACCAATTTGGTGTGCTTGTATCAAACATCATTAATTTTGATTAAGGGTATTGAGAGGGATAAAACTCAATACACAGTGGATACCAATAAGATCGGGGGTTCACTACTGTGCTTGCTCAGCAAGCGAAGAAGAAGTAGCGGTTGATTTCGTATGCAACCATAGCCCTGTCGCTTTCATTAGATAGCCAAACACACCACCTAGCAACAACGATGGAATGACTAGTTGCCAGTTTCCGTCAGCCGCAAATGTTGCGCATGAACCAATAAAAGTACCAGGGATGTACGCGAGCCAAGCCTGTTTAGCTTGAATACACATGAAGAATGCCACAATAGCGGTAATCACATAGCCAATAATTTCCAACCCCACGTAAGTGGAACCGTGAATAATTACCATTGCCCAGAATACGCCTGTCATATTGGTGATTAAGCTGATACCTAGTCCTTTCAATCCGCTCGTTGGCGCTGCAAAGTAGCTCGTGCAACCTAAAAAACCAGCCCAAGAAAGCAAACCTGAAGAGATGGCGATCCAACCCCATACGCCAGATAAAATTCCAGTAGTGATAGAAATAGCTAAAAGTGTCGTCATGGTAGTCATACCTGCTCGGCTATTATCGTACCTATATGGTTCAATAACTGCCTTCATACATTGAAATCAAGGACACATGTTAGATACATCAGCTCAGCTTATCGGTGATATTGATCACAATAAGATATTATTATTTTCACAATTTACATTAAAAGTTTGACGCAACCGATAAATCAACAGATTTAGGGAATAAACCCAACTCATCTCGTAGGCATGTTTAATCAACCTTTAAAGAACTGAAGGCTTCCCCTTCATCATTCGCAGTCCCTCTCTTTTAATGCAGTCGACTAATGGGTTTTCTGCCATATCTGAGCGCCATATAAATGAAAGCGTCCTTTCCATTTTTAACTCAGGTACATTTAATGCCACAAGATGACCTGCTTCTATATATCGCTCTACATCTAAATACGGTAAGCAAGTAAGGTACTGACCATTAGCAACTAAACTACGTAACACCGGAACGTGTTCGTACTCGCGCCACACATCCAAATCTTCAATAAGGTGGTGAATAGAACTATCAAATGTTTTTCGTGTGCCAGAGCCATGCTCTCTTAGTACCCACTTCGCTTGCTCTAACTGCGCAAGGCTAACAGACTGATTACGCGCAAAAGGATGATGAGAAGCTGCGACAACAGTAAGATGATCACGACACCATACTTCTTGGTGTAAACGGTTATCATCACAGCGCCCTTCAATAATCCCTAAGTCATACTTGTAATCTAATACCCCATCAATCACCCCTTTTGTACTTTGTACACCGAGGGAAATACGCATTTCTGGAAAGTCATTATCAATGATACTGATAAGGTCGGGAACTAAGTGCTCTGCTGGGGTTTGACTCGCTCCCATGCGAATCTCACCACTCAATAAATGTTGCTCATAGAAGCCCATTTCAATCTGCAATGCATCTTGTAGCAAGCGTTTTGCTTTTGGTCGTAACCACATCCCCCAATGGGTTAACGCCATTTGCTTGCCTTGCCTCTCAAACAACGGCCTGCCAAGCATCTTCTCTAATTGCGCAAGCGACATACTCGTCGCTGATTGTGTTAAAGCCAATTTTTCTGCGGCTTGGCTTACACTGCCGGTATCTGCAACTGCGTCGAAAACCGCTAATTGCTTAAGTGAGTAGCGCAAAGTGTCCTCCATTATTAGTGGGTATTTCCCAATCCCCACAATTGTTAAAGCATGCCCCAATAAGCAATAGAGTTCATTTTACCTGGCCCCGTAAAGTTATCAATTAATTTGATGAGGTTTCTAAATATTATCAATTTTACCTTACTAACCGTTCTCCCTATTCTGAGTACGCGGTTCGGGAACACCGCAAGCCTCAATGGTTTTGAAACCGAAGTCATTGAGGCTCTTAATAAAAACAACAATTTCATTTTTGAGTTAATAACCAAGGATTTTTTATGCGATTACAAATTAAGGAGTCAATATGGCGGTGACCAGTTCTCAAAATCACCAGTATTTTTCTCCAAAAGAGATGATGGTTGAAGCGGAAAAATTTGCGTTAAGTAAGGCAAACAAAACCAGCAGTATGACATTAAGCCTCGCCATTATGGCCGGCGCGTTCATCGGGTTAGCATTCTTGTTTTACATCACGGTGACCACCGGCAGTACGGGCGCTGGTTGGGGCTTGAGCCGCCTAGCTGGTGGACTCGCATTTAGCATGGGATTGATCCTCATAGTGATCTGCGGTGGTGAATTATTTACCAGCTCCGTCCTATCCAGTATTTCTTGGGCCAATAAGCAAATCTCGTTCGGTAAGATACTTTCGATCTGGGGCAAAGTTTACGTTGGTAACTTTATTGGTGCGATGTTCCTACTTGCGTTGGTTACTGCTGCTGGTCTTTATCAGATGGATGGCGGTCAATGGGGATTAAATGCGCTTAACATCGCACAACACAAACTTCACCACACTCTCATTCAAGCGTTTGCACTCGGTATTCTCTGTAACCTGTTGGTCTGCCTAGCGATTTGGCTGACATTTAGTTCTGCAAATGCAATGACAAAAGCAGCAATGACAATTTTGCCTGTGGCAATGTTTGTCAGCAGCGGTTTTGAGCACTGTGTTGCGAACATGTTTATGGTTCCACTTGGTATTGTTATCGCGAATTTTGCACCTGAATCTTTTTGGGCATCTGTCGGTGTGCCCGCGTCACAATACACAGACCTAAACATTAGCCACTTTATTACCGCTAACTTAATTCCTGTCACGCTTGGCAACATCGTCGGCGGAGCGGTATTAGTTGGCCTTTCAAACTGGTGTATTTTTCGCCGACCAGAACTAAAAGCAGCGAATATTTCTTCTATCACTACAACTACAACACTGTCGTCAGTTAAGGATTTCACCATGAAAAATGCCTCTTTTGTTAAAGACATTATGAACCAAAAACCAGTCACCATTCGTGCAGAAACGCCAATTGCAGCCGCGCTGGATGTGTTACTTGATAACAACGTAACTAGCGCACCTGTTGTAGACGTACAAAATCGATTAGTTGGCTTCTTCTCTGCTCACGATGTGATGGTAGAACTATGGTGTGAGGACTACATTCCGGTGAAAGACCAAAAAGTCGTCGACATCATGAGCCGAGATGTGGTCGCAATTGACGCTGGTGATCGTCTCGTTGATGTTGTGGAATTCCTATGTATCGATAAAGAGCAGTTGTACCCAGCGAGCAGTATGGGTATTGCCACTCGCTTGACGTCTTTGTCTCTCGAAGAACGCGCTAAAAGTATCAAAGTAAGTAAGCCACAAGTGCTTCCTGTGCTTGAAAATGGGCAGATGGTCGGGGTGGTTACTCGTACTGAAGTATTAAAAGCACTACGCCCGATTTTTGGTGAGCGTTTAAACTTGGTGGAAAAAAGTGAGTTAGAAACAGCGTAATTCGCTAAACATTTACAACGTCTATTGGCTTTCAATCGCTATCACTGACTGGTTTATCGATGTTAGTGATGTGATTAAGATAATAAAAAAGCGCTCTTCAAGTGAAGAGCGCTTTTAGTGTATCTAAAAGGAACTAATTACTTCTTAATACCTTCGATATGAAGTTCCATATCGACGTAGCTTGAAGCACCCATTACTGGGATGTCAAAGTCAGCAAGCTCTAGGCGAGTGTTGCCAACAAAGCCAGCGCGCTCGCCGCCCCATGGGTCACTGCCAGCACCAACGAATTCAGCCTCAATAGTAATAGGCTTAGTAACACCGTGTAGCGTTAGATCACCAGTTACATCTAGTTTGCCATTGCCTTTATCAACCACTTTTGTGCTCGTAAAGGTTGCTTCACTGTATTTACCAGCATCGATGAAGTCACCACTACGAATGTGTTTGTCACGTTCAGCATGGTTTGAATCTAGGCTGGTTGTATCAACAACAACATTTACTTTTGAGTCAGCAATGTTGTTTTCATCAAAAGAAAAGTCACCAGAAAATGTATTGAAACGACCTTTGATGAAACTGTAACCCAAGTGGCTAACTTTAAAGTTGATTGAAGCGTGAGCACCTTTGGTATCGATGACATAATCTGCAGCTTGCGCACCAAATGGCAGTGCCATAGCGATAGCTAATCCTGTAGCGAAAAGTGACTTTTTCATTTTGAAGCTCCTAACATTTTTCTTAATGTGTTGTCTTTATCGATAAAGTGGTGTTTTAGTGCAGCAATAGCATGTAAACCTGCAATCAGGATGACTGCCCAAGCTGCATAGAAGTGAATCTCACCTGCAATATCTGATTGGCCTGGGAATAACTCTCCCGCTCCTGGCACGGTGAACCAATTAAACACTTCGATGCCGCGTCCATCAGACGTTGAAATGAGGTAACCTGAAACAAAGATGGTGACCAATAGTAGGTACATGACACCATGCGCTGCTTTAGCAGCAAGCACTTCGTAACGTTTGCCTTCTACCTTTGGTGACGCCGTCACATGTTTCCATACGATGCGTGCCAAAGTTAAAATAGCGAGTAAAATACCGACAGAGCGATGGTAATGCGGCGCAGTTCGATACCATTCGCTGTAATAGCTAAGGTCGACCATCCACAAACCCACTGCAAATAGACCAATAATGCACAGCGCTGATAACCAATGCATCACGCGTGCAGTAAGGTTGTAATTCTTTACCAGTGTATCCATCTCAAGTTCCTAGATATATTCCTAAGTTAATGCTGAGCAAGAAACACTACATTAACCTATTTACGTCATATGAAACAGATTATTTACCATCATTTACATCCAGCCAATGGTACCGTATCTATCAAGTTGTTCGAATTTTTTGAAGGAACTTTAAATCGTTTGTAAAACTGAAACTTACAGCTTAATTTCTTGTTCTATCTCATACAGCTCTTCGGAAACTTCTAACATTCTGCGTTCAACCAGTAACTTAGCATCTTCAACACCCTTGTTATAGTAAATTGGCCCTAGTTTTTCTGTAATAAAATCAATTAGAAACTCACTATCGAACTGGCCAATTTCAACATCTAGCTCGTCTTGCATGTAATCTTGAATGGCGGTGGCCAGCGCCTCTTTTTGTGCGCGTTCTAGCTTTATCATTTTTTCCCTTTCAAATTTTTGTTCAACTTCTGCTTCTTTCGTGTTGTTCTATTAAAGATTAGACACGGTCATTTGTGAGAAATTTGGTGTTTAGATCAAGAAGTTGCCGAAGTAAATTAGTCTATTCTCAAAAGACTATGCTAACCTTTTGCAGTTCGTTTTGTAATTATTAAGGGATATTCTTTGCTACTCGACCTAGTTATTCAAAGTGTTAATGATTTTCAAGACGACTGTCTTAAGCTGTGTGAAAAGCATTACCCTGCGGTGCATAACCAAGGCATGAGTGAGCATCATCTTGGTCTCGCGTTTTCAAGAAGGATGGAACATACTTTTCGTCACTTTGGATACAACTGCGTGATAAAGCCAATCGAAGTGTTGGATTCTCCAGACCTTCCCCATCACTATCGAATTTCATCCGACATCGGCACTGTCTGGGTTCTGAGTCACCATATGGTCAGTGCCGGAAAATCTTGCCGGGAAAACTTACTCTCATCAATTACCGAATGGCAGAGTGAATATGGCTATGCCTTACAGCCTAATGACCTACTCTTTTTGGTTTGCGATCATTGGATAAGTCGCAGCAAAACGAGCCGAGAATTGCTTCATTGGTGGATGGGGGAACTACCCGATCAGATCAACGAATACACAGAACAAGGAATCACACTGTACACCAGCGAGTCGCAACTCACGCAATCGTTGGACACTCGATTCGGTATTAGCCCTTGTTACATTAAGTTTGGGCATCCTTTACGGCGTTCGAACAAACAGCAGTTAGTCAGAAAATATTTGCAGTTGTATGCCGTACTGCAATGGTAGCATCAAATTGAAGTGCTGAGATTATCAATTATTTCATCAATTTGTTTGATATCACTCGACAAAACTACCCATCCATTACCATCGTTCTTGCTTGAGTTAATGAGCACACTTAGATTCATTGCCAATGAAATAGAAAAATTAGCGCGATAACGCTGATGTTGAGACATTGATTTAGGTTGTGGTAACAATGATGAGCATCTCGCAACTACTTAGTTGCATCCGGAAACAAGCCGACGGGCAGTATATTGCGAAATACGCGAACTTCACTCTCCGCAGTGTCTTTCAACCCATATATAAGAACGATATTTCCATCGTTGGCCTTGAAGCACTGGTAAGAATTAGCAATGCCAATGGCACCATGGTTAGGCCAGATCAGTTTTTCCAATCCAAAGCGACTCCCACTCAAGATTTGCTCAACGTTGAACGCTTAAGTCGCCTAATCCATATCAAAAATTTCTCTCAGTCTCGCTTTCACACAAAACAATTGTTTCTCAATGTATTACCGGTAGCGGCAGAGATACTAGTTAAAGACATCACTTATAACCGACTGCTAAAACAAACCATTTATGAATCGCATTTGATGAATGAACAAATCGTCATGGAGTTACTTGAATTGAAGGTGGAGGATGAACTCTCTTTGTCTCAAGCTGCTCGGGAGTTAAGTCTTGAAGGATTTAAATTAGCGATTGACGATTATGGCGTCAATGCATCGACAACTGAGCGAGTGAGAAGCGTTTGCCCAGATATAATCAAGATGGATCGCTCTTTATTGCTAAGGTATGAAAACGGTGATTTTAAAGCGCTTAACGATGCATTATCACTCGCAAAAGCGTTATGCTCTAAAACCGTTATCGAAGGAATTGAAACCGAACATCAACTTCGCTTAATGAAAAAGCTCGGTTTCGATATGTATCAAGGGTACCTACTTGCTATCCCCCAGACGTTAGACGTCTATGAAGAGGCAAAAACAGCCTGACTATGTAAGAACAAAAGTTTGCGCGGTTTAGCGAGAGTTACGTGATTTACCACGATTCTTATGAATCGCCAATTTTGCTTTTAGCTTACGCTTCTCAGATGAACGACTACGACGACGCCCACCCCCATTTTGTTCAGGCTCAACTTCTTCTACAAGACTTGGTTCGAAACCTGCCAGCCATTCTTGGGGTAAGCGTTGATCAAGCAGGTTCTCGATAGCTTGCAACAAGTACTCCTCATCTCTACTCATCAGAGAAACCGCCAAACCTGACTTTCCTGCTCTTCCAGTGCGGCCAATTCGATGGACATAATCTTCTGCTTTGAATGGCATATCAAAGTTCACGACTTGTTCTAGCTCTTGAATGTCTAACCCTCGTGCTGCCACATCGGTTGCAATCAAAGCACGTACCTTACCTTGTTTAAATTCATCCAAAGCTCTTTGGCGGGCACCTTGTGATTTATCACCGTTGATAGAAACCGCTTTGATGCCATCTAACTTGAGCTCTTTCGCTAACTCATCACTGCCTTGCTTCGTTTTTGTAAATACAAGCACTTGCTGCCAATTCCGCGAGCCAATTAAGTACGCTAGCAATTCACGTTTCCGTTTTTTATCCACTGGATAAACCATTTGTGTTACCGTTTCAGCAGTCGTATTTGCTGGTGAAACTTCGACTTCAACTGGCGATTCCATGAGTTTATACGCAATAGTTTTGATTCGCTTCTCAAATGTCGCAGAGAACAATAGGATCTGTTTCTCAGCAGGCAAACGTCGGAAGATGCGCTGCAAGTCAGGCCAAAATCCCATATCTAACATACGGTCGGCTTCGTCTAACACGAGCATATCGGTTTTAGAGATGTTTACGTTACCATTAAACAGGTGATCCAAAAGGCGGCCTGGCGTGGCAATCAAAATATCAGCGCCCTCTTCTAACTTTCTCTTTTGTACGCCAATGCTTGTACCACCATAAACACACACGATGCGAAGTTCTGTTTCTGCCGAGTACTGATTCAAATTATCAAATACCTGCTGTGCAAGCTCGCGTGTTGGAACCAAAATCAATGCTTGAGGTGTGCCGTTAAGTTTCTTTTGCTGAACGGTTTGTATGATAGGTAAACCAAACGCAGCCGTTTTTCCCGTACCAGTTTGTGCAGCAGCAAGTAAGTTTTTTCCTGCAAGGACGTGTGGAATTGACTTTTCTTGCACTGGTGTTGGCGTCACGATATTTAGATTGCCTAGCGTCTCGATTAGCTTTTGTTCGATGCCTAAATCAGCAAAATTAACAGACATGTGTAACCTCATTATTTTTGGAGCGCAGAGTTTACCAGAGCCCCTAAAGCCATACTACTTTTCTATCTCATTGAGTTGAGTCATTAAGCTGTTGCTGAAAATCATACGACTGGCGCAAAACATCTCGATAAAGTGACGAGAACTTCTCTTCTAATTCGGTGTAATCACTTTCAATCACTTTAAATGTTGTGGTTAAGTCTGCCATCCTAGGACTTCTTTGCGACATCCGATGTAGTGCAAATTCTATATTGTCTAGATCTTGATAGGATTGAAGCCATCGGCCATGCCACATTCTGCTGTGGAGCACCAAAAAACGTGGCGGCAAATGTTCATGAACCTCTCGGTTTACTCTCTCGTATGCCGTTTTTACAAAGTGTTCGAGAGACACGGAGTGAAAGTCGTTCCAGTGTTTTGCGAGGCAATGATCCCAAAACATATCTAAAGCGATAGGTGCAAAACGTCTCGCAACACCAGTGAAATGAGGCTTACATTCGTTGACGATTGGATGATGGTCAGTAATACGGTCAACAAATCTATGTAATCTGATGCCATTTGAGATATCGCGATCATACAGCTTGCTTGGATCTCCTTTTACGAAGTCTCCAAGCAAGTTTCCCAATAAATGGCTGTTACTGTGTTCTGCGATATGCAGGTGGGCTAGAAAGTTCATTCGACGCCAGTTTTGGCCTCTAGGGCTTGGTGTGACATGAACCTAGTATAACGTCAATTACGACGAGATGAGAGTGTTCCGCTATTCGGCTTCGTTGTCTGAGCCAACGTATTCCGACAAGATAATGCCAATTTCAAGCGCATCTAGCAGCTCTAGGCTCTCATCGTTTTGGTATTGGTCGCTCATTGTGACCTCCTTTATTTTAAGCTCTCTTGCTTTTACTTGCTGACGGCCTGGCTCTTGCCATATCCACATCAGCAACTCCTTTTTATAGTCTTTATATGACACATTCATGACAGCGAGAAGTAAAGATTTAAAAACCTATGAGCATAATCAAAAGTAAACGATTGCAATTAGGTTTCATATCCACTTAACACTTTAGAGAAATGACTCTTTTATCAACATTCATGTCAATTTAAAGATATAACATACTGTTATAGGCGTCCTTAGATCTCATTTCTTAAACTAAATTTAGTATTCGTTACATATTTTGCTGATTAACTTCGCATATTTTGTTTCGATATAGCAATAGATTTGGTCAATATCTTTTATCTCTAATGGAGCTTTAAATGAGAGAAGTTGAGTTTAGAACGATAGACAGGCTGTTTATCAAGATGTCTATCAACGACAAAATGTGGGTTATATTCCTACTATTTTTAGTAGCCCTCACTTCAGTGGCTGGAAGCCGCTACTTCAATGAAATACAACAATTTGAGCAGCAAGCCATCTCGGCGAGCGAAGCGAAGCTTTCTGGTATCGTTGATGCTCAATCAAACCGCGCTACAGAAATTGACGGCGTATCGAAATCGAACCGCGTAAGCGAGAGTTCTTTTGTCGATGGGTCTGTGACCGCTTATGCCAAGTTGCATTCTGGAGAAGTTATTAAGCTGACTCAAAATGTGTCCACACAATACGAATCGTTAAAATCATCAGCTCTATCGTCACTATTACTTAGCTTCTTATGGGTTATTCCTTTTGCCCTATTCTCTTACTGGGTGGCAACGTTTATCGGAGGAGCTCTGTGGGTTTTATATACAACAACCGAAAAAATTGGTGACGGTGACTTAACCTCTCGTCTTGGTTTTCATCCAGGTCGAGATGAATTCGGTACCATCGGCTGTGCGCTAGACAAGTCTATGGATACCTTAAGTGAACTGGTTAATAGTGTTAAAAATAATGCAACGATGTTGAGCGAGACATCTTCTGCATTCGAAAAAGATATGCAGTTGAGTGAAACCCAGATATCTCATCAATATCAAACGCTTGATTCAGTCGCGACGGCAATGGAAGAAATGACAGCCTCTGCAAAGGAGGTATCAAGTATTTCTCAACAAGCAACGACGCAGTCAGACCAAGATGCCCAGAAGATCGAACTAAGCAGAAGCCGTGTACAAAACGTGATTGGCGAGATAGAGACGTTATCTAGCTATATTGAACAAGCCTCTACGTCAGTAACCAATTTAAACGAGAATACGACGCAGATTAATGACGTAATCACAACGATTAACGCCATTTCAGAACAAACTAATCTGTTGGCACTAAACGCAGCAATCGAAGCAGCCCGTGCTGGTGAACAAGGTCGTGGATTTGCAGTGGTTGCCGATGAAGTACGTACATTAGCAAGCAGAACTCAACAGGCAACAGTAGAGATCCAAGCCATGATTGAGAAGCTTCAAATTGAGAGCCAGAACATTGCTTCAATCACCAACCGAACCGTTCAGCAAGCTCAAACCAGCAGCCAGCTTATTGATGAAATCGGCCATGATGTTACCTCTATTGCCGAGTCAGCACGCTCATTAATGGACATGAGCATTCAGATTTCCACATCTGCTGAAGAACAAAGCGCAGTTGCTAACGATATTGCATCGGAACTTTCAGAAATTCGTAGTCAATCAAGCACAATCAGAGAAGTGGCGGAGCAATCTACCGCTGGCGTCGCTAATCTCACGCAAGCCTCCGTTTCTCTTGGTGAGATATTACAACGCTACCGCACCGCATAACGTTGTGGAACTTATGATCAACAAGGGCTCCTTAAGGAGCCCTTTTCTTTAAACCGTGTTCAACTATTACCTTCGATATTTTCTACGACATCCAAGTGGATATTTGAAGTGAATCTCAAGTTCTCGCTGTACCGGATGAAATAATGTTCTTAAACAAAGCGTTCCGCTATGCTTGATCTTGCCAATTCCAATTTGCTGCTGGAAAACAATATGAATAATTACAAAGACACAAAAGACATAGAGAACCTGAATTGCCCACTCTGCCAAGGAGATGAATATCTCATTTCATCGGATGGCGAGAAATTCACATGCGCTGCTTGCGGATTTCATACAAAAAACTTCTCATCTATCCAATGTCTACATCAAACGCCTTACCTACAGTCTAAACTTAAGCACATCCACAGCTTAAGTCCGGTTTGCCATTAGTAGGTCAAACAGAGCAGCCACACAGCTGCTCTTTTAATTCATCTAAATGATGGATGCGAATTACACGCTCGTCATCAACACGATTGATAGCTTCACCATTAAATAACTGTACCGTTTTGATACCGGCGTTTAATCCCGCCTCAACTCCTTTAGGCGTGTCATCAATATAAAGACAGTCACTTGGTAAAAAGCCCATGCTCATAGCACTGTACATGATTAAATCAGGCTCAGGCTTCCAACTATTCGCATCGAATGCTGAGAACACTTTGCCTCGGAAAGCATCGAGTAAACCGGTTAACTCCAAAGCGTATTCAATTTTATCTTTAGGTCCATTAGACGCCACACAATATTCGATATTATGCGAATCTAAAAACTGAATTAATCGTTTTGCGCCATCCATCGGCTGTAAGTGACGCACAAAAAGGGACTGGACTTCTTCTCGGTATTGCGGCTCTAAAACATCAATTGGAACTTTGATATCTTTCAATTCTTTAGTATCTAAAAGGATGTCAGCGAGCTTTCCTCCTTTAAAGTGAGAAACGCACTCTTCCATCGTTAACTCAGCCCCATGCTGGTTAAATACATTGACGAGCGCTTGGCAACACAGTCTTTCGCTGTCGACCAACGTACCATCACAGTCAAATATCACGCACTTAATATTGGTAATTGCCATAGCCATCTCCAGACGTCTTAAAGGCTTAAGCCCAAGCTGATTTTAAGAATGTTTGGATTAATCTTATTTGAGTTTGGGATTGTTGAAACGACGAGCTTGGCATTTCATGGAAATAGAAGGGAGCAATTACAGTTTTTCTAAGCAAGATCACCCAACGTCATCTTGCTTTACTTTTTATGCACATTGATGTGTAAGTTAGTCTTCGATAACCACTGAGTCTAACAGTTTTTGCTCGGTGCTTAGTCTTTTAGCCAGATCAGCCACAAACGAGCTTTTGTATTTTGATTCAGAAACAGCAACATCAGAGATGAGTGTATTTCCTTCGAGATGGCTAACAATAGCAGCACCAATTGGGACTCCTGATTTAAAACCAACATATAATTCAAAATCTGGCGTGAGGATAATCTGTGTCAGATATTCAATGATCATATCTTTATCATACTGCTGTTCCCAGCGCTGAGATTGCAAGATAGAGAACATAATGGTCAGTCGATGAAAATCGACCAGAAAAATATCGTCGGGGTTAAATTCAGAGTCACTTTCCAGTAGTGTGTCTTTGTCGACTACTTGATACGTTGCTTTTTCTAGCGTTTTGAAATAGACATCGCGCCCTTTCAAACTCTCTGGTGTCGGAAATTCAACTTCGACCAGATCATACAGCCATGTATTTTTACGCTCGATACTGGCTAACTGTTGTTCATTCATCTTGATACCTTCGTTTAGAGCAGTACATTAGCATGAAGCCCGCAACAAACCTAGCGCACATAGACCTTTCCGTGGCTAAATTTTGTTTTAGGTGCAAACCTCTGATAGATTTCATCAATATCTTTCCTAGTTAAGGACAAAAATAATGAAAAAGATGCTGTTAAGTGCATTGCTTGCTACTACTCTAGTTGGTTGTTCAGATAACGATGTTGCTGACGTGGGGCTCGGTTGGTTTACTTTGAAAGACATCAAAGTCGGTGAGTTGAAAGACGAGGTGGTAACAGGTGTCACATGTCACATCGCCTCTATCGAAGCGGATTTCAGCTTAGCAGATCCAAGTGATAGCTCAATATCATGTCGTCAGACTGGCGAAATCACACCGGAAATGATTGCAAAAATAGATAAGAGTAAGTCCGGTGAAATTGTATTTAAGAAGTCAAAAAGCATTTTCTTCAAAACAATGAAGGTTCGCCGTATTTATGATGCCGATAACCAAACCTTACTCTACTTGTCTTATACAACAAAAGAGACCGATGGTAGTTTTAAGCATAGCCTTTCGACAGTCCCACTTTGGGGTACCAAGGCTTACGTTGAGCCAACTGAAGTGAAAAAGTAACGCGGGTAAATTTAGTTAGCGCGGAGCAGGCTCTTTCCGGGCGCTGCTGAGCAACAAGTTTAAAAAACAACCCATTGCAATACGACAAGCGCCATAAATTGCAGCTGCTTTGGTTGCTATTTACTCAGCTCGCTGATTTTTTCAGCGAGCAGACTTCTTTGTAATAAATCACCACGATTTTCATTTTTTTGTGATACAATCCCGCCTCTTTTTTTTCTCACTCAAGAACAAGCATGAAGTTTCCTGGTCAGCGTAAATCTAAACACTACTTCCCAACTCACGCTCGAGATCCATTAGTAAACCAAATCCGACAGGCACCTAAGCTATATCGCCCAACTATTGTTGGTGTCGGTCAAACCATTGTAGATATCGAAGCACGTGTAGATGACGCGTTTTTAGAGAAATACAACCTGAGTAAAGGACATTCGCTCGTTCTTGAAGAAAGCAAAGCAGATGCACTTTACGAAGAACTGGTTGAGCAAGGCCTGATCACACACCAATACCCAGGTGACACGATTGGCA
The DNA here is from genome assembly GCF_033338655.1 of Vibrio sp. Vb1729. NCBI lineage: Bacteria > Pseudomonadati > Pseudomonadota > Gammaproteobacteria > Vibrionales > Vibrionaceae > Vibrio > Vibrio sp. Vb1729. The sequence goes on along the minus strand of NZ_JAWOTB010000011.1, from coordinate 747,582 downwards.
ATACTCTTCACAACTACTCGGTTTTAGCCGATAGCAAATCCGTTTTGCTCGGTGTGATGTCTAAGAACATTCAAGTCGGTTCTTTTGCTTACCGCTACCTTTGCCGTACGTCTTCACGCATGAACCTTAACCATTTACAAACGGTAGATGGCCCTATTGGTCGCTGCTACACCCTAATTTCTCAAGACGGTGAGCGTACATTTGCTATCAACGAAGGTCATATGAATCAACTACTTCCGGAAAGCATTCCTGAAGAGATCTTTGAGAAAGCATCAGCCCTGGTTGTTTCTTCTTACCTAATGCGTGGTAAAGAAGAAGATCCAATGCCTAAAGCGGTACAAAGAGCGATCGACTTTGCTAAGAAGCACGATGTCCCTGTTGTACTTACGCTAGGGACAAAGTACGTTATCGAAGGTAACGCACAGTGGTGGCAAGAATACATTCGCGAAAACATTTCTGTTGTCGCTATGAATGAAGAAGAAGGTGCGGCGCTAACAGGTGAAACAGAGCCGCTAGCTGCTGCTGATAAAGCACTTGAGTGGGTTGATCTCGTACTTTGTACAGCAGGACCAAATGGTCTGTACATGGCTGGTTACACCGACGAGAAAGTAAAACGAGAAACCACACACGACATCCTTGAAAGCTCCCTCGAAGCCTTTAACCAGTACGAGTTTAGTCGTGCGATGCGTAAAGAAGACTGTCAAAACCCAATGAAGGTCTACTCTCACATCGGCCCTTACCTTGGTGGACCACTAGAGATTAAGAACACTAACGGTGCAGGTGATGCAGCCCTTTCAGCCTTACTGCATGACATGGCAGCAAACTCTTTTCACCAAAAAGAAGTGCCTAACTCAGAAAAGCACGAAGTACGATGCTTAACCTACTCCTCACTTTCTCAGATTTGTAAATACGCAAACCGAGTAAGCTATGAAGTGTTGACGCAGCACTCTCCTCGCCTATCGCGAGCGCTTCCTGAACGAGAAGATAGCTTAGAAGAGACTTATTGGGATCGTTAAAACGACAACTTTAAAGCTAAAAATATATCAAGGTCACCATTTGGTGGCCTTTTTGTTTTTATCTAGCACTATAACGAGTAGATTTCGTTAGTATGTCGCACAATACGAAGCAGTAAACTCTTTACAAGCCTAACCGAAACAGTACCATCACCAAGCAGACCTTTGCCTCACAATAATACTCGTTATAACTCAGGTAGTTTTTCAACGCTACCTGTGCCACTTTGGGGATTCTCCATGCAGTCAGATATCGAAATTTGCCGAAACACACCACTTTCTTCTATTGATGTTATCGCGGAAAAAGTAGGACTATTGCCCGAAGAGTATGACACTCACGGGAAGCACAAAGCCAAAGTCCACCCAAAATGTTTGGAACGACTCAAAGCAAATGATGACGGTAAACTTGTACTCGTCACTGCGATCACGCCGACTCCTCTTGGCGAAGGAAAAACCGTTACGACGATAGGACTGGCGCAAGGTTTAGCAAAGCTTAATCAATCTGTTATTGCATGTATAAGGCAACCTTCGATGGGACCCGTCTTCGGTATTAAAGGTGGCGCAGCGGGCGGTGGTTATTCTCAAGTAGCTCCAATGGAAGAGTTAAACTTACACCTTACTGGTGACATTCACGCAGTGACAGCGGCGCACAACCTTGCTTCAGCCGCTCTTGACGCTCGCTTGTTCCATGAGCAACGCGAGGGTTATGATGCCTTTGAATCACGCACCGGGTTAAGAGCACTTAAAATCGACACGGCAAGTATTACTTGGAAACGAGTGATGGACCATAATGATCGTGCACTACGTAAAGTCAAAATTGGCCTCAATGATGCAGGAAAAACCATCAATGGTTTCGAGCGTGACGAAGGGTTCGATATTTCAGCGGCTTCCGAGTTGATGGCTATCATTGCACTAGCCAAAGATTTAAAAGATTTACGTCAACGTATTGGGAAAATTGTCGTAGCGTACGATTTGAACGGAAACCCCGTCACTACGGAAGATCTACAAGTTGCAGGAGCAATGGCAGTAACACTAAAAGAGGCGATTGCACCAACACTGATGCAAACTCTAGAAGGTGTTCCTACGTTGATCCATGCAGGTCCATTTGCAAACATCGCCCATGGAAATTCATCCATTATCGCGGACGATATTGCGCTAAAACTGTCAGGTTACACGGTAACTGAAGCCGGTTTTGGTTCGGATATGGGATTTGAGAAAGCGTGTAACATTAAAGCTGCTGCCGCCAACAAAGCCCCGGACTGTGTAGTGATCGTAGCAACATTACGCGGCCTCAAAGCGAATTCTGGACACTACGATTTACGCCCAGGTATGGCTATTCCAGATTCCATTTTTAATCCGGACCAAGCAGCATTGGAGGCTGGGTTTGAAAATTTAAAATGGCACATAAATAACGTTCATAAATACGGTTTACCTGCTGTCGTTGCCATTAACCAGTTTCCACAAGATTGTGTGAAAGAGCTTAAAGCTCTTGAAGATCTGATTCACCAATTTAATCCCGAAGTTAAAGTAGCCATCAGCACCGCTTTTTCGCAAGGCGGACAAGGCGCAACGGAACTAGCTCAACATGTTATTGATGCGTGTACCACGCCTGTAGAGTTTTGTCCGTTATACAACAAAGAGCAATCATTACTCGAAAAGCTCATGGCAGTATGTGAAGCGGGCTATGGAGCAACCAATATAGAAATGACTCCTATCGCGACCGAACAGCTCAAACATTTTGAGCAATTAGGCTTTAACAACTTAGCGGTTTGCATCGCGAAGACACCACTATCTATAACCACGGACTCCGCAGTCAAAGGGGCACCAACTGGTTTTACCGTCCCAATCCGCGAGCTGCGCTTGTGTGCGGGTGCAGGATTCGTTTATGCATTATCTGGTACCGTGATGACGATGCCAGGCTTACCTGATAAACCCGCATTTATGAACTTAGATCTTGATGATGAAGGAAATATCGTCGGTCTCTCTTAGTGCAGTGATAACGTATCGCTATCAGTGAAGTGAGCATATTCATTGAGTGAGTGGTCTACTTACCTATCCACTCACTCTCAACAACTGTGAAAAGAGTTGTCTCAGGCCTTCTACTCTTGAATCGTTGATACAAAGCTCTCCTGCCTTACATCAACGCGCCTGTTTTAGGCCTTTAGAGTTAAGACGCTAACCCTAAGCCTTGTTTGACGATAGTTATTAAGCTAGAAAACCCTATTTATCTTCTTGTTTTGTCGCCACTTTACATTGTAAATCCATACTTGTTGACTTCTCCTTTCTACAATTTTGCGCCAATTTGATGCACGGGCTATTTAGCACTTCACTAATATGGTGCAGTTGTCTTACAGTGAAATTTTAACCTCCTTGATTTTTAAGGAGATATTCTATGGCTCGATTCTTGTAGTAGACTTTTCACTAATAAGCACATTAGCACATGCTTTTCAAAACCTCTGCGTTGCATACCACCTCCTTCAGGTTAGCACCGTTTTGATGCATGTCAGAAAAGGGAAAGGGAATACTATGGAAGACGCACTTGCCGTAATTTTAGCAGGAGGGATGGGGTCTAGACTCAGCCCACTCACCGATGACAGAACCAAGCCAGCCGTACCTTTTGGCGGAAAATATAGAATTATAGATTTCACACTAACCAATTGTTTACATTCGGGTTTACGCAAGATCCTTGTTTTAACCCAATATAAATCTCATTCACTTCAAAAACACTTACGAGACGGCTGGTCGATATTCAATCCAGAGCTAGGCGAGTACATCACTGCTGTTCCACCACAAATGCGCAAAGGTGGTGCATGGTATGAAGGAACCGCCGATGCGATTTATCACAACATGTGGTTGCTATCGCGAAATGATGCAAAGTATGTGGTTGTGTTATCCGGCGATCATATCTATCGAATGGACTACGCCGCAATGCTTGAAGAGCATAAAGAGAAAGGTGCTAAGCTCACCGTTGCCTGTATGGATGTTCCCGTAGAGGATGCTTCAGCATTCGGTGTAATGGGCACCGCAGAAAACGGGCTCGTTACTTCGTTTATAGAGAAACCTGAAACCCCACCTACTCTTCCTGGAAGCGCGACCAGAAGCCTTGTTTCTATGGGAATATATATCTTTGATATGGATGTTTTGAAAGAAGCGCTTGAAGAAGACTCAAAACTCGATTCATCAAGCCATGACTTCGGAAAAGACATCATACCTAAGCTGATTGATACCGAATCCGTTTACGCTTATCAATTCTGTGGCAGTAAAGGGCGCGTCGATAAAGATTGCTATTGGCGCGACGTGGGTACCATTGATTCCTTCTATGAAGCGAATATGGATCTACTAGAACCTGTGCCGCCAATGAACCTTTATCAGTCCAATTGGGCGATTCGTACTTACGAGCCGCAGTTTCCACCAGCTCGTACTGTATCGTCGGCCACGGGTAATGAAGGCATTTTTATTAACTCCATCATTGCTACCGGTGTCATCAATTCCGGAGGCTCAGTACAGCACTCCATAATCTCCTCTAACGTACGCATTCAAGATAGTGCAACGGTAGTCGATTCCATCATTTTTGATGACGTAGAAGTCGGTGAAGGAAGTCAGTTGGTCAACTGCATAGTTGATAAACATGTTCGTATTCCGCCACATACTCAAATTGGCATCAACAAACTTGAAGATGCGAAGCGATTTAAAATCTCAGACAAAGGTATTGTCGTCATACCCGAAAGTTACCAATTCGATTAAACGACAAACTATCACAACAAAAAAGCGCACGATAATCATCGTGCGCTTTTGTTTAAGTGCCTGTAAACATTAGGCTATAACAAATAATCCATAATAATTAGATGTTACATACCGTTGACCAGCTACCATCTGTACCCGGTTCAGCCGCTGTCCACCAGTTCGCTTGGTAAACCACACCGTTGTGGATGATCTTATCACCTTGGTTAGCGTGGCTTGGATTACCTGCCCAATCCGTTTGTGGCAGAGCTGGGTATGTCACTAAACCTGTCGTATCACACGTACCTGGTTCAGTGGTACCACCACCCGTGCCCGCATTGAGATCACCAATTGGTAGATCTGGCTGTTCAAACTTGAACGCAAACTCTTTACCACCAGAAATCACTGAGTAGTTAGCCGGACCAGAGATTGGTAGGTAGTAAACCATATCAAGCTCGTAAGTGCCGCCCGCTGGCAAGTCTTTCCATGCTGGTAGAGAGAACGACACACGGTGCATTACGCCATCTAAGCCACCAATGTTGTTTGCTCGAGTATGTCCAGAAGCAATCACTTTCAAACCACCACCTGATTGGTCTTTCGCGTTGTCCGGCGCAGATGCTGGGATATCGAATTGGAATTCAGTACCGCCAGGGATCGCTTGACCAGTGTTGTTCGTAAACGTGATTTTCGGGTTAATTGGGTAGTTTTGATCGCCAACTTTGAAGCCGCCAACACTAACAGTAATGTCTACTGCTTCAGTTGGTGTTGGACCAGTCGCTACTTTATTACCGTAAGGCGTCGCAGACTTAAACTTGTCGTAGATAGCTTTGGTCATAGTGTTACCCATGTGGTATTCACCATTACCTGCCGCACAAGCTTGTTCAGTGGCATCTACTGCCGTACGATTACCATTTGCATCCAGTACGTAACAGTTGTAGTCACCGGCTAGTTCCCAGAACATGATACCGCCGATCTCTTTATCGATAACGTAATCGGCTTTCACCTCGATAGAAGCTTTATCTTCCGTAGATAGGAATACGCTCTTCTCTGCGTTCCACAACCAAGGTGCCACAGCAACGCTATCGTAATGACGGGTATAAGTACCAACAAACTTATCTGAAGGATCGTTGACAGGGTCGAGACCGTAAGCAGCTGCGTAAGAGCCCCAAATACCGTTTTCTAGGTTCTTAGCATGCCACATTGGGTTAGAACCAGCGCCCATTTCGTTTCCTTTAGGGTCGGTATCATGCCACATGTTGTCGATACCAATAGCGCCGTGACCACAGTTGTTCTTCTCACCTTCACCTGTGCCCGGTTGGCACTCTGCTTGGTTTGGTAGTGCCGCTCGGCCCCAAAGGCCATTGTCGCCACCAGTAACACCTTGCCAACCACGGGTGTAGTAAGGAACACCAATGTTGATACGACCTGCTGGCATAGAGCCACGGAAGTAATGGTAAGCCCAGTCTGTGTTCAAGTAACCGATACCACCGTATGCAGCAGTGCCGTATACGTTCCACTGCGCTAGCTCAGAGTCTTTACCTGTATCGAATAAAGCCGCGTTATGACCAACGTGATCATTCCAAGCCCCATGCAAGTCGTAAGACATGATGTTTACGTAGTCTAGGTACTTAGTTACATCGAAGGTTTCCATCCCACGTAGCAAGTAACCTGAAGATGGTGCTGCGATAGTCAGCATATAATGAATACCATCTTGCGCGGATGCCGCATCAAGTTTCTCACGCAATACTTTCATCAGCTCTTGGTAAGACGCCCATAAATACTGACGACGTGGTTCCATGAAGTCTTTGTCGTAAGGGTTACCAGCACCAGCCATTGACGTCGGGTATTCATAGTCGATATCCAGACCATCGAACTTGTACTGACGCATCATTTCAACGGCTGAAGTTGCGAACTTCTCAATACCAGCATGATTAATAGAACCGTCCGCATTCGTCGTCATGGTGTAGAAGCCACCATCAGCTACACGATCGCCGTTCGTATCGAAGTGACCGCCCGTTTCAGCCCAACCACCAATCGAGATTAGCGTTTTAACATCATGTTTTTGCTTGTAAGTTGCTAGTGCACCAAAATGACCTTTAAAACCAAGAGCGGGATCTACCTCAACGCCTGGCCAAGTTTTACCTGTAGCAGGGTTGTTAGGATCATTTACGTCGCCAACGTTTACTTTGCCGTCAGAACCAATGCTCACAAACGCGTAGTTAATGTGAGTAAGTTGTTCCCAAGGAATGTCTTTAACAAGGTAAGTCGATTGTGGGTCGTCACCTGATCGCCAACTGGTGAAGTAGCCGATTACACGACGTGGGTGATCAGCCCCCATTTTCTCACGGCCTTCTTCGTCATAAATAGAACAGTAAGGAACATCTACACCCGTTGTTTGATAAAGACCATCAGGACGACAATTAGATGTCACTGCGCCGCCGTTTACTGTTAACGTCGCAATTGCAGAATCTGCTGTTGCTCCAGCATCATCGGTTGCTCTCGCATAAACACTTAATGAGCCAGCTTGTGAAGGGGTTACATCCAGCGTGTATGGCGCTGTTGTAGCAGTGCCAGCAAGCACACCTGCAACATAAAAATCAACTTTAGCAACGGTACCATCCGCATCCGTAGCATTTGCAGTCAGTGTTACGGAACCACCCAGGTCAATAGAGCTCGCAGAAAGCGCGACATCCACTGTCGGCGCTTCGTTACCAGGTTGCGCTGATGCCACAGTTAACGTCACAACACTTGCCGTACTAACGGCACCTGCATCGTCATAGGCCTTGGTAGAGAACTCGTGCTGTCCTTCAGTTGCTGTCCACGATGCAGCATACGGCGCAGACGTTGCCTGACCAACTAATACACCATCAACAAAGAACTCTACTTTGCTAACAGTCCCATCAGTATCTGCCGCATCTGCAGCTAGGTTAACAACATCACCCGCAGTCACAGAAGCCGACGCAGAAGGCGATGTCAGAGTAACCGTCGGGACTTCATTCTGAGGTGGATCAACCGGTCCAGTGCCATCACAAGCGCCAAGTGTTTCCCACTCGCCCCACTCACCAGATTGCGCTGGATTATTGTTTTGCGTCCAGTAACGCGCTTTATAAGCATTACCTTCATGCTGAACTTGGTCGCCACCGTTATAAACTTTTGATGATTGCCAAGTTTCTAGAGGGGCACAGTCAACTGCTGCGTAGCTATTGAAGGCCATAAGACAAGAAGCGGTGAGTGTGCTTAGTGTGAACACGTTTTTCACTGCGTTGCCGTTTTTAAGGTGCATAATCGCTCTTCCTTAAGTTATTGTTAAAACAATACTAAATGCGCTAAACGAAGCGCATCTATACTTTTATTTCGACGTAAAATAACTTAAGTACAAGTTGGTGATTTCACACTATCTATTTACGAGTTTTCCACACCGCCTCGCAACAATCCACTAAATGATTGCAACAACGTACCTATTATTTGGCACCAGTAACTAATTTTATAACTTAAATAAATATGTCACTCGCAAATTAATAAAAAAGGTAAAAAAAGTCGCCATTTTGAAATAAAGATCACTAAGCCTTTGTTGACCTTGGCGTTTCATTAAAATGCCGCTTGTACTCGCGACTAAACTGTGATGGGCTCGTGTAACCGACCATTCTCGCTGCATCATTAACACGTCTCCCCTCTAACTGGATCAATTCGCGCGCTTTGTTAAGTCGAACTTTCTTAATATATTGCAACGGAGATTCAAGCGTGACATTGCGAAATGCTTGATGGAAAGCAGACACACTCATGTTGGCTTCTTCAGCCAATGCTTGTACGTTCAACTGTTCATGATACGCTTGATGCACGCGATTTAGTGCTTTAGCGACCCTCGCGTAAGAACCTTCTTGATGTGCTAGGTCAAATAAAACATACCCCTCTTTGCTCACCAAAGTACGATACACAATTTCCTCAAGAAGCAGCTCGCCAAGCATGATGACATCAAGCTCGTTACACATTGCTTTCATTAACCGCTTGCACGCATCCAACATACCTTCATTCATACGTACCGACTTAAGGCCGCAACGGGTTGCATCCAGACACTTATTACTGAATTTCTCAGCCTCTAATTTTTTAACGAGTTTATGAAGAAGCGTTGGCGAAATATCTATCGAAATGCCAAGTAAAGGCTCATTGTTTGTCGCAAACGCTTCGCACTCTAATGGCATGGGAACCCCGACAACAAGGTAATCTTCGGGCCCATATTGCACTGGTGTATCACCAATATGAATGTTCTTATGCCCTTGACCCAATACGATGATGCCGGACTGATAGACAAACGGCTGGCGATGATTCCCTTTGCTACTGCGATAAAACCATACGCCATCTATCGCTGTTTTCTTCATACCTTCTAGGTCATGCAGCCCCTGCTTTTCAACATATTGCTGCATGATATCTGCGAGAGTGTGCATTAGAGTGCTCCATCAATGACCAACGAGTTTGGTCTCTATTATCGTTTCGAGCACTATACTTCCTCTCGACTTTAACTTTCTAGCTCAAGAGCATTAATTTTGTAGAAATAGGCAAATTATTTGCAGAAATCGACCTGTTAACGATCGTTAATCAGGACTAATATGCATGTATTCAATCTCCTTCACTGGAAGCAAGAGGGCTAATAATGAACTTTTCTTATGTAAACCCAACCAAGATTTTCTTTGGTCAAAAACAAATCGCTGCAATCAAAGAAGCTATCCCATCCGACCAAAAAGTTTTAGTGGTATACGGTGGTGGCTCCATCAAAAAAAATGGCGTGTACGACCAAGTAGCAGAAGCTCTTGAGGCACATGAATGGCTAGAGTTTTCAGGTGTTGAACCAAACCCAACCAAAGAAACACTCGATAAAGCAGTCGCAATGGTAAAAGAGCATGGCGTTGACTTTATTTTAGCGGTAGGTGGTGGTTCAGTCATCGATGGCTCCAAATACGTAGCAGCGGCATCAAAGTATGATGGTGATGGTTGGGATATCATGATTGGTAAGCACCAAGTCACTGAAGCGACGCCTCTAGCTGCAATTTTGACATTGCCAGCAACAGGCTCAGAGTCAAACATGGGCGCAGTTATCACTAAAAAAGAAACTCAAGACAAACTTCCGTTCATGTCTCCAGCAGTGCAGCCAAAATTTGCCGTGTTAGACCCAGATGTAATGAAAACACTGCCAGAACGCCAGCTTATCAACGGCATTGTTGACGCATGGGTGCACGTATGTGAGCAATACTTGACGCTTCCTACCGGTGCAATGGTTCAAGATGGTTACGCAGAAACACTGCTGAAAACTTTAAAAACACTCGGAGAACAGTTTGCGGAACGAGACGACGATATGTGGCGCGCAAACTTAATGTGGTCTGCTAACCAAGCATTGAATGGGTTAATTGGTAGTGGCGTTCCACAAGACTGGGCAACACATATGATCGGCCATGAATTAACGGCTCTATGGGGCGTTGATCATGCGCGTTCTCTTGCAATTGTCCAACCGTCGTTACTTCGTAACCAAATGCAGTTTAAGCGCCCTAAGTTAGAACAAATGGGTCGCAACGTATTTGGTCTTGAAGCAGGTGAAGATTTAGCAGAGCGCACAATCGAATCTATCGAAGCGTTTTATCATCAACTTGATGTCGCAACTAAGCTCGAAAACTATGGTGAGAGCCGTGAACAAGCTATCGATGCCATCATTGATCAACTAAACAAACACGGCATGACTGTTTTAGGTGAAAACCAGGCGATCACACTTGAACGTAGCCGAGAAATCTTAGAGTTAGCTGTCTCATAACTGCAACAATTCTTCACTGCCCTTCCTAGGGTTTAACGGTATTGTGACTTAACAGTCACAATACCGTTTTTTTATGCTATTTTGTAAGCCACATCACGTTCAAAACGAGGAGGCTTCTAAAAACAACGATTCCCTCCAGACAAAAAATCGGCCGTGTTGGTTAGTAAAGAGACAACTGTCCAGCTTTACACAAATAAAAATAATTGAGATCAAAGAACGAGTTAACTCGTTAATTAAGTTTTGATTTGTTGTAGTGATGTACTACATAATTTTGTCTGTTCGAGAAAACACTTTATGTGGCTAGTTGTTGTCGTATTAGCATTCATACATATCATCAGTATCCGTAAAGGCTCTAAATGGCTCTTTTACGTTTCTAAACCATTACCAGTGCTCTGTATGCTTGGTATTTTAATTCAGTCCCCGGCTTACCCAATGCCATATGCGCATTGGATTTTGATTGGCTTATCGCTCTCGTTGCTTGGTGACGTGTTATTAATGCTCCCTAGAGACAAGTTCATTACAGGATTAGTGCTCTTTTGCTCTGCACATCTCTCCTATAGTTATGGTTTTGCCATCATGTCAGCGTGGCATTTTACACCTTGGCTCCCAATTGCCTTGTTCGGACTCGGTATATGCGTCTACTGGTTGTTCCGACCGGATCTCGGTAAAGAAAAACGGCCAGTTGCTAGTTATATATTGGTACTGATGACTATGTGCTGGGCTTCGATCGAGTATTATTTGAGTGGGAAAACACAATCCTCCTCTTTTGCAGTGCTCGGAAGCTTTATCTTTATTATCTCTGGCATCGTATTGGCTTTCGAACGCTTTGGAGGACGGTCAATATTTTCACGACAAGTTGTCATGGTGACCTACTATTCTGCACAGACACTAATGGTTATGTCTGTTGTTGCGATTGTTGTTCGTTATCCGTATCTCGTTGAACTGAGTTAGTCATACTCTAGACTCTAGACTGCACCAACATTAAAGAAACATGGATGTATCTTGTAAGCGATCTGAATAGAGTCTTAAAATCATCGCCTAAACATTAGCTTATTCTTAATGAAATTACGCGCACAACTTGCTATTGTAAAAGGATATTTTTCCGTTATAGCGTGCCCCTTTGAAAGAGAATACTCCCGTCGTTGAGTTTAGCGACGTAAATAAGTGGTATGGCGATTACCACGCTCTAAAAGACATCAACTTCTCCGTGCATTCTGGCGAGATCGTCGTGGTGTGTGGCCCTTCAGGTTCCGGAAAATCAACGCTCATTCGTTGCATCAACCATCTTGAATCGATTCAAGAAGGCCAGCTTCATGTGTTCGACCAGCCTTCTCACGCAAAATCTCTCAAGCCCGGTAAAATCGGCATGGTGTTCCAACACTTTCACCTTTTTCCTCACTTGACTGTACTGGAAAACCTCACCTTAGCGCCGATTCGCACACTCAAATTATCAAAACAAGAAGCTGAAAAACGCGCAAAACATTACCTAAAGCGAGTCAATATTGAAGAGCAAGCGAGTAAGTATCCTATCCAGCTTTCTGGCGGTCAGCAGCAACGCGTCGCGATTGCCCGCTCCTTGTGTATGGAACCGGATTTACTCCTGTTTGACGAGCCAACTTCAGCGCTTGATCCGGAAATGATCAACGAAGTGTTGGATGTCATGGTTGAGCTGGCTCAAAGCGGAATGACGATGATTTGCGTCACGCATGAAATGGGATTTGCCAAAAAAGTAGCGAACCGCGTGGTATTTATGGATGAAGGCCAAATCTTGGAAATGAACTCTCCAGTCGCCTTATTTGAGACACCACAGCATCCACGAACCCAAGCATTTTTGAACCAAATTTTAAGTTACTGATGATAGTTCGCGTAATCAAACCTGTCCTTCAAGCTTTACTGCAAATGACGCTCCTCTTCATCGCGATCGTGTGGGTGTTGGACTCTGGTGCCGACGCTATGGGCTATCAATGGCAATGGGAGCGCGTACCTGATTACATCGCTTTTTATGAAGATGGCGAATGGTGGCCGGCAGAACTTATTGATGGGCTATTGGTCACGCTTAACATCTCGGCTATTAGTCTATTTTTTACCTTAGTATTAGGGTTGGTTACCGCGTTACTAAGGCTGAGCGATTCGAAAGTCGGCAATGTTATTGGTACCACTTATGTCGAAGTAATACGTAACACGCCGTTGTTGGTGCAAATCTATTTACTCTACTTCGTGTTTGGCCCCGTGATTGGTTTGGACCGATTCAGCACCGCCGTTTTGGCATTATCCCTTTTCCAAGGTGCCTACACCGCGGAAATATTCCGTGCAGGTTTAAACAGTATTCCTAAAGGGCAATTCGAAGCAGCACAAACTCTCGGGCTATCACCGTTTTACACCTACAAAGACGTAATTTTGCCTCAGGTTTTACAGCGCACATTACCGCCATTAACCAATGAAGTGGTTTCTTTGATCAAAAACTCTTCCATTGTAAGCGTGATGGCGATTTTTGATCTAACAACACAGGCACGCAACATCGTCTCAGAGACGGCGATGCCGTTCGAAATTTGGTTTACCGTGGCAGCAATTTATCTTGCTCTCACTCTGTCACTTTCTGGCTTGTCTGCATGGCTAGAACACAAACTCGGAGCCAGTTGGCGCAAATTATAAGGAGATAACATGAAGTTATTCAAAGCGACCATTACTGCATTATTAGGGCTAGCCATAGCTATGCCTACAATCGCGAAAGAAGATGTCGCCACACCCAATGTAGATCAAATCAAAGAACGAGGCACTTTGCGCGTTGGTATGTCAACATTTGTACCTTGGGCAATGCGTAACAAGCAAGGCGAGTTAATCGGTTTTGAAATCGATGTTGCCAAACGCTTAGCAGAAGATTCAGGTTTGAAAGTGGAATTCGTACCGACTGCGTGGGATGGCATTATTCCCGCACTACTGGCGAAAAAGTTCGACGTGATCATCGGTGGCATGTCAGTTACGCCTGAGCGTTCCAGAAGCGTCTTGTTTACTGAGCCCTACTCGCACTCAGGCGTTCAAGTAGCAGCAAACAAAGAACTCGCCTCTGGTTTTAGCGAATTTTCGGATTTTGACTCACGACGCGTAAAAATTGCGGCTCGTCGCGGCGCATTCACCGTTCAAGTAGCCAGAGAAACCTTCCCGAAAGCGAAGATCCTGCAATTTGATGACGACGCGCAAGCGTTCCAAGAGGTGCTGAATGGTAACGCCCACGCGGTTATTGCTTCTAGCCCAAAACCAGAACATGAGACAGTGAAACACAGCGACAAACTATTCCTTCCATTCTCTGAGCGACTATCAAAAGGTAACGAAGCCTTTGCAGTTCGCTTGGGGGAAGAAGATAAAAAGGCCTTTTTCAATAAATGGATTGAAGCAAGAACCCAAGATGGATGGTTAAAACAACGTTATGAATACTGGTTCTCGACATTAGATTGGCAAGATCAAGTCGCGCAAGGCCAGTAATCTAAATGGCTCGTGGACGCCGCGAGCCTATACTCTCCAATCATCCATTTTACTTTTCCATAACTTATCGGAGTCAAATTTTTGGGCGAACACACTACCACTCGCACAGTACCCGCGAAATCCAGCACAGGCTACCTTTTACCGCAATTAAACACACTAGACTGGGTACTACTTGTTATGTTCGGTATCGGTGGTGTTTGGCTGTACCATCGGTCCGCTGTTGGTGTGCATTATTTGTGGCAGTGGAAAGAGGCGCTTGAATTACTTTTCACGCCTAGAGCAGATGGTGGTTTGCCCTACTTCTTTCAAGGTTTGATTTCGACGTTAAGGCTTAGTGTTTGGGGCATAAGCTTCGCATTAGTGTTTGGCACTTTGTTAGGCTTAGCACGCTTCTCTCGTTCCGTTTGGTTGCGCACACCTGCCAATGCGTTTATCCAGTTAGTGAGAAACATCCCTCCGTTGGTGTTTGTTTTTATTTTCTACTTTTTCATTTCTAACCAATTGATCCCGTTACTCGGTTTGGAAGATCTTCTACGAAACTACAACGGCGAACCAAATGCGCTACAGCACTTTCTGTTTGGGCCTTCGAACCTTTGGGAAAACCTTGCCTCTGGCGTGTTATGTGTCGGCTTACTCTCTTCTGCCTACATTGCAGAAGTTGTGCGCGGTGGTTTACAAAGTATCGACCAAGGTCAGTGGGAAGCGGCTGACTCATTGGGCTTGTCTCGATGGGTGAAATACCGATTTGTTATCGCGCCACAGGTGCTTAAATCAATCACACCTGCACTTGCCGGTCAAACCATCTCTTTGGTGAAAGACACCTCTATTGTTTCACTGATTTCGATACAAGAAATGACGTTTGTTGGGACAGAGATGGCAAATTCATCAGGGTATATATTTGAAATTTGGTTGATTGTCGGCCTTGCTTACTTCTTAATTTGTTTTGGTCTGTCACTTATTTTTCGCCATATTGAAGCAAAATCGGAAGCCATTTCAAATTAACTCAACCGCATATGTAATTAGGCACATTTGATTCTTCAAATCAGAATTGCACCCTGTTACATTGACAAGATGCTAAATTTTCGGCGTTTTTCATGGAGTTAAAGAATCAATCCGACTACGAGCGATACATAAAACAAGATAATCTTGGTGAATATTACGTAGTTCTCAATCAATTCACTTTTCACAGTGTTTATCAGCCAATTTTTGATAGACGCCAACGTATTATTGGTATGGAAGCCTTACTGCGTATTCGTGGCATTGATGGTTCCCTAATTCGCCCTGACGTGTTTCTGGCCAATAATGGTCTTGATCCCTACTTTCGCTTATGTGTAGAGTTTTTATCCAGAGCAATGCACATTCGAAATTTTGCACGCTATTTCGCAGGGACACCGATCAAACTGTTTCTTAACGTCATGCCTCAAACGCTACTCACACTAACCAAAGACATGGGCTTTAAAGATAACGGCCTGCTTTACAAACGCCTTTCCGAACTTGGTATGAGCCCAACAGACGTAGTTTTTGAAGTAGTCGAAGAGTCATGCGGAGATACGGATTTATTAATCAAAGCCGTACAGTTAATGAAAGCGAATGGTTTTATCTTTGCTATCGATGATTTTGGCGCCCAACATTCTGATATCGCACGTGTTCAGCAGCTCTGCCCTGACATCATCAAAATCGATCGTTCCTATTTGCTAGACTACTGTGCCGGAGAAACCTTTTCCATACATAGCGCCGTTGATCTAGCGGATCATATGGGAGCAAAAGTCATTATAGAAGGGGTTGAAGAAGACGTGCAGCTACAAGCTATGTATCAACTTAATTTGGATTATTACCAAGGCTTTTACTTAGGAAAGCCTTGCGCCATTCATCACTGGACAGATAGCCTAAACATCGAGACGACAGTGCATTAACACTGCCCACTTACAGCACAGTGAAACCAAAAAAGCGCCGATATAATATGCTCGGCGCTTTTTAGTTTTACTCAGATGTCACTTATTTAGTTAAGCGTTCATTTCCCTAGAAAAAATCAATAGAATTACGTCCGCTCTTCGGATCACGAGTGGCTTGCGGTTTGTCTTCTTTTTTGCCTTTCTTAGCAGACTGAGACAACGCTTCTTTCTGCGCTTTACGCTCTTTATGTGCCGCTTTACGGCCTGTTGATTTAGGCCCAGAGGCTTTAGGTGACTTACTTTGACGAGACTTATCTTTACGAGAAGACTGCGCTTCTTTTTTCGCTTTCTTTTCTGCTTTTTGCTCTGCCGTTTCAGGTTCGGTTACTGGCGCATCGCAAACCACAACATAATATTCCTGGTTAAACTCAAAAAAGTCACCATCATACATCTTGCGGCGCTTACGTGTTTCTAGTTCACCATTCACCGCGACATAGCCTTCCTCGATGATATGTTTTGCTTCGCCGCCACCGCTGACCAAGTTTGCGATTTTAAAAAGCTTGTATAGTTCGATTGGATGCGCATCAACATCGATGCCAATCGCTTCGATCTCAATCTCTTCGCCTTCTAAATACTCTTCGTGGTCGTAATCTTGGGTCATGTTACTTACTCTTACTATTTGATGCCCTGAAGTTTAAACGCAATGCTTAAAAATAGAAACCTCTGCCGATGTTCAATCACCGATTCGCCTTGGCGTTTGAGCACCTCTTAACCCATTTAACTTGTCGCTCGTTAGCTTGTATCTCGATGCGTAGCTCAAACGAAGCTGCAATTACGCAACCTGAAGGTATATACTCTCTAAGTTATTGTTGAAAAGAGCGAATACTTTGTCTCAACCAAGTAGAATTACCTTTGTCACTGCGAACTTGTTTAATTTTGTCGCACCGCCTAACGCCTACTATGATTTCGAGAACATATACTCGTTAGAGCAATGGCGAGACAAACTTTCGTGGACGCAACGTCAAGTTGAAAAACTGGAAGGCGACGTGATTGGCTTACAAGAAGTGTTCAGTATCGAGAAGACCCAGGAATTTTTTTCAACCATCGGCTACCCCTACTTTGCGACCGTTGACACCCCACATGTTGAAGATGAGTACATTTACTCAAGCCCTGTTGTGGCAATTGCATCTCGGTTTCCAATAGAAAAAGTACAAGCGGTAGAGTTTGACTTAGCAACGCTTGAGCCTTTTGGAGTAAGTGTTGTTCCAGAGTTCAGTCGCAAACCTATCTATGCCCAAGTAATACATCCTGTACTTGGTCATATCGCCGTTTACGTAACGCACCTGAAATCTCAACGCCCGGCCGACTCAGAACAACCAGAAACGTCTAGCACGATTATTGGGCGCTGGTTATCCACCCAGCAAAGAGGCTGGGAAGCAGCGATGTTAAGAGACGCGATGCAAAAGAGGTATCGAAAAGAACCAATGCCGACAGTGTTAATGGGCGATATGAATCAACCTATCACTCCTATCAGCGTTAACAGCGCATTGGTATCCAACGCTGGTGACAGTGTCACTGAATTACAACTCAAAGATGGTTGGATATTGCAAAGTGACGCTCAGAAGGATGAACGCCCCGCCACGCACTATCATTTTTCCACTGGGAACGTACTCGACTATATCTTGCTCTCACAAGAGTTTGACACCTTATCAGATATATCGGTTGCCGAGGTTGTTGACTATCAGGTGTCTAACCAACATCTGATCAACCCGATTTATGACAGAGATAAAAACGCCAGCGACCACGCATTTGTGGCGCTGACGGCTGAAGTAAAGCTTTGAGCAACCTATTTAGTTACTTAGTGACGTTTCACAATTTTACGCGGGATAAGTTCTACGCCAGGCTTGTAACGCTTAGCGGAAGCATTGAGTGCTAACTCCATTGCGCTGTCCGCGATCAACTCAAACTGTTGAGGCAAAGAGTTGATTTTCACAGGCAAAAAGTCCAGCAGTCGATTATCACCAAATGTCGCTAAACGCACCTTTCCCATCAGTTCTGGTTTTTCTAGCATTACATCCAACACACCTTCTAACAGTGTGTATGACGTTGTAACAATGGCATCTGGCAATGCGTTCTCTGTTAACCATCTCTCTAAGACTTTCTTGCCTTCTTCCCGGGAGAAGTGTTGTCCATAACCCACTGTTGCCGTTTTACCACCTTGTTGAGAAGCAGATAGAAAACCAAGCTCACGCTCTTTTGAGACTTGAAGATCTTGCAATGCACCGATTAAGCCAATGGACTTTATATCCTCTGACAGTACTGACTGAGTGAGTTCAAGTGCGGCATCAAAATCTTCGCTGATGACACAACAAAAGTGCTCATCATCCATTGGACGGTCTAGCGCGATAACTGGCGTACCAGAATTTTGCAACTTAAGATAATACTCGTTTGCAGTGGGCATACCACTTGCCACAAACAACGCATCAATACGACGACTGACTAATGCTTCCGCCACCTTTTGCTCTGTATCAGGATCATCATCAGAGCAGCCAATCAAAATTTGGTACCCCGCTTTCCGAGAGTTCTGCTCTATCAACTTTGCAAGACGCGCATAACTGGTGTTCTCTAAGTCTGGGATGATAAGCCCAAATGAGCGTGAATTACCTGCCCGCAAGGAAGACGCCGCATGATCTGGCTTATAATTGTACTCATCTACAACGGCCATCACCTTTTTCTGAGTCTTCTCGCTGATGCGGTATTTCTGCGCTTTTCCGTTAATCACATAGCTAGCAGTTGTCTTAGAAACACCCGCTAATTTGGCTATTTCATCCAGTGTCATATTCTAAACCTTATTCTGTGCGCGCGATCATATTAATACATCAACGATCTTTCGATAAGTTGAATTATAAGCTGAACCGATTCAGTATAAAAGCTGAAAGGATTCAGCAAAACTTAAAAATTGACGTAAATCACCTGAATACACAACAAACCAATTTGTAGGCTAGGCTATAGGACAGCGCCAAAGACTCATTTGTTAACGTCAGTTTTTAAAACAGTTTTTCTGAGTCTTTTAAAAAATTTACCAACAAGCTGAATCGATTTAGCTTGAAAGATAAAAGGTTTGAGGAGTGATAAGCGCTCAGAAGAAGCGGCGTTCAACTTCTCACACAGAATACATTTTTAAATTGATACCTTAAGGCTGGAGAAGCACCATGCTTAAGCTAAATAAGAACGACATTACCCTCTCGCAATCAGCGACAAATAAGTTTGAAGCAATAAAGAGTATTGCTCATAGCCTGACTGATAAAGGCCTAGTTGAACGCGGTTACGTTGAAGGCATGCTAAACCGTGAAAACCAAAACTCTACGTTTTTGGGGAACGGTATCGCCATCCCGCACGGTACAACCGACACTCGTGCAATGGTGAAAACAACGGGTGTTGCTGTGCATCACTTCCCACAAGGTGTCGACTGGGGTGATGGCAATACTGTGTTCGTCGCTATCGGTATCGCAGCTAAATCTGATGAACACCTTGGCATTCTTAAACAGCTCACCAAAGTGCTAGGCGCAGATGGCGTAGAAGAGCGTCTGCGTAATGCAAAAAACGAAGACGAGATCATCGCCCTACTGCACGGTGATGTTCAGCTTGAAGCAGACTTTGACGCTTCTTTAATTCAACTGATGTTCCCTGCGAGCGACATGCTACAGATGAGTGCTGTTGCTGGTGGTCTGTTAAAAAATACTGGATGTGCTGATAACGAGTTCGTTGCAGATCTCGTTACCAAACAACCAACTCACTTAGGTAATGGCCTGTGGTTAATTGGCAGTGACAAACATGTCACTCGCACAGGTGTGTCATTTGTCTCGACGGCAAACGACTGCGAATATGAAGGTCAAAAAGTGCGTGCACTTGTCGCGTTCGCGGCATGTAACAATGCTCACCAACCTATCCTAAAAACGCTTTCTAACATTGTGTTTAACAATGAACACGGCAAGCTTTTAGATGCATCAGTAGAACAGATTCTTGCTTTGTTCAAAGGTGAAGAAGTCACAGCCGCACCTTCAGAAGAAGGCAATACCGCTGTATTTAAAATCAAAAACTCTCACGGCCTACATGCTCGTCCGGGGGCAATGTTAGTCGCAGAAGCGAAAAAGTTTGAATCCACTATACGTGTTTCCAACCTAGACGGAGATGGAAAAGCAGTAAACGCGAAGAGCCTAATGAAAGTCATCGCGCTGGGCGTTAAGCACGGTCACCAACTTCAATTTACAGCAGAAGGCCCTGATGCGCCGCAAGCCTTGGAGTCTATCGGAAATGCAATCGCTTCTGGCCTTGGTGAAGGTTAAGGATCCGATATGACAAACAAAACAAATAAGGTTGTCACTATTACGCTCAACCCAGCATTGGATTTAACAGGTTCAGTAAATGAACTAAACGTTGGTTCCGTGAGCTTAGTACAGCAAAGCAATCTCCACGCTGCTGGTAAAGGTGTCAACGTAGCAAAAGTATTGAGCGATTTAGGCGCAGACGTCACGGTTACCGGCTTTCTCGGTAAAGATAACCCTGAGCTATTTCATCAGCTTTTCAATGACATCAACGTTAAGAATGAGTTTGTAGAAGTACAAGGTGCAACTCGTATCAACGTTAAGCTGGTTGAGGCCAATGGCAACGTCAGTGATATCAACTTCCCTGGCGTTCAAGTAGCGGCCGACGAAATTACTCGCTTTGAGGAGACACTATTTCGTCTAGCGGAGACGCATGATTACTTTGTACTTGCAGGTAGCTTACCTAGAGGCGTAACCGCCGAACAATGCGCTGCATGGATAGAAGCACTGCATCAACAAGGCAAAAAGGTGTTGTTCGACAGTAGCAAAGCCGCATTGAAGTCAGGTATTGAAGCTCACCCATGGTTAATTAAACCTAACGATGAAGAACTTGGTGATTTTGTTGGCGAACATCTAGAAACGCCTGAACAATGCCAAGCTGCTGCGCAAACACTGAGCGACAAGGGCATAGAAAACATCGTGGTTTCTATGGGACCTGACGGTGTTATGTGGCTCAACCAAGGCGAATGGCTTAGTGCAAAACCGCCTCGAATGAATGTAGTGAGCACCGTTGGCGCAGGCGATACGCTGGTCGCTGGCTTGTGTTGGGGCCACATGCAACTGATGCCTAAAAACGATTTATTGCGCTTCGCTACGGCACTTTCTGCTTTGGCAGTTAGTCAAGTTGGCGTAGGGCTAACCAGTCAGGAAGAACTGGAAAATATCAAGCGACAAACTGAAGTTAGCGCGCTTTACCCTATTACAAACTTAGAACAAAACTAAGGAACAGAAGGTTATCGTATGAATATTGCCATTATTACTGCCTGTCCGAGCGGTGTAGCAAATAGCATCCTTGCGGCAGGATTACTAGAACAAGCCGCCGCAAAATTAAACTGGAATGCCAAAATAGAATGTCAATCAAGTGTGGTTGAACCAACACTATTGACGGAAGCTGACGTTGAACAAGCAGAAGTCATTGTCATTGCGGCAAATACTAGCGTCGACACTTCTCGTTTTGTAGGAAAAAAGGTTTACCAAGCGGAAATTAACGAAATAGCAAAAGACGCAACTGCGTTTCTCCAGCAAGCGGTTGAAAACGCCACTTTACTTGAAAAAGCAACCACACTTGCAGCCCCTATCATTGCTGAAGCAACATCAAAGAAGATTGTTGCAATCACGGCATGCCCTACTGGCGTTGCGCATACCTTTATGGCGGCAGAAGCTTTAGAAGAAGAAGGCAAGCGTCGTGGTCATCAAATCAAGGTGGAAACTCGTGGTTCAGTTGGCGCTAAAAACCAACTGACTGAGCAAGAAATTGCAGATGCCGATCTGGTGATCATTGCTGCGGATATTGAAGTGCCACTTGATCGCTTTAACGGCAAAAAGATGTACCGCACGAAAACAGGCCCAGCTCTGAAAAAAACAGCCGAAGAGATGGACAAAGCATTCGAGCAAGCCACTGTGTATCAGCATTCTGGTTCAGCTAACTCTTCATCTACCACCGAAGAGAAAAAAGGCGCTTACAAACACCTAATGACGGGTGTTTCGCACATGCTTCCTGTTGTCGTTGCAGGTGGTTTGATCATCGCACTATCTTTCGTGTTCGGTATTGAAGCATTTAAAGAAGAAGGCACACTAGCAGCAGCCTTGATGAACATTGGTGGTGGCTCTGCATTCGCATTGATGATTCCTGTACTTGCTGGTTACATCGCGTTCTCAATTGCTGACCGTCCGGGTCTGGCTCCTGGTCTTGTTGGCGGTATGCTAGCGAGTTCAACGGGTGCTGGTTTCTTAGGTGGTATCGCAGCTGGCTTCATTGCCGGTTATGCAGCGAAGCTCCTTGCGGACAAAGTAAAACTCCCACAATCGATGGAAGCGCTTAAACCGATTCTGATCATTCCATTTGTAGCAACATTGTTCACTGGTCTTGTCATGATCTACATCGTAGGCGGCCCAGTTTCAGGCATCATGAACGGCCTAACTGACTTCCTAAACAACATGGGATCTGACAGTGCAGTACTACTGGGTATTATCCTTGGCGCAATGATGTGTTTCGACCTAGGAGGCCCGGTAAACAAAGCCGCTTACGCATTTGGTGTTGGCCTTCTGGCTTCACAAACTTACGCACCAATGGCGGCAATCATGGCCGCAGGTATGGTTCCTGCGCTAGGTATGGGTTTAGCGACCTTCATTGCGAAGAACAAATTTGAACAAAATGAACGTGAGGCTGGTAAAGCATCATTTGTCTTGGGCCTGTGTTTCATCTCTGAAGGCGCAATTCCATTTGCTGCGAAAGATCCAATGCGCGTGATTCCATCTTGTATGGCAGGTGGCGCGCTTACTGGTGCCCTATCGATGCTATTCGGTGCGAAATTAATGGCACCACACGGCGGTCTATTCGTGCTGCTAATTCCTAACGCAATTTCACCAGTATTAATGTATTTAGTGGCTATTGCAGCGGGTACAGCGGTAACTGGCTTTACTTACGCATTCTTAAAAAGCAAAGCAGAAGCGAAGCAAGAAGTCGCAGCTTAATTAGAGCGACTCCGGTTAACAATGCCACCCTCGAATTTGGCATTTAGCACCTCCCTTTAATTCCGGTTAAGGGAGGTGTTTTTTATTCCGCAGCCGGAACGGCTACAATGTCTACTTCCCCACTGCTCATATCCACCGTTGCTTGATAAGCGCTATGCGGGTCACCGTAGTGCTTGAAGGTAAAGTGGTAAACGTTAGCTGGCGTCCACAAGGTTTTTGACTCTGCGGGCAGAATGTCATAGCCGTCTTGCTGATAAAGCTCTGTCGCCATTACATTTGCGATTGCCGCCTGCTGGTTAGCGTCTCGATCCACCTTTGGCTCTAGTGACGGGTTACTTGGATAAGACTCACCGTTGTAACTCATGAGTCGATATGAGCCATTACTCCAAACGATAAAGTCCTGCCAACCATTACTGTAACTGTCGGCTAGTACAATAGGCGTGCGAGTTACCGACATTCGATTAATAACGTTTCCCTCATTATCAAACATATATGCAGAGCAGCCACCACTACCACAGAAATAGCGATCTTGAAGCAACACTATGTGTTCTGCCTTTCCGTCGCTGTTTAGGTCGGCGCTACCCGATAGATAACGTAGATTGTCTTGCTCGAGCGACAGCCCTTCAGGGGCTAAAACCTTACTATCAATCCAACTGGAAATTACTTCAGCACTAACACTGTTGACTTTAGGGGCAGGTTGTTTGGTTTCTGTCGGCATGCTATCCGTCGCGGTGCAGCCAACCAAGGTGAAAGAACCAACGAAGAAGAGTCCGTTTAATATGCGCTTATTCATGTAATCTCAATCTTTGATGTGTCGTTACATCAGTATACGCATGATTTGCATTGTAATCGTAAGAAAATCATTAAAATCAAGCAAATGAATGGTTTGGTATATATTAGTAAGATCAAAAAAGCCCCGAAGAAAACCTTCAGGGCTAGGCAGGAAGCTGGCAAATAGCCAGGAGTCCCTATGCAGTGGTCGGTTTTACCCTAAACAGAATTGCAAACATCACTGGCACCACTATCAGTGTCAGTACAGTAGCAAAACCAAGACCTGCCATAATCGTTATTGCCATCGAGCCAAAGAAGGCGTCGAAGACCAGTGGAATCATCCCCAAGATAGTTGTTAGTGCCGCCATACTTACCGGACGAACGCGGCTTATCGCACTATCAACAATCGCGAGGTAAGGATCTTTACCAGACTCCAACTCAAGGTTAATTTGGTCAAGCAACACAATACCGTTTTTCAAAATCATGCCACTTAGGCTTAACAAACCAAGGAATGCTGTAAAACTGAACGGCATGTTCGTGGTAAGCAAACCAAAAGCAACGCCAATGATCGCTAACGGAACGGTGAACCAAATGACCAACGGCTTTTTGATTGAGTTAAACAATAAAATAGTAATGATGAACATCAACAAGTAACCCATCGGCAATGAACCGAATAGGCCTTCTTGTGCATCTTTGGATGATTCGTACTCACCACCCCATGTGATTTCGTATCCTTCTGGAACATGCAATGCCATCACTTTAGGCTGTACACGAGCAAATAAGCTTGCTGCCGTGTCGTCACTCAACACATCATGGTCCGCGAGAACGGTTAACGTACGCTTACGGTCACGACGCTGAATTAGCGGCTCACTCCAATCCAGTTGAACGCCATCAATCACTTGATCAACCGGAATATACGTTTGCAACGAAGGACTCCAAATGGTCACGTTTTGTAGTGATTCAAAATCTACGCGTTCTTCTTCAGGAAGGCGTGTCATAATTGGCAACGTATGTGTACCATCACGCAAGTAACCTAAGGTGCTACCACCAAACGCCATTTGCAGTGTGCTTGAAAGATCTTCTTTCGAAATACCTAAGCGACGAGCTTTAGACTCATTGAAAACGGGTACAAGTTCCTTGGTGCGTTCTCGCCAATCGTGACGAATGTTTCGGGCACCAGGATCGGTATGAAGGATGTCTTCAACTTGCACCGCCAAGTCACGTAAAACTTGTGGATCAGGGCCAGTAATACGCGCTTCGATCTTAGACGCTGGTGATGGACCAAATTCCATCAATTTAAACTGGAACGTAGGCGCATCAAATGTTTTCGCCAGATTCGCATCTAACTTATGCAGCAAACCAAACATTTTCTCACGATCAGTCGCGCGAACTTGGAACTGCGCGTACGCTTCGTAACTTTTTTCTGGTTGATAGGTTAAAGCAAAACGCTGTAGGCCCTGCCCAATCGAAGCAGAAACAAAGTCAATATCATCTTGCTGACGAATGTAGCTTTCGACCTCTTCAGCTTTTTTGATCGTTTCACGAATGTCAGTACCCTCTGGCATCCACATATCCACGTAGAACATCGGCGTATTCGATGGTGGGAAGAACTGCTGTTTTACATTACCAAATGCCACGACAGCACCCACTAATAGCGCCACCATGCCAGCAACGGTAAGCCAGCGGAATCGCAATGCAAATTTCAGCGATGCCCCAAATACGACAAACAACCAGCCTTTATAAGGATCATCTTCGCTAGTACCCTGCTCTTTGTTTTCCTCTTTCAACAAAAGATCGGCAAGGAAAGGCGTCAGTGTAATGGCGGTAATCCAGCTTAAAAATAGTGAGAAACACAGCACCCAGAATAGAGAGCCCATGAACTCACCTGTCGCATCTTGCGACAAACCGATAGGTGCAAAAGCCGTAATTGCAATAACAGTTGCGCCCAGCAAAGGCCATTGTGTTTGCTTTACAATATCGACAGCCGCTTGAACTTTGGTACGCCCTTTCTTTAGGCCAACCAATATGCCTTCCACGACAACAATCGCGTTATCAACCAGCATACCCAAGGCAATAATTAACGCGCCAAGAGAAATACGATGCAGTTCGATGTTGTTGTAATTCATCAAGATGAAGGTACCAAATACCGTCAATAACAACACAACTCCTATGATGACACCACTGCGTAAACCCATAGTAAACAGCAACACAATGATTACGATCGCCACTGCCTCCGCTAGACTAATTACAAACGCTTTAACAGATTCATCCACCTCATTGGCTTGGTTGTAAAAGTAGTTCATATCGATGCCAGCAGGCTTGATAGACTCAAGGCTCGCGAGCTCCGCATCCAAACGTTCACCAACCTCAACCACATTCACACCCGATGCAAACGAGATACCGATATTAATCGCTTTTTGACCGTTAAAGAGTACGACGTTGCTTGGCTTCTCTTGAATACCGCGAGAAATCGTTGCTACGTCTTTTAGACGAATTAGATTTCCTGTGTCACGGCCATGAATGATCAGATTTTCTAGTGCTTCTACTGTGTTTAAGGTGCCGCTTGGGCGAATAACAAGGCTTTCGCCATTGACCATCACTTCACCTGCTGAAACCACATTGTTTTGCTGGTTCAACAAGCTCGAAACCACATTCATGTCTAAGTTCAGTGCAGCAAGGCGATCAAGTGAGATCTCAACGAATAGCATTTCTTGCTGATCGCCCGTGATGTCTACCTTACCAACACCATCAACAAGCTCGATTTCACGGGTCAGGTAATCCGCATAACGTTTCAGCTCTACATAGTCGTAATCGTCACCAGTGAGCATTAACATCACGCCATAAACGTCACCGAAATCATCAATGATCTGTAAAGACTGAACACCTTGAGGCAATGATGGTCGTAAATCATTAATTTTACGGCGCATTTCATCCCAAATTTGCGGCAGTTCATCAGGACCATAGTCCATTTCCATGCTCACCGTTATTTGAGACATACCATTAGAAGACGTAGAGGTAATTTTGTCGATATAAGGGAGTTTTCGAATCTCTTTTTCTAGAGGATACGTCAGCTCTTCTTCAACTTCTTTTGACGTCGCGCCAGGGTATGTTGAGATGATCATGGCATCTTTGATCGTAAATGCCGGGTCTTCTAATCGTCCAAGCTCCAAAAATGACGTTAAACCACCAACAGCAAGGATAATAATGAACAACCAGCTGATGACTTTGTTTTTTATTGAATACTCAGCAATGTTCATTATTGGTTATTCTCCACAACATCCACATGTTTACCTTCGCGTAATTTACGCAGATTTGAATTAATCAGAATATCGCCCTGGCTAACACCTGACGACACAATGGCTCCATTGCCATTCACTTGAGAAATCATGACAGGCACTCGTGTGACAATGTCACCTTCTTTTTTCCACACAAAGAACTCATTCCCTTCACTGCCTGCTTGAAGCGCCGTGACAGGAACACTGTAACCATCGATAGAGGTAATGCCCGCCTTCACCATATCGACCAAAACGCTTACGCTGGTTCCCGGCAATATCTCTGTTTTTGGCTGTGGCATCGTCAAGTACATTTCGTAGGTTTGAGTTTCAGCGTTGGGTTCACTTGTGTGCTCTAAATAGTCCAAAGCAAATCTGCCATCGATGCCGGAGAAGGTTGCTCTAGGCTTGTAGCTCATGCTGTCTGAGTTTGGGTCTACCATCGCTAAAACATTGTCGGAAAGCTCAATACGCACGTAAACCAAATCGTTTTGGTATAGGTTTAACACGGGTTCACCAATTGCCACACGCTCAAAACGTTCTTTGAAAACATCGGATACTTTACCGGCGAACGGGGCGAATAAACGGGTGTAATTCAATTGATTGGTCGCGTTATAGAAAGTAGCCTCAGCTAGCTCTTTATTGGCGGTTAGCTCATCAAGTTCCGCTTTTGAAATCATTTGACGTGCATGCAAGTCTTCACCGCGTTTAAGCTGACGAATTGCGAGTGTGTATTGTGCTTCTGCGTCATTCACGGCTTGCTTCTCTTTGCTATCATCTAGCTTTGCGATCATTTGCCCCTGCTTCACAACGTCACCCGCTTTAACCAATACGTGCTGAACTTCCCCAGCGCGGCGAAATGCCATTGGCGTTTGCTCTGCAGGCACTACTATGCCTTTGAACGCGCGATGTTGACTTTGTACTGGTGCATCCACCGAGATAGTCGACACAAAAAGTGGCTGCTCGACGATAGCTTGGTTTTCATTTTTGCACCCCGTTAAAACTGCAAGTGCAATCGCAGAGATCGTAAATAGAGAACGTTTCATTAAATGCCTCCCTCACGAACCCAAGCTTTCACCACTTGTCCTTCAACCAGTCTCTCAACACCAGCAATAACAACGTAATCATTGTTATCAAGCCCGGCTTTCACACCACCTGCTGCGTCAAGTGACACAGTGACTTTATTGACCTGCTGCGTGCTTCTGTCCATTACCCAAACTTCACCTTGCGTCCCATTTTTGTTGACCCAAGCAGACTGAGGTAACGTCATCGCGTCCGATACATGTTGTTTAGCAATGTGTACCTGCCCTGTCATACCTGTCAGCAAATTGCGATCTTCTGGTCGAGTGATGGTCACGATCGCCTCATAACTATTGGTATCGATGTTTGGCTGTGTCGAAATTTCTTTAAATTGCCCAGGAATACGTTTTCCTGGCTCGCTATCCATCGTCACCCACATATCGGAGTTTTCCAGTGACTCAAGTGATACAGATTCCGCATAACTTACTGGCAAGGTGAACGACACATCCAACGTCGTGTTATCAATGAGATTCAAGATCTCCTGCTTCTCTGCTACTACCTGAAATGGGTTGACATAGGTATATGACACTATGCCATCAAACGGTGCGTGAATTTTGGTATAGCTCAAATCGGTTTTAGCTTGTTCGTAGTTCGCCAATGCCGCTTTATATTGAGTTTCTTTCTGATCGTACTCATCAGTACTAATGAGTTTTTTTCCGTAAAGGTTTTTCGAGCGGTCCCATTGTGTTTTCGCTAACGCGTACTGCGCTTGAGCGGCATCTAACGCAAGCTGAAGATCTTTAGGGTCTAACGTTGCGAGCACTTCACCTTTTTGGACCTTTTGACCCATGCGTACACGTAATTCATCTACCTCTCCACCAACCTGAAAAGAAAGCTGCGCGCGATGTGTTGCATCAATACGCGCTAAAAAGGCGTGCGAGTCTTCAAGTTCTAGGTCTTTCACCGCCAGTAATTTTACAGGTTTGATTAAAGGTTCAGACGGCTCAGAAATGGCTTTATTACACCCAGTTAGCATCCCAGAAAGACTTAATGTCACCACTGCGCCAACTAAAGTGCGCTTTAAATATTGTTTTCGCACCCGCTTTCTCCGTAGGTTTTATATATTACACAGCCGTGCAGTATAAGCAGAATTTGAAATTGATCAACATATTTTCCAGGTGGATAGCAAATTAATTAGTCAAAGCGTTCGGTTTCTGGTAAAAGTAAGCGCGTGATTAATATTCGGGAAAATTCGAACTATGAATGAAAGAAAGCAGGGGCGTAGAAGTGCTGAAGCAGCAGAACAAACTAAGTGTCTGATCCTTAAAGTGGCAGCAGATATGTTTTGTGAACTTGGTTACGAGCGTGTCTCGCTGCGCAATATCAGTGAAAAGGCTGGTGTTTCACATAGTTTGATCCGTCACCACTTCGGCAGCAAAGAGAAAATCTGGCAAGCGGTTAGCGATGCAATGGACGAGTTCATGCAGTGCTATATGGCTGAACTCATCAATGAAATGCCGGAGAACACACCTTCGAATAGAAAAATTTATCTGTTTATGGTTCGCATGCTAGCATTTGCTCTCGTCAATCCTCATCCAGTACAGATGATCGCCGATGCCATTCGACAAGGCGATGACGGTGCTCTGCTGCAGTATTTCTTAAAGTCAAAAGATGAGTTCGCTGCGATATTTACCGGAATTTTCGAGCAGTACAACAGCGAAAACCCTAATGCACAGTTTGATCAGTGGGAATCAAAATGGCAAATGTTGATCTTCGCACATGGTGCTGTCAGTCTCGCGCCAATGATGCAAGAAACATGGCCGGATATTGCAGATAATCGCGAAAAACTGCTGATCAAGCATTGGGAATTGTTTAATACCATTATGGCCTCTCAATTTGGGATCGCAAAAGAAGAGATGATTCATCCGGAAAAGCTTGAAGATATCGTTATTGATATGTGCTGTACTATTGATGAAGCAGTAAACTAAAAGCAAACAAGCGAAAAGAAGACATAAAAATGCCGAGCTACAAAGCTCGGCATTTTTGTTTCAATTCGTTTTAACCACGGTAGTAGCGTTGTGGTACGAACGGCATTTTTTCAACTGTCATTGGTAGCATTTTGCCACGCACTTCAGCGAACACTTCAGTACCAATCGCCGCCAAATCCGCACGAACATACCCCATTGAGACTGGCTTACCTGCATTCGGGCCCGCCGTACCGCTGGTTACAACGCCAATTTTAACGCCGTCAGCATCAAACAGTTCAACACCTTCACGCACTGGCGCTTTGGTTTGACCTACTAGACCCACACGCTTACGCGCCACATCTTTAGTCTCAATCTGCTTAAGAATAATGCCTGCACCAGGGAAACCACCTTCACGTTCACCACCAATACGACGAACTTTTTGGATACCCCATAGCAAGCTCGCTTCAACAGGTGTTGTTGTTGTGTCTAGGTCATGACCGTATAGACAAAGGCCACACTCAAGACGAAGTGAATCACGAGCACCAAGGCCAATCCATTCAACTTCATCTTCCGCAGTCAGTTTACGTGCTAGCTCTTCCGCTTTGTCAGCAGGAACCGAGATTTCGTAACCGTCTTCGCCTGTATAACCACTACGAGAAACAATGCACTCGGCGCCTAAAATATCGACTTTACGAATATCCATGAACAGCATTTCAGAAACTTCTGGTGCAAAACGCGCCAATACAGCCGCCGCTTTAGGGCCTTGGATTGCAAGTAGAGCTCGGTCTTCGATAATTTCTAGCTCAACACCAGATGGTAAATGCGCTTGTAGGTGTGCGATATCTCGCGCTTTACATGCTGCGTTCACAACCACAAACAGATGATCGCCTAGGTTAGCCACCATCAAGTCGTCCATGATGCCGCCCTCTTCATTAGTGAAAAAAGCGTAACGCTGTTTACCAGACTCAAGATCCACAATATCCACTGGGACTAATGTTTCTAGGAACGCAGCTGCACCGTCACCAATTAGGCGAAGCTGTCCCATGTGAGAAACATCAAACAGACCTGCCGCATCACGAGTATGTAAGTGTTCCTTCTTTACGCCTAGAGGATACTGAACAGGCATATCGTAACCCGCGAACGGGACCATTTTGGCACCAACTTCAACGTGAAGTGCGTGTAGTGGTGTTTTCAGTAGTTCTTGAGTCATTTTCGTCTCCATTTAGATAGACCCGAGAATGCTATCGGCATTCGATGTGTTTCCAATAATAAACATGGCTCATTCTATTTTGCACGAACAAGACGTAGATCGACTTGCAAAAGTGTGACTCTTAACATTTTAATCACAACAAATCGTACAAAAAAAGCGCTTTAATGAGCAAGTTCTCATCAAAAAAGCGCCTTTTCATCATAACGACCACCAACAGCAATCGTTTGCTTTCACTATAGGAAATTTACAAGTATTTATCACTATTTGGCTGTCACCCACAAAATGAGCGCATCTTCCTCGCTAACACTGGTCAACATATGTCCCATATTTGCATCGTAATAAACGCTGTCTCCCTCGCTTAAAACAACAGGTTCGTAAAACTCAGAATAGAACATAACCTCGCCAGATAAGATAAGTAAAAATTCTTCGCCGTCATGACGAACCCAGTCTTTATATTCATCAAAACTACGAGCTCGAATTTGGCTCTTAAACGGCATCATTTTCTTATTGGAAAGTTGTGTCGCGAGCAGTTCATGTTCATAGGTTTGTGTTGGGTGTGGTTTACCTTCATTCTTCTTGGTAACATCCCTGCGCCCTGTCGCTACCTTTTTTCTAGGTGGCTCAAAGAGTTGTGGCATGTCAATTTGTAAGCCTAGTGCCAATTTTTGCATCGCTTGAAACGTCGGGGAGATCTGCTCATTTTCTATTTTGCTCAGTGTAGATCGAGCAAGTCCGGTTCGCTGACTCGCTTCTTCTAATGTGATACCGAGTTTCGAGCGGATATCCTTAATACGCTGGCCCAGTTTTAACGGCTCGATATTTTGGTCATGTTGCTCTTTTGCCAACGTCATCGATGGGTATTCATCGTAAATACTTTCTGCCATAAATCCCTCTATAGATATCCATATTTTTTGTCTTACTCGCATTGTGCATGAAGCACATAGTGGATAGAAGTCCACCAAGTGAATTAAAGCGTGCTCTTGTTAACAAATTTTGAAATCTTGTTTCCTATAGGAAATTTTTGGTTGATTGTTCCCGTCACAGGCGCTATGTTACCAACTTGTTAGATGTAGAGATGCATATTTCCGTAAGAGATTGGTAAAGGAAACACGCAATCCAACGGAGTTTTTGCCCAAATTTAGGGCCGGATGTTCACTCTGTTCTGCTACGCAGTTCAGCTGTTTTTGAGGACAAATGAACCACAACCGCAAATCATAACTCATCTATTGCGGGTTCATTTTCAGATTTGGAAGGTCAACTACCATGAATAAGAGTTACCCTAACCACAGCTTGGAAAACTTTTTCTCTACCAACCTCTCTGCGACAGATGATGCTGTCTTTGCTGGAATTCAAGCGGAATCCGCTCGCCAAAACGAACAAATCGAACTTATCGCTTCTGAGAACATCGTGTCTAAAGCGGTAATGCAAGCTCAAGGCACGTGCCTAACAAACAAATACGCTGAAGGTTACCCAGGTCGCCGTTACTATGGTGGTTGTGAGCACGTAGATACAGTGGAAGCCATTGCTATCGAACGCGCAAAAAAACTTTTCAATTGTGAATACGCAAACGTTCAACCACACTCAGGCGCACAAGCAAACGGCGCAGTAAAGCTGGCACTGCTTCAACCTGGTGACACCATTCTTGGTATGTCTTTAGACGCAGGTGGTCACCTGACGCACGGCGCACGCCCAGCACTTTCTGGTAAATGGTTTAATGCAGTTCAATACGGTGTTGATCGCGAAACACTGGAAATCAACTACGAAGATGTTCGTGAGCTAGCACTTGAGCACCAACCTAAAATGATCATCGCAGGTGGTAGCGCCATTCCACGTACTATCGACTTTGCAAAATTCCGTGAAATCGCAGACGAAGTAAATGCAATTCTTATGGTCGACATGGCGCACATCGCTGGTCTTATCGCAACAGGCGCACACCCTAGCCCACTGCCACACGCACACGTTGTTACGACTACAACACACAAAACATTGCGTGGCCCTCGCGGCGGTATGATTCTTACTAACCACGAAGACATCATTAAGAAAATCAACTCAGCCGTATTCCCTGGCCTACAAGGTGGCCCACTGATGCACGTTATCGCAGCCAAAGCGGTCGCATTTGGTGAAGCGCTTGGCCCTGAATTTAAAACTTATATTGATTCGGTGATCAATAACGCAAAAGTCCTAGCGGAAGTATTGCAAACTCGCGGTTGCGACATCGTAACTGGTGGTACAGACACGCACCTAATGCTGGTTGACCTTCGTCCGAAAGGGTTGAAAGGCAATAAAGCAGAAGAAGCTCTAGAGCGTGCTGGGATCACATGTAACAAAAATGGCATCCCATTCGATACAGAGAAGCCTATGATTACATCGGGCATCCGTTTAGGAACGCCTGCGGGTACAAGCCGCGGCTTTGGCGCTGAAGAATTCAAACTCATCGGTAATTGGATTGGTGACGTACTGGACGGTTTAGTGAACAACCCTGAAGGTGACGCAGAAGTTGAAAAACGCGTTCGCAAAGAAGTAAAAGAACTTTGCAGTCGCTTTCCTCTATACCAGTAAACGATTTTTTTGAAATCATAATAATTCCTGACAAGTTATTCGGAGATTAAGCAATGGACAAAACACTGAAGTTTGCAGATAGCCACGAGTGGGTACGTGACAACGGTGACGGCACAGTAACAATTGGTATTTCTGAGCATGCACAAGAAATGCTAGGTGACGTGGTATTCGTTGACCTACCAGACGTAGAAGACGAAGTTGAAGCAGGTGAAAGCTTCTCTCTCGTTGAATCTGTAAAAGCAGCGTCAGACATCTACGCACCAATCACTGGTGAAATCGTAGAAATCAATGAAGAACTAGAAGACAGCCCAGAGCTAATTAACGAAGAGCCGTACGAAGGTGGCTGGATCGTAAAAGTGAAGATGTCTGATGTATCTGAACTAGATAACCTGAAAGACGCAGACGAATACCTAAACTCTATCGAAGAAGAGTAATTAGGATGTGACGAAAGCTGTTCCCTAGCCTGTTTAGAGAACAGCTTTTTTTCTAGGTTCGGACGTATAATTTAATTTATCAGTAACGCAAATCCGTTACCCGAACCAAGGAGTAGGTAAAGGACAATGACTGAATTACTTCAAAGCCTCAGCACACAAAACGAGTTCGTTGCTCGCCACAATGGACCAAACAAATCTGACCAACAGAAAATGTTGGAAGCGATCAACGCAGTTAGCCTAGATTCGCTTATCGACGAAACCGTACCAGCACAAATTCGCCTAGAGCAACCAATGAGCTTGGCAGAAGCGAAAAGCGAAGCAGACATGCTGGCAGCAATGCGTAAGTTCGCCGATCAGAACCAAGTTAAACGTACATTCATTGGTCAGGGTTACTACAACACCTTCACGCCGAACGTGATTCTACGCAACGTGATGGAAAACCCGGGCTGGTACACCGCTTACACCCCTTACCAACCAGAGATCTCACAAGGTCGTTTAGAAGCACTTCTAAACTACCAACAAATGGTGATGGATCTTACTGGTATGGAAATCGCGAACGCGTCATTGCTCGATGAAGCAACGGCAGCAGCAGAAGCGATGACACTTTGTAAGCGTGCGGGTAAAAGCAAGAGCAACGTATTCTTCGTTGCTGACGACGTTCACCCACAAACCATCGAAGTGGTAAAAACTCGTGCGAAATTCATCGGCTTTGAAGTCTTGGTTGGTTCTTTAGAATCACTACCAGAGCAAGACGTGTTCGGCGCACTAGTTCAATACCCAAGTACAACAGGTGAAGTTCGTGACCTAACGGACATCATCGCTAAAGCGCAAGCAAACAAAACACTAGTGACTGTAGCAACGGACCTTCTTGCTTCTACCCTACTTAAACCTGCAGGTGAAATGGGCGCAGACGTAGCAATCGGTTCAGCACAACGTTTTGGCGTGCCGATGGGTTACGGCGGTCCACACGCTGCTTTCATGGCAACGCGTGATAAGCACAAGCGTACAATGCCTGGCCGTGTTATCGGTGTTTCTATCGATACCAATGGTAACCAAGCACTGCGTATGGCAATGCAAACGCGTGAACAGCACATCCGTCGTGAAAAAGCGACATCAAACATCTGTACTGCTCAAGCACTGCTAGCGAACATGGCGTCTTTCTACGCGGTTTACCACGGCGCAGAAGGTCTACGCACTATTGCTCGTCGTACACACCACATGACAGCCATCCTAGCCGCTGGCCTAACTAAAGGCGGCTTCGAGCTTGCTCACAACAGCTTCTTCGACACCATCACTATCAACACAGGTGCACAAACTGAAGACCTATACGCGAAAGCACTAGCCGCAGACATCAACCTACGTAAGTTGGGTACTCAGCTAGGTGTGAGCTTCGACGAAACTACAACCGTGGCAGATGTAGAAGCCCTATTCGCAGTATTCGGTGTGAAAGAAGAAGTCGCAGCACTATCAACTGAAATCGCAGGCAACGAGTTTGCAGCCATTCCAGAAGCATTGCGCCGCACAACAGAATATCTAACACACCCTGTGTTTAACACGCACCACAGCGAAACACAGATGATGCGTTACCTAAAACAGCTAGAGAACAAAGACTTCTCACTCACGCACGGCATGATCCCACTGGGCAGCTGTACGATGAAGCTGAACGCAGCAGCAGAGATGATTCCAGTAACTTGGCCTGAGTTTGGTTCGATCCACCCGTTCGCACCAGCAGAACAAGCAGCTGGTTACGCTGCACTCGCAAAAGACCTTAAAGAAAAGCTATGTGAAATCACTGGCTATGACGCATTCTCACTACAACCAAACTCTGGTGCATCGGGTGAGTACGCAGGTCTTATCGCGATTCAACGCTACCACGAAAGCCGTGGCGAAGGTCACCGCAACGTATGTTTGATCCCAAGCTCTGCGCACGGTACTAACCCTGCGACAGCATCTATGGTGTCAATGAAAGTGGTTGTGGTTAAGTGTGATGAAGAAGGCAACATCGACATCGACGACCTAGCAGCGAAAATCGAGAAACACAAATACAACCTATCAAGCATTATGATCACTTACCCTTCGACGCACGGCGTTTACGAAGAGAAAGTGAAAGAAGTGTGTGAAATGGTTCATGCCGCCGGTGGTCAGGTTTACCTAGACGGCGCTAACATGAACGCGCAGGTTGGTCTAACATCACCAGGCTTCATCGGTTCAGACGTTTCTCACCTAAACCTACACAAAACCTTCTGCATCCCGCACGGTGGTGGCGGTCCGGGTATGGGTCCTATCGGTGTGAAATCTCACCTAGCTCCTTTCTTACCAGGGCATATTGAAGACGGTGTAGAAGGCGCAGATTTCGCAGTATCAGCAGCAGATATGGGTAGCGCTTCTATCCTGCCTATCTCTTGGGCTTACATCGCAATGATGGGCGAAGCTGGCCTAACAGATGCTACAAAAGTAGCAATTCTGAACGCAAACTACGTGATGGAAACACTTCGCCAACACTACCCTGTTCTTTACCGTGGCAAAAATGGCCGCGTAGCGCACGAATGTATTATCGACATTCGTCCGCTGAAAGAAGAAACAGGTATCAGCGAAGAAGACATCGCGAAGCGTCTAATGGACTACGGTTTCCACGCACCAACTATGTCGTTCCCTGTAGCGGGCACGCTAATGGTTGAGCCAACGGAATCGGAAGATCTAGAAGAGCTAGACCGCTTCTGTGATGCGATGATCGCTATCCGCGAAGAAATGGAGAAAGTGAAAAACGGTGAATGGCCACTGGATAACAACCCACTTGTTAACGCGCCACACACACAAGTTGATCTTTCAGCTGAAGATTGGGACCGCCCTTACTCTCGCGAGATTGGCTGCTTCCCGTCTAAAGCGACCAAATCTTGGAAGTACTGGCCAACGGTAAATCGCGTAGATAACGTATACGGTGACCGTAACCTAATCTGTTCATGCCCAAGCATCGATAACTACGAAGATTAATTTTTGTAGAATCTAAATAAACAAAGGCGAACCGATTGGTTCGCCTTTGTTTTTGGTGTGCCGCCCTAACATTTGTTGATACATCGAGAAGGAATGATGGCTAGTTATTGTTTGCACAAAAGTGATTTAGAAATACAGTAACTTCTGAGAACCTTTGAATTAGCGCTAATATCTCAGAGCCTTAAAGGCTTGTTGGAAACTCCTCATGAACACTATGCTATGCAGGTGCTATGTAGTTTCTAGTTCAGTTGCAGTAAGTCCCATTTATTACCATAGAGATCTTGGAACACCACCACTGTCCCGTATTCTTCCACACGAGGCTCTTCATTAAATACAACACCATTTTTCTTCATCAACTCGTAGTCACGCCAAAAATCATTAGTTTGCAGAAACAGGAAAACACGACCACCTGTTTGATTTCCTACTGCATGCGTTTGCTCCGGTGTACTCGCTTGAGCTAAAAGTAGGTTTGTACCATTGGAGTTTGGAGGAGAAACTTGAACCCAGCGTTTACCACCACCTAGGTTGGTATCTTCAACCAGAGTGAATTGAAGTTTTTGAGTATAGAATTCGATAGCATCGTCGTAATTTTCAACGACTAGAGCAATGTTTCCGATTTGCTGCTGAACAGTTTTGGCCATGATGATTTCCGCTGTGTCAAAACGCTAATTGTACTCTATTTTGAGACTTTTCTAGAAAGCACATAACGCCTTGCAAATGTGTAAGGCACACAATACGAATGCTTACGCACGGCGCCTTTGCCACTAGAACCTACAAACAATATAGCTGCCACCAGTGTCGAATCTTGATTGAGCAACTTATTAAAGCCTTAGCTATAACTCAAGAGCAAATCTCTAACCTAATAAAGAAGGCTGCTCGTATACCACGGTATTATAGTTCTTCTAGTTTTCCCTTAGCTAAATCTTCTTGTTGCTTAAGGAACATGAAGAAGTTTGCCTCACTGATAAACGGGTTACCGCTTGTGCCGAGCTTCTTCCTATTTTCAAAAAGGAAATTTTTATGTGGATGGTTCGAAAGGTTAACGTTCACAATAGGTGCCTGTAGTGAAATTTTTCTAATTTTCTCCATGCTAGTCAGGAACTGGCCAATAACTTCTGGATCATTGCTACTTACGCTATGCCCACCAACGATAAAAGCACGATATTGTTCGCCATTATCTTCAACAGTGAAGTCTAAGGAATAATCACCTTCCGTGTGGCCAGGTGTGAGATAGAACTTAAACTCATGTCCACCAATAGCCATAGAGCTATCGCTTTTTATCTCTATGTCTAAATTTGGAGGAAGGAACTTGTTCTCACCTTCGCTTTTGTTTGATTGCTGTATAGATAGTTCATGAGCGCTTTTGGTCATCACGACTTTGGAACCATACTTCTCTTGAAGTAACTGGGCGCCTCCAACGTGGTCAGAATGCCCATGAGTTACCAATATGTGCGTTATTGGCTTATCTTTTAGCCCTAGCTTCTCTAGGTTGATAGGTATCCACTCAGAGTAAGGGAAGTCAAGCGTATCAATGATAACAAGTCCGTCGTCTGTAGCAATGGCATATGATGAGACCCACTTGTCTCCTACATAATAGACATTATCAAACATCTGAAATGGTTCTACATAACCGTTCTTATCATTCATTGCTGGAACATATTGACTTAAGGAAGCAAAAGACGAAGCACTGAAAAGTAAACCTACAATAATTTTTTTCACGAAATCACACACAAATATATCCTTAATAATTTCTTATAGAACCTCGCGGATGAGAAAGCTCTAAACGATTTTCAGACGCAAATACAACTGCAAATACTTTCTACTTAGCTTTAGTTTTAGCTGACCGAATCACTTGTAAACTCGAATCCCATTAACTGCCTATGTATTCATGATTCTTTTAGAGGTTAAATAAATGAACTCAATTGAAGCAGAGTCATGAAGCTTCAATTGAGGTTACCGGCACAGCACAATGTGATAAACCTCTTTCAAGCAAACATTTGAATGCGATTTTTCCAATTTAAGACATGTTCAATAAATGCATCAACTCTTGCAGGCCTTTTATCGCGGTCTCGATACATAATGAATACTTCTTTACCCGAGCATTGCCATTCTGGCAACAAAGGCAGCAGGTTATGTTGATCATGATTTAGCTCATGAAAGTAATAGGTTGGAATCCACGCAATTCCTAAACCATGGATGACGGCGTCTCTAACTAGCAGTACATCATTTGAAGTGAATTGAAACTTTAGCGGATGATCAAATGTTTCATTGGTGATTTGATTAACTAATTTCCATTGGCTGTCGTTGTTTACCGTAATTAGGCGATGATGAACAAGTTGTTCTGGATGGGTAATCGGTTGGTGTTGTTCTAAATAGCTTCGTGATGCACAAAGCGCAAATGGAATCGACCATAATTTCTGAGCAATCCAGTCTTGTTCAATAAGATCACCAAGACGAAAACTAACATCGACACGGTTAGATACAAGATTGATTTTTTCATTCTGTACATCTAAATCGATACATATCTTCGGATGTTGCTCTGCAAATTCATAAACGCACCGCTTTAACCACATCTGTGTCATGTTAATTGGCGCTGATATTTTGATCGTTCCGCTTAAAGACTGACGCTCAGTCGCAATTCTCGATGTCACATTATTTAAGCTAAGAAGTAACGGCTCACAGAGTTGATAATATTTTTCGCCATCAGTTGTTAACGCAAAGTGGTGTGCACTGCGGTTAAATAGTCTGCAATTTAAGTTTATTTCCAGCCTTTTTAACTTCCGGCTTAGCGTGGCTAACGGGACATTAAGACGCTCAGATGCTTGTGTTAGGCTTTGATAGCGAGCAACAGAAACGAATAACAAAAGGTCATCCAAAGAGTGACGTTCCATATTTGGGATTAACCCTCTTAAATTTGGCTATTAAAAATCAAATATGAAATATATAGCATTATCGCGTCAAGTTAATTTTTATCAGGAAGATCTATGTCTAAGCATTTATCAATTTGGTGCGGTGTTGTTGTCGCTATCTTTTTTTGGTCTAGTAACTTTAACGTAATAAAGGCTATTAATAGCGATGTCTCTCCTTTGGATTCAGCGACGTTACGATTTTCCGTTGCAGCTTTAATACTCTTACTGATAAGAGGAACTAAACGCTCTCCATATGGAGCCAAACTCACACGAAAAAGTATGTTGTCGTTGTTTGTTATAGCAACCGTGGGTGTAACTATCCAAAACTTCTCTATTTTCTCTGCAATGAGCTTTACTACCCCAGTTAACGCAGCGGTTGTTCAGGCAAATCTACCACTTGTCACTATCTTGTTGTCGGGCTTTATTCTCAAAACTTCCATTTCGGTTAAAACTATTTTAGGTGCACTAATCAGTTTTTGTGGAGTGGTAATCGTCATTACAGGGGGAAATATTCATTCTATTAGCAGCAATAGTAATATTGGTGATCTATACATGTTATTTGCTTTAATTAGTGGGTGTTTATACACAATTCTAGCGAAGCGTTTAACATCTCATATCCCAGTAACTCAGCAGTTACGTTGGGTGTTAAGTATTGGTGCCATTCAAATGGTCGCTATAGCGATGTACCACGGCGACTTTAGCCGTAGCTTAAATGCCATAACATTTAAAGACCTATCACTAATAGCGTACATGAGCCTGTTTGGCACTTTGATCGCTTATTACTTTTGGATGAAAGGTGCTATCGTTCTTGGTCCAGATAAAATGTCTCCATTATTTAATATTATGCCGGTATTCACTCTACTGATTTCGTTCATTTCTGGTGAGCAGGCTCAATGGGAAAATGTTTTAGGCGTCTTTATCGTTGCGGCTGGCGTGTATATAGGTAACTCAGCACCTTTTGCTCGTTTACGGAAGGTGGTGGAGTAAAAATAGACGCCAACCTTAAGTCGCATTATTTAGAGCAATACTTTGTTAATTGGCATAAGTTTTCTTGGTTTCCAATAGGTACACTTTTCGCTTTCGTCGTTCACTCTTTTATCTAACTTTATTGAGTGCATGTCGAAAATCTTCAATCTTTTGCTAAGAGCGTTTTTTACTATGTAAAAAACAGAGGAGAATGACCATGAAAAAACGACTCAACTATATTGAAGTAGCGCCAAAAGCAATAGAAATCCTATACGCTCAGGAAGCTTACTTCCATGAACAATTTAGCCAATCAGAAACTATGAACATGATCATATGGGAACTGGTTAAGTTACGCATATCGCAAATCAATCAATGTGCATTTTGTATCGACATGCATAGTAAAGATGCGCTTAAGTTAGGTGAAAAGCCGGAACGCATATGGGGGCTTAGTGCATGGAAAGATATGCCATTCTACAGCGATGCAGAACACGTTGCACTAGGTTGGGCTGAATTACTAACTGCTGGCCTACCAGTAGATGATGATACCTATCAGCTGACCTTGAATACCTTTGGAGAAGAAGCTATGGTCAACCTAACAATTGCGATCAACGCGATCAATAGTTGGAACCGAATAGTTAAGGCATTTAAGCCAAAGGTTGGAGTCTATAAACCTCGATAATTCTATTTGACGGTTCTTACTTGTAAGCCACTGCTTATACCTCAACTTAATAGGATGAAAAGTACATGTGTATCACTTTCTCATTTAAGTTGAGGTTAAATAGGATGATTCATTTGAACTTAGAATTTGATATTTTAAAACCTCAAAAGGCTTTAGCTGGCTATGTTCAAGCCATTTGGTCAGCATCCGTCAAACCTGATACGACGCAAACCGTACGTAAACAATTACTCAGTGATGCTGGTACAGGTGTGGTATTCATTTTACAGAATGAAGTACAAATAGATGGTGAGTGGCAGACGCCGGGGGTTGTCCTACTGCCTATAAGCATTCTGGCACATCAGGTCTGCCTACCGCCAGGCGCGGTGATGACTGGCGTACGCTTTCATCCTGCTGTTGGTTATCAACTATTTGGTAAACGTCTAGAACAGCTATTGCGGATTCAAGACGACCACCCTTTGGCTTCTTCTGCACTAGCAACATTTGAGTCTCTGCAAACAGCTCGTTCGCCATATGCAAGGATTTCTACGTTATATCGCTGGGTTCAAACACTGATTGAGGAATATGAACCGCAGTATGTCGGCCACATTATTGAACAACCTACAGGGACCATCAGTCAGCGCCAGAGAGAGCGCAATTTTCAGAAATGGTTGGGGATTACTCCTAAACATTACCAACGCATTAAACGAGTGAAGCACACTTTAGAGCAACTCCGAGCGCAACCCGATCTTACTTTATCGGAATTGGCGCTGGAGCAAGGCTTTTCCGATCAAGCACACATGACTAGAGAGTGTAAGCAGATTGCGCGCATGACACCGAAGCAGTATGTCCGAAAGAGAAACCTCTAAACCTTATTAGCTTTCTACATCAAACCCCATTGATTCAGAACCGACCATATACTTGTTACAATGTTCGATCATATATCACCTACTTTTTCGAGCGCTCATTCCAGCTTGATGTGAGTTGGTTAGCTCGCTTTTGATGCCGCGTGCCGCTCTACCATAAACGCGATCACTTCTTCGTTTAAGCAAGATTTGCTGATGTATTGGCGTTGTTTACCAAGGTGAAGGATAAAGCCCAAATCAGTTTGTTCGAGTTGGTCGATATCATTCCAAGCGAGGCTGCGGTCAACTTTACCGCTTTTGTAGCGCACGCCATCTGCATTCACTTCAAACACCACTTTACTGCCGCGGCTTGAGCTGATGGTTTGACGCCACAGCCACCAAGTTCTTTTGAAGTAAACGCTACACGCTTCAATCACACTCAATACGATAAAGAACCAACCGACGTAACCGTTAGGTAGCAGTTCAAACTCCAATAAAACCACACCAAAGATAAGAAACAGCATCCCTTTTAGGTACGCTTGTGGGAACTTTGTTGGCTGGCTAGTTTGATCATAACACTCAGCAAAGAAAGGTTTGTCGAGTATGTATTCTGTAGTGAATTCGAAATCTTTAGACATGTATGGTTACTTCAAGGCTTCTGTAAATGAGTAATCTTGGTTGCACTCTCGCAACACCTGCATTGTAGCGCTTCTCGGGATTTATCTTTAGTCATTTTGATTCTGTTTTGTAAATCAATGATACCGCCACGCCAAAAGACCTCGGTGCACTTGCCAAGAGCAAACAAGGCGAACCATTTGGCTCGCCTTGCTAATTAATAACCTGTGTGACTTGTTGAGGTTTTCTACTTTAGAGGGTCGTTGTCTGGCAATGCACTGTGTATCCAGACTGCCAGTCGGTGTTTGATGCTTGCGCCGTCTAGCTTGCTTTCCGGTAGTGGCGTGATCTGTTTGGCGTCGACCAAGAATAGGTAAATCGCTTTTACTCTCAGAGGTTGTGGTGACTGAGGAAGGTCAAAGCCTTGTAGCTTCGCCATCTTCCCACCAATCTCTAGTGCCTTCTTAACCAGTTTGTCTTCATTGTGAAGTTTGGAGCTTTTTGACATTGATAAATCCTCTTCTTCGCTTCAATTAAGAATACATGAAGTGTCGCGTATGGCGTGTTAGTAAGCTCGCATATTGATAAGTTTATGCCTTGCTTCCGAGTAAGAACAAAAAAACAAACCGAATTGTTGTATTGGTGAGTTTGCTACCAGCCGGTCTAGCCTCTCGAACCGACCGCACTTTTTAACAATCGCGTCTAAAGCGTCAAGCTCGAATAAAAATTCATTTTTTGCAACACCCTTTAATCATATTTCTCGTGTGGCTTGCTCACACATCGCCTCGCAAACATGATTCCAAGCCCAGTCTAAGCAATGTGATACTCAGTAATACAGATATGTAAGAGATTACATGTATTAGCAGTTTCATTATGACAGAAATTAGCATGTGCAACTAACCAAAATAGGTACGTTAACAGATGTTTCGATTCTATCCACTAAGTTATTTCGTGAAATCGATTAAAGAACTCTAAAATTGATTTAGCTGGAACATGGTCTAGAAGATTTAGTTTTGTATGCCTTTACATTTCAAGAAAATAGTTAGCCAGAAGAGCTTTATCAGTAGTTAAAACGCCAAGAAAATAACGAGAGAAGTGGGTAAAACCGTAAGGTTACCTGTTACATATCTATATATTTATAACTACTATGAGTAATTTTAAGCACTGATAATTAACACTTTCAGTTAACACACTTTATGTATCATATGGGAACTTTTTTAAATGAAATAAATCCTCAACTTCTTATCGTTCCCTATTGATTTAGCTAATATTATATTCACTTATAAAACTAACAATATTATCAGCAATAAATAAGTCTTAGGGTGAGTATTGTCATATCATGATAAATTATTTCAATAGAAGCCATAACCATCTATTACCTATTAAACTTTACATGATTATTATGTATTGCTGGAATTTCTTATTTTAATTTCATAATTACTCATGGATAGAACAACTCAAAAATATAATGACACTAATCATCTTTATTTTTATAAAAACTGGAGAATAATTGTTCTATCTTGATAACTTGATAACTTGATAACTTGATGACTAAATTTTTAGTCATACCTACCTTCTTTTTAAAAAATTTAGACTTCTAGATATTAGAAATTACCTATTCTCATTAATATAACTTATTGATTATATAGGTCGTGTTCATGGACATAGTTCTCAATCTTGAAAGTAAACCTATGTGAAATCATTGAATTTGTGATGAGAACCTCGCACAAATA
Source organism: Vibrio sp. Vb1729 (assembly GCF_033338655.1). Taxonomy (NCBI): domain Bacteria; kingdom Pseudomonadati; phylum Pseudomonadota; class Gammaproteobacteria; order Vibrionales; family Vibrionaceae; genus Vibrio; species Vibrio sp. Vb1729. Next base: position 702,657 of record NZ_JAWOTB010000011.1, on the reverse strand, counting down.
TAGACTAGGTGTTACACTTAGCCGTATTATGTGCAATTTTAGCCAGCTTCATTTTAAGTGGATTCCAATTGTGTTAGATTTATTTTTTACTGTATTAGAATACTTTGCGCTAATATTAGTTATCATGTTTATTTTTATTTTTACGTTTGGATATTTTTTTAGTGGTGAAGAAGTCCAAGAGTATACTCCAAACATCAAAGGACGTATTACTAAGAACGGATTTGCTATACAAGACTGCATTATAGAGCTTAGGATTAAATCTAGTAACTATTCATTAAAATACATATGCACTACAAATAAAAATGGCGTATTTACATTTAACTCAGTTGTAAGAAAAAGAAAAAAAGTTCTAAGTATTTTTGATGGTATTTTTCAAAAGATGTTGTCTATAGAAATATCCGCAGTAGTTGACAACAAGAAAGCTATAATCTGGAAAGGAGTCTCTAGGCAATTATCAATTGAAGATAACGAAAGAGAAAACATGTCTAATTTACATTGCGAAGTTAGCAACCCTATTAAAAAATATGATTTCCATTTATATGGAGATTCTGTGTTAAGCCAATGTGAATTAATTAAATTCTTGCGAGTAAATAGATAACACCCATTAAAAACTATAGCATTTATCTATAATTAAAATCTACAAAATCATAAATATAAAACTGTCAAATTAATTATGGTACAATCTATGTTGTGTAAACTTTACTAAAAACAATTTAATCTTTAGGTGACACAAAATTAATGTAATTGTTTTTTATGTTAGTTACAGTTCAAATTTACCTTATGTCGCATTTTATATCCCTCCTTCTAGAGTTGACTTCATCTTAGAGGTAGTATGTTATTTTTAATTTTTACTGAGTTTTAAAATGAATAAAAAACAGCTTGATGAATATACACCAAATATAAATGGGGTAATAACGAAAAATGGTATTCCGATTAGAGATCATGAAATAACATTTGGAATCAATTCCGAAAAATTAAATGAAGAATTGATTGTCAAAACAGACAAAAATGGTGAGTTCAATTTTGATGCGATATATGTAGAGAAAGACAAAAACATGGAAGGAATTTTTCATGAAAAACGTGTCTCCATTTATATACTTACTAATTACGATGACAAAAAAGTGATACTTTGGAATAGTACATTGAGCGGATTCGTTGTGAGTGATTTTGAAAGAAGCAATCTTGGTAATTTAAATTGTGAAATTAATAACCCGATAAGTTCCTTTGCATTTAAAGATGGGCAGGAAAACTCTGCACCAGTGTATGTTTATAGCCAATGTTCATTATTTGGCTATTTTCAATCTGAAGTTATTGGAGATTCATAGTGAAATCATTAACCCCTCGTCTAGCTTCAGCCATAGCAGAAGTACCTTATGATGTTTTTTCTGGCGAATTAAATAATGTTCCTACTGATGTTGCTAAACAATTTGAATTTGATACAAAATTAAAAATTTTCAAAGCAACATCTAAGTTAATAGGCTTAGTAAAACAAACAACAAAGTTTGCTGTAATAGCTGAAGGTAGAAAAGGAACTCAGTATGCCGATTCTTTGGTTATATCATTTAGAGGTACTGAGAAAATAATTGGTGACATTATCACAGATGGGAATGTTGGCCTAACTGGAACATCTTCAGGTCATATTGTTCATGCCGGTTTTGAGAACTGTTTTAATAGCATTCGACCGCAGATATCCAATTATATTTTATCTTATAAGAAAACCTACGGAACCATGCCTAGAGTAATACATTGTGTGGGTCATAGTTTAGGGGGAGCAGTAGCCTCGCTAGCTGCAGAGTGGCTAAGATGTACTTACCATGCTCGAGTTCACTTATATACATTTGGTGCGCCTCGGGTTGGCTTTTTACCTTTTGCACGTGGAGTCAGTAGTGAAATAGAGAAAACCTATCGCTGTACGCATGGTGCTGATCCAGTACCAATGGTGCCTCTTTGGCCGTTTGTCCATGGTGGTAGTGAATATAGGCTAGATGGAAGCTCTGGTATATACGCCTGTGCCCACGGATTAAGCTTGAAAGCAACGCCTGGATACATGAATACTGCCAATACTCAGGACTGGGAAGGTCTGGAGTACTCCTCCGATATTTATCTTCGACAACCGACTACACTTTCATACTTTAACAGGCATAACGCCCACTTCAACTCCACTTGGATTGCAAAAATCGGTTCTGCAATCATGACTTTACTTAAGTTGAGTGGCCAGGCTCACAGAGCTCAAGCATACATGACTGCAGGAATGACTTGTTGGGATTTATTGGCCAAGTTGCTTCATAGTATTAGCAAAATAAAAGTTAAATATGCAGAGCATTTACGCGGAATTCTTGGCCATATGAATGTAATGTCTGGAAATCCAGCGTTAGATGTATCAAGCATCACTTATTCTGTAATTAGAAATTGTTTTTCTCGTTTTATAAAAAAGCTGAAGCAATTTGTAGGACACGCAATGAATTTGGCAAGATAAATTACTTCTTGTAATAACAATACTATATAACAGTTAAATATTATATAGTATCTTGGTTGAGCACGTTTGTAATTATCTAGTTTCTGTTGACAGGATTTAGTTTAGACTATTATTTTTACAGATAAGGATATTCATTAATTACGTGCTCATTTCGAACACCGAAGATACATTTTTCTTTATCAATTACTATACAGAGAAATTATATTTAAAAGATATATATCAAGAGGAACATTTCTATTTAAAGTTCGAGTTACAAAAGTTATTTATGTTCCCCTACATTAAACTCGCCGCCCCGAAAGCGGTAGTTCGCTGGTCTCACCAACCAAACTGGCTTACTATGCCAGGTACCTAAAACGCTTTGTGAGTCACTCATGAGCAGAAAAAATAACAAAAATCTCAGCATTCTTCTTAAACTCAGCACCTTTATTGCACCTTATAAATGGCGGGTTGCGGCAGCCTTGGTTGCCCTTGTCGCGACAGCAAGTTTGACGTTATCCGTTGGCTATGGAGTGCGCATTCTTATCGACCAAGGCTTTGCTCAGCAATCATTGCAAGAGCTCACCAATGCGATTCAGTTTATTGTCGGTGTCACATTGTGTATTGCCATTGGGACTTTCTTTCGCTTTTACCTTGTCTCTTCCGTAGGTGAGCGCGTTAGTGCGGATATTCGCCTTGCGGTGTTTAACCATGTGATTACGCTGCATCCGAGCTATTTTGAGACCAACAGTAGCGGCGACATAATGTCGCGCCTGACTACCGATACCACATTGCTGCAAAGCATTATTGGTTCATCGTTCTCGATGGCGATGCGTAGCGCTTTGATGTGTTTTGGTGCCATCATTATGTTATTCGCTACCAACGTTAAGCTCACGCTGATTGTGCTTGCTTCTGTGCCTTTGGTTCTGGTTCCGATTTTGTTTTATGGACGACGCGTGCGTGCGCTCTCTCGCAAAAGTCAGGACTCAATGGCCGATGTTGGCAGCTACGCTGGAGAAGCGATAGAACATATTAAAACCGTGCAAAGTTTTAGCTCAGAGTCGCATGAACGAGCGGCTTTCGCTGTCGAGGTGGAAAAAGCTTATGAAATAGGTAGACAGAGAGTAAAGCAGCGAGCGATCCTGATATCAGGCGTTATTGTGATTGTATTCAGCGCGATTGCAGGTATGCTTTGGGTAGGCGGCAGCGATGTGATTCACGGAAAAATGTCTGCGGGTGACCTAGCCGCATTTGTATTTTATGCCATTATGGTTGCCTCATCGACTGCAACCATTTCCGAAGTCATGGGTGAATTGCAAAGAGCCGCAGGTGCTACCGAACGGCTGATTGAGATCCTTCAAGTAGACAGTGATATTAAAGCGCCAAGCAACCATTTGCCTGTCCGTTCCGACATGCCTGCTGAGATTAACTTTAATTCGGTGAGTTTCAACTACCCTTCTCGCCCAAATCAACCAGCAATCAAAGAATTAAATCTAACCGCTGAACAAGGAAAAGTACTGGCGTTAGTCGGCCCTTCTGGTGCAGGTAAAACAACACTATTCGAACTGCTGCAACGATTTTATGACCCACAGCAAGGGCAAGTGTTGTTTGGTGGTGAAGATATTCGACAGTTCGACCCAAACGAACTTCGACGTCAAATGGCGCTCGTACCACAACAACCAGCGCTGTTTAGCCATGATGTTTTCCATAATATTCGCTACGGTAATCCTGAAGCGACGGATGAACAAGTTATCGAAGCCGCGAAAAAAGCCCATGCCCATGAGTTTATTAAGAAGCTTCCCGAAGGCTATCACAGCTTTTTAGGCGAGCGCGGCGTTAGGCTATCGGGCGGACAAAAGCAGCGCATTGCGATTGCTCGCGCGATTCTAAAAGATCCAAAAATCTTACTGCTAGACGAAGCTACCAGCGCCCTTGATAGTGAAAGTGAACATCACGTTCAGCAAGCACTTGAAGCTCTAATGAAAGGACGCACAACGCTGATTATTGCTCATCGTCTTTCGACTATCCAACATGCGGATAAAATTGCGGTGCTCGACAATGGCGAGTTAGTCGATGTTGGTAACCACCAATCATTAATGCAAAGCTGTGAGTTGTATCAGCGACTTGTGGCATTGCAATTTAAGCACTTGGAGTAACGCCTAGTTAAGCGTTCAAAAGTAAGCAAAGGCGGACCAAATAATTTAATAACAGGAGTTTAACGATGTTTTTGTGTCAGTCCAGCGAGCCTTGGCGAGACTAAGAATCTAGCTCTGAGTGGTTAATGAGATAATTTAGACCATGAAGAGCTAGGATAGAAGATCCCACATCATGCCCCATCGTCGCTGTACAAGGTGACGAAATACAAAAGATGCCACTCGCAGTTAAACGAGCGGCATTAAACCAAGCAGCTCGCCTTTTAACAAAGGAATTCCAGTAAGAATCCAGTAACCAGCGTATTCTCCCTTCAACTAGAAACACTCGTTCACAACTACCATATAAAACCCAATCAACTTCATTTGTAACAATTAAGGTTTCAAAAATAGGAAATCATTACTGAAAAAGTTTACCGCGTTTTGTGTTGCTATCTATGGTTACAATGTTTGAGACAGCAATGCCTTCAAACCAAGCAACACAAAAGCGGCACCGATATGAACAGCGAAGCGAAACAACTATTTTCTTATCTATGTCAGCGATACGATGCGCTTTCTCAAGAGCTTGAGTCTCGCCCTTTTCCTGAATTTTCTGAGACTATTACTCATCCTCTTGGGCACTGTTTAGTCCGTTGCCCAGCAGGTAGCCAACGCTTTTCTATTGTAGCAGTCAACTTTGCACCCTCCGTTCGCGGGCAAGGCGTGCTTACTGCATTTATCGACTACATCAAAAGCAATCCTTACCACTACCAAGGTGTTGAGGTTGCAATCATTGAAAACAAGAACTTAGCTAAACGGCTTTTGTCTCTTGGCTGGAAGTACAAGTCCCTGTTTGGCAAGATTTTCTTCGCTAGCAAGCCGACCCTAGTAAAGGACTTTCAGTCTGCGTAATAGTTATTACGAAACCGCATCGACATCCAAAGTAAAACCATCACTCAAAATCCGTAAGCATGTTGAAAAAAACTTGGCGATCTTCTGCAGTACTTCCTCGATGAGCAGTGTATTCAACGTGCGCGTCTGCGCTGGCTTTTGGGGATAGATTGATGCCCCATAACGCATTAATTTGGTTTGGTACGATGGAATAACGCATATCAACAATTCGCATTTCATTATTCGGATCCGTCGCTACAAAACCGTTTGAAAACCAACGGAAACGTTCGATGTCTTTTGCTTGTTGCGATTGCGGGTTTAGCCACGGAAATTGCTCTTTTATATTTAACTTTGGAGTTGATTCGCCAGGGTAAATTTTTATTGAACGCCCCACCCTTACGGCATCTACATAGTAGCTCTCTTCCGTTTCATAAATTAGTTTCCAAACCAAAAGATTGCTGAAACTTGGTTTGGCTTTTAATTGTATAGCGTTGTGTTGTCGCTCTTTGACGATTTCCCAACCAACTACTTCTGCTCTATCTCGTTGTATCGTTCCAAGACTTAGGTAAGCCAGGCACCATAAAAATGCAATGCGGGCATAGTTTGGGCTTCGCTTCAGTGCAACAAACAAAAGCAATATTAAAATAGGGAGTGTGAACGCGGGGTCGATTACCGAAATAGTGTTCCAAGCATAACGCGTGTTGCTTATCGGCCATAGAAGCTGTGTTCCATAACTGGTGCATGCGTCTAATAACGCATGGGTACTATAACCAAGCGCGCAGTAAAACCAACTCTGCCGGAAGCTTAGTCCTCGCTTTTTTGCGAACAATGGATACAACAACAAAGCACAAATGAAACTACCAAACGGGATAAACAAGAGCGAGTGAGTAAATTGGCGATGGTATTCCAAATACAGCAAAGGATCAGTTGAAGAACGGATTAGCACATCTAAATCCGGAGCCATCCCAGAGACCACGCCCAACACGCCAACAACTGCAAGGTTTCGCTTGTTGCTCACCGCCAGTGGCAAAGCTGCACCCAATAAACCTTGCGTTAACGGATCCATCGTTCACTTCCTTTAGATAGATGAAGCTCAGCTGGAAAGCGTACACGCTCAATAGTCGGTTCCAATTTAAAAACCAGAAGGTTCTTCGACATAAATTATCCGCATTTAAGTGGAAAACAATACACGACTTAGTCATGCATTTGCTTGTTTAGCAACAAACACCTTGATTTAGTGTAAGAAGGAATCACGCCGTTCGCTAGTGAACGAACAAATCTGAGTCTAGGCTTGTTTGTTATTTCAAACCCGAAGGTTTATCTGACGCGAAAAAACAAGGCGAACCAAATGGCTCGCCTTGTTTCTAATTTACTGAACGATAAACGACAGGTGTTTAGTCTTGAGGATTCTCTTTCGCGTTGATTTCAGCGTAAGTGTGCAGCAGCTCCGTCAATGTTTTTACCCACGCAAAAACATCCGAAGGTGCATTTTCGATTAGTTTTTCCACTAGAGCACAGTGTGTTTCTAGCGTGATGGCCTCTTCCAAACGGAATGAGATCGCGTAGAAATGCCAAAGCACCAATCGCGTCATTCGCTCGCTATTTTGCTTTGCGTTGTCTGAGTCATCAAACGCTTGTTGAATTTCACTCAGTGCGATTGCTGTCATGCGTAGCATTGCATCAAGACGTGCAGACAACATGCGGTCTTCACTATCCACTTCTTCTTGATCAAAAGTGAACAGCTCATTCATCACGTCTTCTGGCACCATTTTACTGATCATACGAGCACTAAACTCTTCCAGCTCATGGCGAGGCATAGTTACAAGACAATCGAAGGTGTAATCACGAAGCATAAAATCACTCTAGGTTAGAAATCAATTTCAGCCTCGCATTCTAAATATTGAAATTTCAATTGCCAGTGTTAATTTCTATCCATCTACGAAAAACTACAAAACACCGTTGATTGCAATACCAACACCAATCCGCTGCTGATTATGATCATAGTCGATCAAGCTCTTACCATAACCCGCTGAGTATTGTGCGTACCCCTGAACTTTGCCCCAAATCGGAAATGACACACCCAGTTCTGCAAAACCCTTATGTGTTTGAAAGTTCTGGCGACCTAAAAAGGTAAACTCGTAACCATTCCACTTGTAAGCACTCGATAGCTCAAAGTGTCCCATATAGTCTTCGATATCCGGGTTATCATCACCTTTGGGATCATTAGGCGATGTCTTTTCATCTTCAGGTATACGCCACCAAGGCTGGATAGAAACCGCAAAATTGTCTTTTGCAAAGGTTACGTTGGCATAGACACGGTTCCAACTGCGCGATAGCTCCTGTCTCTGACCGTTAGACTCATGTTCAATACCAAAACCTAACCAAGTCGAACCATCAAGTGGTTTCCAGTCTGTTGGGGTGTAGTAAAAAAGCTCTGGACGATAATTGGTTTCACGGAATGGACGAGATGCTGCACCCGTGTATACCTGCCAAAATGATTTAAGAGTCATTCCAAAAAACAGACCATCGCCATCAAATAACAAGTCATCATAGTTCATTGGTACTTTAAAACTGATTTGGAACTCCGCCTCTTCCTTACGCAGTTCATCGCCGTATTTGGTGTCAGCATACGCGCGTTTATTTACTCGATCACTGTACGTAAACGGAAGAATATAGTTAACGCGATGCGCGACCAGACTAAACGGTTCGAACGCGTTTTCTCGTTCTGATTCCAAACGCTTGTCGACCAAACTTTCCTGAAGTTCTTCAGGCTCTTCAATTTCCGGATCAGCGGGCACTGTGCTGGTTACTGTGTCAAGCTCACACTGCGCGCGAATGCTCTTTATGGTTTCCTCACCTTTGCTTTGCTTTATTTTGTCTAGCAAACATAAATCATAAGCACTGGCTGTTTCTCCCATCGCAACTGGCGCTGCCAATAAACTCAGTATTGATATCCCTGCCACTTTTGAAGCCATCTGAAACCCTTAATATTCTTTATGTCAAACCAGATAATTTTAGTTTTTCTTGGTAAACCGCTTGCCATTCTGACGTTAAGGCAATGTTAAATATCCGCCGACTTTACATCTTGGATAAATGCAACAGACTTTAGACATATCGGTCAACTATGATCAAAGCGCAAAAAACAACCAAGAGTTGAGCATCATAGATAAAAACCACTCGTTTGCATGATGCTCATGTTCTCTATGCAAAATACTGGCTCGTAACTTTGATTGCAAACCCGGCTATGAATAAACCCAAACCATAACCCAAATGCGCCAATGTGCTAAGAAAACGGGCTTTCCAAGGTGTTGGGGTTTTACTCGCAGCAAAACCAAATCCTAGACAAGGTTGAATGACCAAAAATGGGAAGATCAACGTTACCACGCCTGTAATTAAGCTGGGCATTAGACTGGGCTCTACCAACCAATGATGACCAAAAACAGTAACGTGAGCCAAAGCGAAAGTAACGCCGATGGCATAATGCAAAAACCAGCCAAGTGACTTTTCTCCCGGCATCGCCTCTGACGCCATAATTGGCGCATGCATAAGCTTTCCTTGGGGCATGTACAAAACCCAGCGCGCAACCAACGCATAGTTTAATGAAGGAATACCAAACACTCTCCTTTGTAACCATGCCCATAAATCCATTATCAAAGTGGCACCAATCCCTATTAGCACCGCTTGCAATCCCATTAAAAGCAGCATTTTTCTCTCCTCAAGTTTTTGATTTGTTAAGGTCTTAGTTGCATGTTACAACTTAAAGCCAACTTGAAGTCAATGGGGAATAATATGGATATTGCAGAAGTGGTTAGAAAATCAGGATTGCCGACTTCAACGCTCAGGTACTACGAACAGCTGGGGTTAATTCGCTCGATAGGAAGGAATGGATTGAGACGCCAATATTCACCAGAGGTACTCAATACACTCAATTTAATTAGTTTGGGGCGTATCGCTGGAATATCGCTTAACGAAATGGCAGAAATGTTGAATCAATCAGAAGTTTCAAAGCCATATATCGATCGTGACTTACTAACGAAAAAGGCACTTGAGATTGATGAGCAAATAAAACGTTTGAAAGCGGTGCGAGACAGCCTAAACCATGTTGCCACCTGCCCTCATGAGTCACATATGGACTGTTCTTCATTTCAGAAGCTTATGAAGGTCGTAAAGCGTTATGTCCCCCAAAAGCAGAGATAAACCGCTCTCCCTACCGTCCTATTCTTGATTTACAAGGAAGTAACTCGCGGTTGTGAGTTACTTCCTTTCATATTACTTAGCTTGCGATTTTACGTACTTCTTCACTTTTTTCATCGCCATTTTTTGCTTCAGCGGTGAAAGGTAATCAATAAACAAGTTACCCGATAGGTGGTCAATTTCGTGCTGCATCACAATCGCCAAGAACTCACCGCTCTCAATTGTAATCGGGTTGCCATCACGGTCTAGTGCAGAAACAACAACTGACGTGTAACGCTCTACATCTGCGTAGTACTCAGGAACAGATAGGCACCCTTCTTGACCAAGTGCTTTGTTTTCTCCGCTCACCACTTCTGGATTGACTAAGATTAAAGGATCATTGCGTTCGTCAGAGATATCGATGACAACAACCGCCTCTTTTCTGCCTACTTGGGTTGAAGCTAAACCGATACCATTGCCCGTTGCGTAAAGTGTTTCTAGCATATCGTCTATCAGCGTTTGTACTGTCGATACATCAGTGACTTTTTCTGCTTTTACTTTAAGCCTTGGGTCTGGAATGGAGAGAATTTCGAGGACTGCCATACTTACCTTTCATATCTATAAATCGTAATTCGTGGAGAATTATACACACGTTTCTCGATACATAAACCTGCTAAGCTATCTTGCGCACAAGGCATAAACCATTAACTCAAACGACAACACAATAAATGGGTTTGCCTTTTAAACAAAAAATCCTACAAACAGGAAACTAAAACGCCAGCACATTATGGCTGGCGTCTTGTCATGATCCTAATTGAATCGTTTGTTGTATTTTATCTACTGACTTTCCTTGGCTTTGAGTAATACTCTAATCGCCATTTTCTCACCACTTTTTAAAATTAAGTAGGCGATGCCAATCGTTATTAGCATTATGATAGCAATAAAAATACTTACCCCACCGAGCTCAGATAATAAATAAAACGGAGAAATATCTAACGACATTAAGATAAGAGAGAACACTACCAAACTTGCTAAAGTCCACAGTAAAACAGCATACCATCTTGTTTTTGATGGCATTACATCTCCAGTCTTGTAGCCGAAGTAATAACCAACACTCATGGCTGGGATTAACGTGCTAAGAAAGCCTGTACCACTCATTTCTATCCCAACAATATATTCAATGGCCAACAGCAATGCAGCCCAACAAACGGACGCCAGACACAACAGAGACGTAACAAGAAGTACCGATGGTGGCTGGTTTATTTCTGATTCTGAATAGTTATTTTTTAATTCCACTTTCATTTCCTTCCATTTATTTGAATAAAATAAGCGTTTTAGATCATGCTTCCGCTTGGACAACCTAGAGAAACAACACCGCCATAACTCGTTGTTGGCGTAACTACCATGACTAAATCAACAGGAAGAAACACAACGTCCGTTGCTAACGACAAAGGAATGTCAATCAATGATAGTGGGTATAACGCGATAGAAGTAATATCAGCTCTTAAATAGCAAGGTTGTCGTGCGACTGATAACGCGGTGCCTGAAAACGGCTTTCCGTATCCGCCACCAGCATGCGCATCTATAGACGAACACCCCACCATTAAAGATGCTGACACCACAAGAAATACAACTTGTAGCTTTTTAAATAGTTTTATTTTCATTTAACCTAGATTCCAACTAACTGTTATTTTTTAAAACTAACCCCTCTCTCTCAAATTGTATATTCAATAAGTTTACTCATATGGGCCCAGTGCAACCATGTTAATACGTTCTATGTATCAGAAACAATTCATTTATTTCCAATGACACTAGTGAGATTATGCGACGTGATTGGAATCTCACTTAAGTTTTCATGGACCTATCGCGCTGAAAATTGAAGCCTCTACCTGTCATAGAATAAAAAGCCGTCAAAGCCAGTGGTTCTGACGGCTTTTTGTAAGCGCCCCGTGGGCATTACCTACACCATTATTGCTTGAAGCTTATCTAGTGACAGACCTAGATAGCTAATAGTCGCACTTGCTGTCGGAGGATTTTATTGGCTTTTACGCGGACTTTAACCAACACATCACCATCGACCAACCTAAGGTCGAATATTGGTGAATGTCGCGGTGGTGACTCCATCACTTTGTGACGACAACGATTTTACGTCTGCGCTAAAGTAATACGGATTAAGTGGCATTTTATTCTCTGCTGGTCGCGCGTAGTAAAGCTTGGCGGGCTGTTTTGCCATTTGTTGCGCGTACAAATACCCGACAAACGCATGTTCAAACTGGTGGTAACCATTTCCCCAATGGAACGCTTTGGTTGATTTAGGACTCAGACCGACTCCTCCATATTGATGATCCACCCATACGTCCATAAAAGTGGGTAACGTGTATTGAAGCGTTTCTTTCATCGAACCATCGACAAGAGAAACTGTCATTGCCGCTTGATCGAGCTCTGCCCATTCCCAAGACGAGCTATAGTGCTTGTATGGTCTTGATTGCCAAGCAGGAATGCTCTCTTGCGTCCATTTACTCTGCCATTCTGGTGAGAAAAGCGCTTTGACTTGCTCAAAGTTTTGCTGGTATTGCGCTTGCTTAAGCGTGTGTTTCATTCCTTTGAAACCAAACTCTGTCCAATTGGAATTTTCCAACAACTGACCTGTCAGATACGTCATCCAATACGCTTTGATGGTGTGTCCAAAATCATTGTGTTTCGCATCTGGCATCATTACCGCTTTGTGGTGTATCGCGCCATAAAAGCGCTGCTCTTTGACGGAATGGTAGTTATCTAGCATCACTTGCGTCAGCCATTGCAGATCTTGCTTCCACTTGGCTTGCGCTGGCGCTGGTAAAAGTGGCGTCATTAACAACAGGTAGCCATTAATTTGGTCAAGTTGAGCGACTAACTCTTGCTGCTTCTCACTTTCCCCATCACCATCTTTCAAAACCCACGCCAGACCGCGATCATCGCTTCGTCGGTATTGTTTAAATATAAACGCTTGCTGGTCGATAAGCGCTTGTTCGACCTTTGGATCTTGCGTTAAGTAGTAGTACATCGCCAACCCCACCAAGGCGTAAGCTTGGTCTTGAGAAGTTCGTTGTTGCCACTCCATCCCCGGTTTTCCACTACGCGTAAAGCTCACAAAGCCGCCGTTTTTCTCATCTTGTAGATGATCAATCAGGTAATAAGCCCCTTTCTTTGCCAGCTCTAATGCTTGCTTGTCACCCGTAAGATGAAAAAGTACGCCATAAGCGTAAGTTTGGCGCGATTTCATGCGGGTGTATTCGCGATCGAAGTGCGGGCTAATCCACCCTTTGTTTAATTCTTCACACGGCTTTTGTGGGTCGAGAATGACACCGTTATCACAACGAAATGTCGGAAAATTCCCCGCAGGTTGTCCATGCGCGCTTTCCATCATCCAATATGGGGCTAGGCCATTCGTCACATGGTTTAACCAATCATCCCCCGAAGGCAGGCCTACATCAGCAAAGCTGCTCATGCTCGTCGTTGCGAGCAATAAGGTAAGATATTTAAAAGACATAACACTCAATTAAGTTATTGAATTTTATCCAGTATAAATAACTCCCTTTACGCATATTGTTGTCGTGCTCACAATCGCCTTACGCATTTGTTTGCATCAATCATCTTTCAGCCTTGTTCGATAACTGAGCCGAGAATAAACGCTACTCTGTCTTCGACTGACATTTTGGGCACTTCGATCAATTGATAACCAAACTTGTGGTATGCATCGACCATCTGTTGATACGTGGCGACCGCTTCAGAAAAATCTTGCTTTCGCTCTTCGTCGTTGCTGAATATCGACGTCCACGGTGGAAAAATGAATACTTGAGAATGATAACGAAGCATCTGGCAATGCGTGATGAGCTCATGCGAGATTGGAAGTTGTTCCAACTTACTGTAGCCATATACGTCCACAATACTGCGATCAAAAAACACGTCCCCTTGGTGGGCATTGAAAGCTCGGTAATTGCTCACTTCTGCCTTCATCATTTCGTCTCGAAAAGCTTGTTTGTCATTCCAAGGTAATGCTGAACCGTGATTGGCAACCTGCGTTTGTATTACTTGACGACCAGTTTCTGACGCGCAGATAAAGCCTTGTGTTTTTAGCTGTTCGATTACCGAAGTTTTCCCTGCACCGGGACCACCAGTGAATACGATGAGTTTATTCAAAATTGTTTCCTTATTTTTTGTTTGAGTGAAGTAATGCGTATACAGCCAAGAAAATGGGCATCATCTGGCGTTTGAAATTGGAATTTGGCATGCTAACGTTAAGCGAGATCGGTAGTGGGAAATTTGGGGAATAGAACTGAGCAGTGAAGAGATTTACAAAGTAAGAACCGAAACGACGTGTTCATCGGTTATGGAAAACGGAGGAATGCTGAGCGAAGCAAGCTCGCCCAAAATAATGGGTTGGGAAGTGGTGCGATTGGTTCTGATGGTTAACGCGTCAATTGGATATCTATATCAAGAAAATGGCACCTAAGCCTAAGAACGCAAAGAAACCGACGACATCGGTAACGGTCGTCAATACTACCGAGCCAGCCACGGCGGGGTCAATGTTAAACTTCTTCAACGTGAATGGTATCAACGTACCCGATGCCGCGGCCGCCAAACTATTGAGGAAAATGGCACAGCAAATAATAAGCGCCAATGGCAAAGAGTCAAACACCATGTAAACGACACCCGCGATCACCAATCCCATAATTAAACCATTAATGGTGGCGATTTTTAATTCCTTATTCACCAATAGCTTCAAGTTACTTTGGTGCAAGTGGTTTAGTGCGATACCTCGAATGGCCACCGCTAAGGTTTGGCTACCCGCGATGCCGCCCATACTCGCCACAACGGGCATTAAGATCGCAAGCGCAACGACTTGCTCGACCACATTATCAAAAAGCCCAATGATGGCGGAGGCTACGAAAGCGGTCAGCAAGTTAATCACCAACCAAAGTGCTCTTAGCCTTGTCGCCACGCTTAATGGTGTAAACAAATCTTCTTCGCTTCGTACGTTTTCTGCCACTACAGCTTGTAGGCTGAGTTCACGCAAGGTAATCGCGATGGTCGCCATCGACAAGACGCCCATAATTTTGCCACCAGCCATGATAGGAAACCAATGTGCTCCACCATCAATCGAGACTTGTTTGCTGACGCTTTGAATCGTTTGAATATCTTCTAGAATTGGCGTAACTACGGTCAAGTCGGTAAGTTTGATATGATTTTCGTGCAGCAACAGGGTATGCGGCTCTATCGTACCAATCACACCACTTGCATCACGCACAATAATCAACCGCACAGGACTTTGCCCGCGTTTTAGCAGCTCGGTTTTTATGCCTCCTACGCTGTTTTTAGGGTTTGCGACCAGAAAGTGAGGCTCGGCATAACGTCCAACTTTGTTGTCTTCATACGACAATGCTTGTTGGATATGCGCGACAGACTCTTCACTTTGATCAATAAGGTATTCATCTACAAATTCGGTCGGTAGAAAGTCCGCAAAGATGATCAGTTCTGAATCCGTTATGTACGCCAAGCGTTCATGTTGTAATTCTTTATTGAGTGATTGATGAATGTGCTTGGCGGTGTCGTATCGGAGCAAATTCAATACCGTCCAATACTTCTCAGGCGGCACTGCTTCTATGACACGTTTACGGTAAGCAATGTTGACCGATTCCAAAATGTTCGCAATCTGTGCTTCTTGATAGTCTTTCAAAAAGCTCAAGTCTTCGGTCGATTCTATCGCTTTAATGATCTCAGCAAGCAAATGTGGCACTTTGCGGTTAATTTGCAATTGGTTGGAATCTATCATTACTTTTACCTATAGCTTTCACTACCACATTCGCCGCATTGACGATATGTGCTATCCGAAGGCATGAATTCTTGATGTTAAAATTCTAGGCGATAGTTGACTTAATTGCGGAATTTATATTTCGCTCGCAGAAACAAAACGCCTCTGCATCAGTTCATGGTATAGACTTGAATGTGTGTCAGGCTCATTCGCCTTGTTTGATAATGGAGTAATCAATGGCACCTGTATTTTTTCTGACTCAGCAGGCCGCCTTACCAAGTCGTAAGGTGCTTCGTAAAGTGATTCAATTTTCGACAGCGCTGGCTCAGCCTATTGTAGTTTTAGTGGAAGACCATCGCCGAAGTGAAGATCACGCATTCGCTCATTTTCTCAGTTTCAACTCTGACCATATAGAAAAAAGACAAGCTGAGTTTGAAGCTTGGACCTTAAAGTTCAACGCATTAATTGTCGAACTTTGTGAAGAAGAAGAGCTTGAAACACCAACGCTCTCTTACGAACATTTCAAAGGGAGCCATTGGGTTGAGCAAGTTGCGAAACGACTTGTTGACCACACTGACTTACTGCTCGTGGGACACTTTAACAAACACGAGATTCAAACGATGCTAACAGAACTAGCACAACAAGATTGCGACTTGTTGCTACTGAGTGAGCGGTCATGGCCTTCTCACGCCAACATGCTTTGTGCAATCGACCCACTTCATCGAGGGGATGAAAAGTCGATAGTAGATAAAGCCATCGTCTCGCGAGGCTCAAAATTAGAACAAACCTTAAGCGGGAAAATGACGCTCGTTTACTGCCGATACGTCGCGCCATACCTCTCTCGCTATCGTGCAGAGATATTAAGCAATCAAAAAGCAGGCATTACAGATTTTATTAGTGCGCAAAAGTTAACGCGAGTTCCATTACTATTACCGGAAGGAAACCCTGAAACGGCGTTACCAAAAGCAGTTAAGCAATCACAAGCAGCGATTTTGATTATGGGGGCATGTAAACGAAGCATGTCATCTCAATTTTGGTCTGGCAGCACTGTAGACACGTTACTTGATCAACCACCTTGTGACCTACTGTTGGTCAACAGCTCCAAGGGCTGACTAGGTATTCTCTATTAACCTATCCTTTCAATACCAAGCGCAGTTATTGGCTCTTTACATCTTCTAACTGCGCGGCTTCATGCTCTGCGTTCAAGGCTTGTTTCTGCTGCTGTTTTATCTCATCCCAACTGCGTCCCGACTCAATCGCAGATACACGCTGATCGTATTTGTTGCAGGCTCTTTCGAGTACTTTCTCAGGATCTATACCCTTTTCTCTTTCCAGCGCTTTTAATACGTTAAGATAGTTCCACAACACATCGCCTAACTCGTCTTCCAAATGACAAAGGCGATCCTCACGAATCTCTTCGCGGACTTCATCAACTTCTTTGCCAATGGCCTCCAGATAAGTCTCTACGCCTTTAAACCAAGTATTAGTTTGGTCATATTGGGATTTTCTCGTCGCAATTGCATACAGCTCATCAAATTTCTTCATTGCCTCTCCGTAGAACACGTTTTTATTTATGCCTTTTTAGGACGAATAAACTTCCCTTTAGCCGTCACTCTAACTTCGCTATTGACCCGTAATTGAGCCACCAGTTGATATATACCGCGTCGTTCACCTTCACAGTGTGCAGTAATCGTGACTCGATCATCTAACTTAATAGGTGCATGGTAGCGCACATCCAACTGCGCCGTAAGGGCTTGAATGTCTCTAGATAACAAACAATGCGTCATTGCACCATCGAGAAGCGAACTGGCAATACCACCATGTAACAGGTCTGTGTAACCTTGATGACGCGGTAAAACGTGAAACTCTCCGACAACAGAGCCATCGGCTAGGTATTGGTAGTTCACGGCCAAAGAGTTCGGATTCACATTAATTGAAGAACAAACCGCACATTGATAATGAGATTCGTGAGTGTAATGACAGTAGCTGTTTGTGGACATGATAGTTACTCGGTTTCTCAAAAGAGTAATTAGCATATGCCAACAATTAAAAAGAAACGGCGAGTAATCTTTGTTTGCATGTTGCAGGGCCAGCAACTTCGCTTTTCATAACACTAAATAATCATTTTAATAATTAACGATAATTTCCAGTTTATTTAGAGTGGCGATATGGTTTGCATAGTGATTACGCAACGTTATGAAAAGGCGACTTATGAAGTTTCTCCACACGATGATCCGTGTAGCTGACCTAGACAAATCTATCGAATTTTATACAAAAGTTCTGGGAATGAGTGTTTTGGATCGTTTTGAAAACCAAGAATACCGTTACTCACTGGTGTTTGTTGGTAACACTGATCAACCAGATGGCGCGACCATCGAGCTAACTTATAACTGGGACACCGACAGTTACGACTTGGGTAACGCATTCGGACACATGGCACTGGGGTCTAAAGATATTTACGCCGCTTGCGAAAAAATTAAAGCGCTTGGTGGCAACGTTACTCGCGAGCCAGGTCCAATGAAAGGCGGAGAAACTCACATCGCGTTCATTAAAGATCCCGATGGTTACCAAATCGAGCTCATCCAAACTCAAAAATAACGAGGTTTCCTATGACAGACGCATTATTTCAACCCATTCAACTTGGCTCTCTCTCATTAAAAAACCGTATCGTTATGCCTCCGATGACGCGTTCTCGTGCTTCTCAACCAGGTAATATCGCTAACGACATGATGGCGACCTACTATGCTCAACGTGCTGAAGCGGGCCTAATCGTTGCTGAAGGCACACAAATTTCGCCAATGGGTCAAGGCTATGCATGGACACCAGGCATTTACAGCCCAGAGCAAATTGCTGGCTGGAAAAAAGTAACTAATGCGGTGCACGAGAAAGGCGGCGTTATCTTCGCGCAATTATGGCACGTTGGTCGCGTGACTCACCCTGATAACATTGGCGGTGAGCAACCTATTTCTTCTTCTGAGCTAAAAGCAGAAAACGTGAAAGTATTTGTCGATAACGGCACAGACGAACCGGGTTTTGTCGACGTGGTTGTGCCACGTGAAATGACCAGACAAGACATCAAGAACGTTATTGAAGAGTACCGCCAAGCCGCACTAAACGCGATAGAAGCCGGATTCGATGGTATCGAGCTTCATGCAGCGAATGGCTACTTGGTTAACCAGTTTATCGATTCTGAAGCGAATAACCGCACCGATGAATACGGTGGCTCTATTGAAAACCGTCTGCGTTTTCTTGGTGAAGTGATAGAAGCGATGACGCAAGCTATTGGCGCTGAGCGTGTTGGTGTTCGTCTTGCACCATTCACTTCGTTAAATGGCACCGTTGATAGTACGCCAGTCGAAACCTACACCGCCGCTGCAGCGCTGCTTGATAAACTCAATGTGGTTTACATTCACATTGCAGAAGTAGATTGGGACGACGCGCCAGACACTCCGCACAACTTTAAAACCGCAGTTCGTGAGGCGTACAAAGGTACACTGATTTATGCCGGTCGTTACAACGCAGAAAAGGCGCAACACGCGATTGAAAGTGGTTTAGCTGACATGATTGGCTTTGGCCGTCCGTTTGTTGCAAACCCAGACTTACCAAGCCGCATCAAGCATGGCTATCCACTGGCAGAACATGACCCTGCCACATTGTTCGGCGGCGGTGAAAAAGGCTTAGTGGACTACCCTGCGTACCACGCGGGTTAATTCATCTACGTAAAGCTGATTCGCAACTCGCGACAAACCAATAGCTTGCCCAAAAGAACCTTGCTCTTCCCCCTGTGACGCCAAGATGCAGGGTTCTTTTTAGGCAAGCCACCAGAATTAACGTCTTTGACAAGATGTACAACCTCGACACGCAGAGCGCGTCTTTTTACTGAGCAAACTGCGTTGTACTTTACAGTAAGCATTCTTTAAAGCACGACGACCTGAAAACCAATCATCCGGTTTAGTGAGGATTAAGTAGCCGTGAAACCTCTTAACCAACTCGGTTCGATTGTTTTCGATAAATCGGCTATCAAACTCGATGTCGAAGTAATTCAAAGCCTCTTCGATACAAGTAAAGCTGGCAATTGTTTCCTGAATCGTATTCTTTGTCATCGTTTCTTTAGCGTAATCATTTTCAATGAAGTCTAAGTGCCTCGCGCTTTACGTTCTTTGATTTAGCGCTTCTTAAGATCATTCTTTATGGGGTTTCCATATTGAAATTCAATTTGGGAATTCGTTAACCCACCTAGCATTTTCATTTTGAAAATCACTTTAAAGCACTAATTTAAATAAACATTATTTCTGGTTCATATTTTGCTCTACTTCATTAAACGGAATGTTGGAGCAACACGATATGACTTACAGAGCAGAAGTAGACGGATTAAGGGCGATTGCTGTCACGTTGGTGATTTTGTTTCATGCAGGAGTTGAGCAATTCGCTGGTGGCTTTATTGGCGTCGACGTATTTTTTGTGATCAGCGGCTATTTGATCACTACCATCGTGATTAACGACTTAGAAAACCAGAAGTTCAGCCTTGGTGATTTTTATGAGCGACGCATTCGTCGCATACTCCCCCTCTTACTGGTGGTGATCGCCGTCAGCTATTTGATGTCTTGGTGGCTCTTTTTGCCGCAAGCACACAAAGACGTTGGTCAATTTGCGGTGTCTTCCATTCTTTCGGCATCCAACATTCTTCTGTATCTAAAAGGCCACAATTACTTCGGTTTAGAAGATCAAGCCAACCCGCTGTTCCACACATGGAGCTTGGGCGTTGAAGAACAGTACTACATTGTCATTCCTTTGCTACTCATGCTACTCGCTCGTGGTAAAAACGCGTTTTACCTGACTTTTTTCATCGCGGTATTTGCGCTGAGTTTGATGACTATTGTCTATACGAGCAACGATCCTGATTTCGCCTTCTACATGATCTTCTCTCGTGCTTGGGAACTGGCAACCGGTTCATTACTCGCATTAGTGATGAGAAAAGTCCAAGTTCAATCTAACGATACTCTAGCAACCATTGGCATCGTTTTGATATTGGCTTCCGCGCTTTTGTTTGAAAAATCGCAAGATGGCGCGGGCATTATGCTGCTGGTGCCGGTCATCGGTAGCGCGTTGGTGATTTTGTTTGCCTCTAAAGACAATGTCTGCGGTAGATTACTGAGCCTAAAGTGGGTCGTGTTCGTCGGCTTAATCAGCTACAGCTTATACTTGTGGCACATTCCATTATTTGTCTTTTACCGCTACGTGTTGGACACAACACAAGACATCAATATCCCACTTTACGTTGTCACTCTTTTTGTACTTTCTTACTTCACTTGGCGCTTTATTGAAAAGCCGTTCCGTAGCCGAAAAGCCATGAGCATGCGCACTGTGTCCGCGGTTATTGTGTTGTTGACGTTGCCCTTGCTAACGCTCGGCGTTATCGGTCATCAAAACGGTGGTTTTCCAGAAAGAAGCGCATTTTTCGAGGCCATGCGAGTTAACAACGGTTATGGTTTAGATTGCAACGGCAACACCAACGTTAACGATGTGTGCTCGTCTGCGCCGCAGCCCGCCATCGCTGTGTTAGGCAATAGTCACAGCATGGTTTACGTGAAGCGTCTATCCGAAGTAACACCAACTGGCGTGGTGCAACTTACTCAAGATTCCTGTGCGGTCGGTTATGTCGACATCCTAGAAGCTGCTGGCTCAATTTCTTGCCGACAGTTCTTCAATGAGGCTGTCGATACAATTCTAAGTACCCCTTCCATTCGTCGCGTTGTTATCTCTTCTAATTTCAATAAAGAGCTTTCACAAGCCGATTATGAAGCATCATTAACCAAATTATTGAATGAACTGAAAGGAAAGGAAGTGGTCGTTTTCGGTCCAACCCCTTCTGCACCGTTTGCGGTAGGAGAATGCCTTTGGAAAGCGCGTTTGTTTGGCGAGACAGAAGAGCCTGCCTGCGACTTTTCTCCCAAACAACATCACCCTCAAAACGTGGCGAAGTTAGTGAACTACTTTGAGCAATTTGAGCACGTTGAGTTTGTCGACTTGACCGATGCCATTTGCAGAAATGGCGTATGTCGAATGAGAGTTGGAGCAAACAATGCGATGTATACGGATGACAGCCATTTATCTTACAAAGGTGCTGAGTTGGTGCTTGGGCATTACCACAACAGTACAAATGAAGCGCAACAGTTCACTTACGACCGACATTAACCAAGGGAATAAACTTTTATGCTTCAGCGCTTATCTCAGGTAAGCGCTGAATGCTTTAAAGCAAGACAAAGCCAGCGCGTCTATTTGAAAATTCGCGGATCAAACGCGAAATCGAGCTTTTCGGCTTTCTTGATGATCTCTTTCATTTTGGGATGATTTGGATTCACCACATAGTTTTTATCACGAGGTGAAATCGTTGAAGGCACTTGCAGCGCGGCAAACTCTGGATGAGGATCATTGAGAAACTGATCACCAATGTACTGCGTAGACTCGCTCGCCGGTATTGCTCGCCACGTCACAGGGAGATCTTCTTCATCTAAGGTGGCGATGAGGTATTCTGACATTTCAATACGATATAAATCGTAAAGTTTGGTGATAGCAGGATCGTTGTTTACGTGAACAAATACTTCCAACGAGCAAAGGGATTCCGATTCAGAGAAGTAGAGGGCTTCGGTTCCTTTTGAATTCCATCGCCCTCCAAACAACTTTGCGCCAACGGGGCTGAATGGCGTGTCAGCGAATTTCTTTTGTGTGAGACGATAGAGCTTCATATTACGAGAATACCCCGTGCTCTAAACGGCCGATCAAATCTTTTACGATTTCAAAATCCACCGTGGTCGAGACCATATCAAGTGGACGTTTTCCACCTAAGCCGTACACATTCTCTCTCATCCATTTTAACGCGCGCTCTTCGTCGTCAAACAGTTCTGTCGCGAGTTTCAATAACATCGCTAATCGATAGATTGCATCACTTTCTTGCGTATTGAAGCGTTCATCGTTTTTTAGACGACGCTTAACCGTGCTGACAGGTATCAATGTGACGTTTTGAAACTCACTCTGAGAAAGCTTCACACGCTCAACAATATTGCGATACACCTTTGGCTCAAAGCCTTTGTGAACCGCATCAGTGCGACCTGTTTCAGCGTCTTCAATACCCAACATAAACCAGAAATTGGCTTTATGAGGTTGTTTCGGTTTGAAGCTTTTTAATGCTGCAGTTGCCATATCAAGCTCCTATGGTTCATATGGTCCATTTATTATGGTTCAAATGAGCTTAACTTTCAATCAAAGTAACAATCAAAGTAAAAAGATAGGTAAAGAAAAAGGCGAGCTTTTCGCCCGCCTCTCTTACTTATTCATCAACTTTGTTTACGCATCTATCGATGAACATCGTTTCACTTATTGCAAGTCAAAACGATCCGCGTTCATGACTTTCGTCCATGCGGCGATGAAGTCATGGATGAATTTTTCCTGATTATCATCTTGCGCATACACTTCCGCATACGAACGCAGGATCGAGTTTGAACCAAAGACAAGATCCACTCGAGTAGCCGTCCACTTCACAGCGTCGGTTTTACGATCACGGATTTCATATTGATTAGCACTCACTGGTTTCCACGTATATGCCATGTCAGTAAGGTTCACGAAGAAATCATTCGACAAAGTGCCGACTCGGTCAGTAAATACGCCCTCTTTTCCACCGCCGTAGTTACTGCCTAGAACGCGCATACCACCGATAAGTACCGTCATTTCTGGCGCCGTTAGTCCCATAAGCTGAGCACGATCTAATAAAAGCTCTTCTGGCTTAACCGCGTAGTCTTTCTTCAACCAATTCCGGAAACCGTCAGCAACAGGCTCAAGTACTTCGAATGATTCAACATCCGTCATCTCTTGGGTGGCATCACCTCGGCCTGGCGCGAATGGCACAGATACATCATGACCTGCGGCACGCGCAGCCAGTTCAATACCTACGTTACCAGCAAGCACGATAGCATCTGCAACACTACAGCCCTCTTCTGCTGCTATTTTTTCTAGCACAGCAAGAACACGGCTTAGACGTTCAGGTTCGTTCCCTTGCCAATCTTTTTGCGGAGCCAAGCGAATTCTCGCGCCATTTGCACCGCCTCGGCGGTCAGAGCCACGGTAAGTACGCGCACTATCCCACGCCGTACTTACTAACTCACTAATGGATAGGCCACTTGCTTCGATTTTTGTTTTTACTAAATCAACATCGTAGTCTGCCTTACCTGCGGGCGTTGGGTCTTGCCAAATAAGATCTTCGCTTGGCACATCAGGGCCGAAATAACATGATTTTGGTCCTAGATCGCGGTGTGTCAACTTAAACCAGGCACGAGCAAAAACGTCATCAAAGTACGCAGGGTCATTTTGGAACTTTTCTGCAATCTTACGATATTCAGGGTCCATTTTGAGCGCCATATCGGCGTCGGTCATGATTGGATTGTAGCGCTTAGAACCGTCTTCAACATCGACAGGCTTGTCTTCTTCTTCAATGTCGATTGGCTCCCATTGCCATGCACCTGCTGGGCTCTTTTTCAGTTCCCAGTCATACTTAAATAGTAGGTGGAAGTATCCGTAGTCCCATTGTGTAGGGTGTGTTGTCCAAGCACCTTCAATGCCACTCGTTACCGTGTCACGACCAATACCACGTGTTTTGTGATTAATCCAGCCAAGACCTTGCTCATGAACGTCTGCTGCTTCGGGCTCTGGGCCAAGGTTTGCGGCATCACCATTACCATGACACTTACCCACCGTGTGACCACCAGCTGTGAGCGCGACGGTTTCTTCATCGTTCATTGCCATTCGCGCAAAGGTCACTCGCATGTCATGTGCTGTTTTGAGAGGATCTGGGTTACCGTCTACCCCTTCAGGGTTCACATAGATAAGACCCATCATTACTGCAGCAAGCGGGTTTTCTAAATCTCGCTCACCAGAGTAGCGGCTGTTATCAGCGTCACTTGTGGCTAACCATTCTTGCTCAGAGCCCCAGTAAGTGTCTTTTTCTGGGTGCCAAATGTCCTCTCGTCCAAACGCAAAGCCAAAGGTCTTAAAACCCATGGATTCGTACGCCATGTTACCGGCAAGGACAATCAGGTCTGCCCAACTTAGTTTGTTGCCATATTTTTTCTTGATTGGCCATAAAAGGCGTCGAGCCTTATCGAGGTTGGCGTTATCTGGCCAAGAGTTGAGAGGAGCAAAGCGTTGGTTGCCTGTAGCAGCACCGCCACGGCCATCCGCAATACGATAACTGCCCGCTGCATGCCATGCCATTCGGATCATTAAACCACCGTAGTGTCCCCAGTCGGCAGGCCACCAGCCTTGGCTATCAGTCATTAAATCTTTTAAATCTTTTTTAAGTGCTTCGACATCTAGCTTTTTCAGTTCTTCTTTGTAATTAAAGTCCTGACCAAATGGGTTGGTTTTGGAGTCGTGTTGATGCAGGATGTCTAAGTTCAAGGCATTCGGCCACCAATCCATCACCGACTTATCTGTAGATGTTTGCCCACCATGCATAACTGGACATTTACCTACCGAACCGCCGTTTGCTTTGCTCATATAATGCTCCTTCGTGTCGTGGTTGTGGTAACCACTCTTTGTTATTCAATAAATCGAATATCCACCTCAAACAGCGTAGTCCATACACTGTTTTTTTAGTTAACGCCAAGTCAAAATTTCAAACATTTCAGCGAATAAATAATTGTTATCAAACATGTACCTATATGTAGAAAATATGGATAGAGATCAGTTTAAGTCCATACCTGAATACTTAATCCCAGACAGCCTCGCCATGTTGTGATCCCAGGTCGCTAAATCATGATGACTAAATTCATTCAGAGCGTGATGACCACACGCCCTCGCCATGACTTGCATGAGCTCGACCGAGGATTCGAAGAAATTTTTCAGTTGCTGGGATGACTTTTCAACGTCGAGACGCTGCCTCAAATCGGCATTTTGTGTCGCAATGCCTGCCGGGCAATTATTGGTGTTGCAGATGCGAGCCGCGACACAACCGATCGATTGCATCGCACTGTTTGCTATCGCTACTCCGTCTGCTCCAAGTGCCAACGCTTTGACAAAATCCGTAGGAACTCGCAACCCACCGGTGATGATTAATGTGACACGGTCACTTACGCCTTTTTCATCTAAGTACTTACGTGCACGAGCTAACGCAGGGATGGTGGGTACACTAATATGATCACGGAACATAGTTGGCGCCGCACCCGTGCCACCACCGCGACCATCTAAGATGATGTAATCAGCCCCAGCATCAAGCGCAAACTGAATGTCTTGCTCAATATGGTTGGCACTGAGTTTAAATCCAATTGGAATACCGCCTGTGATGCCACGAACTCTGTCAGCAAACTTTCTGAAATCGTGAGTAGTGTGAAGATCTTTGAACGTTGGTGGTGATATCGCTGGTTGTCCCTCGGGGATGCCTCTCACCTGAGAGATCTTACCTACATTTTTATTTGCAGGCAGATGACCACCCGTGCCCGTTTTTGCTCCTTGCCCGCCTTTGAAGTGAAACGCCTGAACATTAAGAAGCTTAGATTCGTCGTAGCCAAATTGAGCACTAGCAAGCTCATAGAAATACCGTGAATTGGCGGCTTGCTCTTCCGGTAACATGCCACCCTCACCAGAGCAAATCCCAGTCCCTGCCAACTCTGCACCTTTTGCTAGTGCAATTTTCGCCTCTTCAGAAAGTGCGCCAAAACTCATGTCCGACACCAACAAAGGAATGGCGAGTCTGAGCGGCTTACGCGCGTTTGGTCCCACAATCAACTCGGTAGACACAGGAACGTCTTCCAACAACGGTTGTGTCGCCATTTGCGCCACCATGATTTGTATAGCATCCCAATGTGGTAGCAAATGCCTAGGAACCCCCATTGCAGCCATCGGACCATGATGACCGAGTTTAGAGAGTCCTTCTCTCGCTAATTGGTGGATAAACTCGAGGGTTGGTTCTTCTTGAGTAGCAGACGCTGTTGGGTTGTCTCTTTTCTCTCGCTTTTGTTCCGGTCCCTCTTTACCGACTTGCTCTGCGGTAAATCGCTTGTGTGTACCATCACAAAAAGGAGCATTGGCGGTATGCTTACATTGGCAGAGATAGGCATCTTCGTCTTTTTCCGCACTAAAGCTCATTGGCTTTAAGCCGGTTCCCGAATGAGACCCATCGCAGTAAGGTTGATTTTTAGAACGCCCACATCGGCAGAAGTAGTATTCTTGCCCAGCTTTCAACTCTACTTTGATCGGCTTGTTATCAGCGATGATTGGCTTGCTCATGTTGCCCCCTATTTATTATTGTTAACCATGCTTTCTCGCTGGCTTGCAATAAGCGTAGAACAGGAGCGTAAAGAGCGTCAGTGTAGCCGAGTAAAATGCGCGATTGTCGCCCGACTAACCTATACTTTTTATGGGTCTCATACACGTGGAGGCTATATGACGATTGCAACCCGATTAGATGAATATTTGACTGAGCATAACATTCACTTTCAAACCGTGAATCATAGCCACAGTCATAGCTCGCTACAAAGTGGTGTTGCAGCAGGTGTGCCTTTAATGAATATCGCAAAAGGTGTGATTCTTGAGGATCATGAAGGGCGTCATATGATGGCGGTCTTACCTGCCAACAACAAAATCAGTTTGTCGAGATTAAACGACGAGTTTAACGCCACCTTCCACTTGGTGAAAGAGCGTATGGTTTACCGACTCTTCACCGATTGTGAACACGGCGCTATTCCACCGATTGGTAGTCCTTACCACATGTCGACAGTTTACGATGAAAGATTAGCAAATTTGGAACATGTCTATCTCGAAGCTGGCGATCATGAAACTCTGATTAAGCTGGACAGAAAGGCGTTTAAAGAACTGATGAACGACTGTAGATATCTAAGATTCAGCAGTGAAGTTCTGCATTAAACTTGCCAAAACCTCTCGACATTTCCTGAACAAGGCTCTTTCAACAAGAGCCTTTCTTTGTTTTGTTGGTAGCACGCGAAGGAAGTTTCTCGGACTTTGGTGCCCAGCGTTTCAGAGCATATAGAAACAAAAAACCGCCTATTCGGGCGGTTTTTTATCAATCAAATCATAATTATTATCGAACAAAGATCTTTTGGATCGCTTTTATCGCCATAGCCCTACGGCGCATTAATACGCTCGTTCTTGGCAACCATTTCGGTGTGTGAAGAATGGTTTTCGCATGACTAAAAGTTCTGAATCCTTCCTCTCCGTGATAATGCCCAATACCCGATTCACCAACGCCACCAAAAGGTGCATCTTCAGCGCCAACATGTAAAACCGTATCATTAACGCCGACGCCACCACTGTGCGTGTGGCGTACAATATGTTTGATGGTCGATTTGTCGTCCGACATAACATACAGCGCAAGTGGTCTTTGGTGCTGATTAATGTAGTCAATCGCCTCATCAACGGCATTGTAGGGCTTAACAGGTAGAAATGGCCCGAAGATCTCCTCTTGCATGATTCGCATATTCGGCGACACGTCCGTGACCAAATGAGGATACAGAAGCCGTTCCTCTTGGGGCGACGCTTCAACAGTGTGAAGGTTAGCACCTTGCGCTTTTGCATCCTCAAGTAGCGCAGTCAAACGATCATATTGTCGTTGGTTGACAATATGGGTCAGCTTTTGATTCTTGTTGGATTTTAAATAGAGCTTTTCAAAACGTTTTAAGAATAGCGAAATGAACTCTTCGACACGTTCTTGCGGTACAAATGCGTAGTCAGGCGCGACACAAATCTGGCCTGCATTAATGCATTTACCAAACAAGATAGCATCAACGGCTTTCTTCATGTCTGCATCTTTTGCAATGATCACCGGGGACTTTCCACCCAACTCTAACGTCACCGGGGTAAGGTTTTCCGCTGCCGCTTTTGCCACTGCGCGACCAACACTCGTAGAACCCGTGAACAAAAGGTGAGCGAATGGCAGTTGGCTGAATGCTTGTGCGACGTCTGCTTCACCCTCAAAAACTTCGACATACTCAGACAACCCACGGCAAATATCGACGATGACTTTATTGGTTTTTGGCGTAAATTCGCTGAGCTTCATCATCACGCGGTTGCCAGCAGCCAATGCTGTCACTAAAGGCGCAAGGCTCAAAATCACAGGAAAGTTCCACGGTGAAATGATCCCGACGACACCTAACGGTTGATACTGAACGGTGACTTTAGAAGGTGCGAGCAATAAGCCGGATTCGCGCTTGCTGGGTTTGCACCATTTTTTTAGTCGTTTGAGGGTATAATTAATATGCGAGACCGTTGGCAAAACGTCGGTCATGGCGGTATCAAATTCTGAGCGATAGCCAAAATCGTCACTTAACGCTTCAACCAGCGCTTGTTTGTTCTCAAGCAGCGATTTTTTTAACAAAACGAGGCGCTGTTTACGTTCATCCAAACTAGGATAAGGCTCGGCTGCATATGCCGCTTTTAAGCGTTCGAGGCTTTGCTGTAACAAGTTATCTACTTCAACCTCTGTGATTGCGTTCAAGATGCTTCTCCTAGCCTAGTTTCTGCCAATGACGCCCCAAGTTAACACGAGCGCAACAATGTTACTATTGTAGCGCTCGTGAAGTTAGAGTTCGAACTCTGATTAAAATATCTCTAGGGTGGATACTACGTCAAACGTAGTTCATAAATGCCTAGTCGTTGAGAGCGGTCAAGCATATCGAACTCATGATCAACGTATTCTTTTAATGTGGCGCCTGCACGCTCAGCAATATTGATGCTAGCGATGTTATCTTCCATACAATGGAACTGAATGAATTGTGCGTGCCCTTTCTTCTTCAAGAAAGGGATCAATACTGCGAGTACTTGATCAATCACACGATGGCCTCGCCCATTGTTAGCAAGCCAGTAGCCAATTTCAGTAACACGTGTATGTGAATCCACACCTTTAATGCCAATAACACCCGTAAGCTGCTCATCAAAATAAATTGCACACCAGTGGGAATCCAGCGCGTTACTGTTCACTCGCTGGGAAATGTAGTTCACGGCCTCTCGATGGTTCGTGACAGAATCCGTCCAAGGTAGATAGCCCTCAAGGCTCTCTCGGTGAGTGTTCACAACCTCTAGTAAAGCGGACGCGTGTTTCGTATTGAGGGGCTCAATTGAGATCCTTTGCGAGACGGAAAAACGCTTCTGTAAGTGATTTCCTTGATACGTCTCTTGGCATGTGACTTCATCCATAGATGTTATTCCTTTTTATTGTGAACGCTCAGCGCAAATCCTAACGCTTCATTTTATGAGAACAAACCTCTCTATAAAAACTAATCAAAGCCGTTGCCGTTCATTTAGCCCTTTTGATCGATCAGCGTAAATGGCGTTAGTGATGCCACATCTACATAATGCTTCCATACATGTTCATAGAGGTGATGCTGATTGGCAAACGGAGCCAGCTGCTTAGCTTCTTCAAGCGTACACCAGCGATACTCTGTATGCTCTTCGTTAAGAACAACTGATTGGTTAGGCGGACAAAATAGCACAAAACATGGGATAACCATGATACGGTTATTTTTTGCTTCGTAGAACTGCTCTAGAAAGTCTGCTGTATGTAACTCAACTTGGTCAATTAGTGTCTCTTCTTTTAACTCTCTTAAAATGGTTTGCCACCCGGCTTCACCCGCTTCGATACCACCTGCAACATGGCACCAATAGCCACCTTTTACGCGTTTGAGTAACAGCATTTTTTCTATGCCATCAATTTTTGAAATGACAACGCCTGAAACATGCGTTGCTTTTATCGGGATCATGTAAGCTCCTTAAATATCGAGTTTTTATTGTTACGCTGAAGAGAGGCAGATTAATTGCTACGTATTCTACTGTTTATTCATCTTGTCGACAGAAGTGTTTGAGTTGAGAGGATTTAATCGCTAACTAAGTATGCTAAAGTGAGATCTGTCGCAACAAATGAGCAGTAAAATGTCCAATTCATTCAACACTATGATTCCCATCGGTGTGCGCTTTATGGTGCTTTCCGCGTTCGGCTTTGCTCTGATGTCGGCTACAGTAAAGCACGTCGGCAACTACGGTATCCCCGTTTTTGAAATCGTTGCAGCAAGAGCGCTCGTTTCACTTATCATTAGTTATTTCGATGTAAAGCGAAAACGAATTTCTGTATGGGGCAATAATAAGCCATTACTATTTGCACGCGGTGCTGTGGGCACGATGGCTCTGATGTGTGTATATTATTCAGTGACCACCTTACCTTTGGCAGAAGCGACGATATTCCAGTATATTCATCCGGTATTTACTGCACTACTCGCCGTATTTTTCTTGAAAGAGCGCATCCAGCCGTCAACTTTCCTTTGTATTGCGTTGTGCTTACTCGGCATCTATATCATGGTAAGCCCAGAAACTGGGCAAGGCTCAGATAGCGCTTTACCAATGTTTAGCGTCATGATTGCGATCTTAGGCGCATTTGGTAGCTCAATTGCCTACGTCATTGTCAGAAAACTGAGTCAGACAGAAGACAGCTCAGTGATCATTTTCTATTTCCCGTTGGTTGCTCTCCCCGCTTCACTCTTACTGATTGGCGACGATTTTGTAATGCCCGATCTATATCTGACTTTCATGTTGGTTCTAGTTGGTGTCTTTACCCAAATTGGGCAATTGGGGTTAACCAAAGCGATGCAAACTCAACAAGCGGGTAAAGCCTCCGCTTATTCGTATATCCAGATCGTATTTTCTGTGTTGTTAGGCATCATTTTCTTTGGCGAGGTTCCGATCATTTGGACGTACGTCGGTGGCGGTCTGATTGTTACAGGCGCATTAATTAATGCGTTTGGTCATCACTTGCGATTACCTTTTATTAAGCGCAACGCTTGATATACCTACCCAGAACCGTAAACACGACATTTAGAAAAACAGCCAGAGTGACTCTGGCTGTTTTGTGTTTAGCCTAACGTTAAGCTGATATTTTTAACCCTGCGATACCAGCGACAATCATTAGCAAGCTTAAGGCTTTGATAAGTGTTGCTGGCTCATTGAACAGATAAATACTCACGACTGCCGTGCCTATTGCGCCAATCCCTACCCATACGCCATAAGCAATGCCTAAAGGCAAGGTTCTTAACGCAATGCCAAGCAACCAAAAGCTCAATAACATAAAGACAATAGTGAATGCCGAAGCACCGAATTTGGTAAACCCTTGTGAATATTTAAGACCGACAGCCCATGCGATTTCACACAAGCCCGCAATGAAGAGAATTCCCCAAGCCATGTCACATTTCCCAACGAGATGGGGTCGTCCCCGAGAAAAGATAGAGCGGTGAGGTCGTCCTCACTTCTGATTGACTGCTTATTATATACAGAAATTTAAACATAAAAAATAAAACACGGCGATAAGCATACAACTCAAACATCTCATGTACGCTTAAATTCTACGCTTTTCTTTTTAACGGTGGCGGACTCTCTATTTCGCATCAATAACGACACCGTTTTTTAACAATTTACATATAACCTTCTGGTGTTGAAAGTGTTGCATTTATTGCACAAATCACACAAAAACTAATTGAACATGTAAATATGAAAACGTTTGTGTGACTAATATCGCTTAAAACAATGACTGATGACTTTAATATTCAGCCGAATTAATTATAAGGTATGACGTACCCATGAAAGCAATCAAAACCTCTATCGCTGTCCTTGTTGGCGCCGCTCTACTATCTGGATGTAATGACGATACTGAATACGTCAATGTTCAGCCTAAAGAAGTAAAAATAGCGACTTACAACCTCTCTTTTGACCGCGCTACCTTCGAAACTTTGGTAGATGAAATGCAAATTGAACCAACGCAGCAAACTGCGTTGGTCACCTCTTATTTAGACGGTTCAATCGCAGCCGAAGACAAAACCACTGCGGAAAAAGTCATTCAAATTCGTAACGTTGCAGCAATCATTCAAAAGAATCGTCCTGATGTTCTCATGATGGCGGAATACAACAACGATGGAACAGGTGAAAACAAAGCAGCCATTGAAGGATTCCAGAAGAACTACTTGTCTGTCGCGCAAAGTATCGATGGCGCGGGCGGTGAAGCAAACCTTGAGCCTATTGAATACCCTTATGCTGAATCTTATTCAACCAATACAGGGTTGTTGAGTGAGTTTGATCTCGACAACAACGGAACCGCAGGTCAAATGCCAGGTGATGCATGGGGCTTTGGCATGTACCATGGTCAATATGCATTTGCCCTTATGTCTAAGTATAAAATTGACACAGCAAACACACGTACATTCCAAGCATTTAAATGGAAAGATATGGAAGGTGCGACAATTCCAACCATTACTATCTGTGACGGTTCGCAAAAGATTCCAGACGGCATGAAGTGTGGTGATGAATGGTACTCAGCGGAAGAGTGGGATCAAGTGCGTCTATCTTCGAAAAATCACGTCGACGCGCCAATCATCATTCCAACTCGCAATGGCGAGGAAGTTGTACACTTGTTGATGTCTCATCCTACTCCACCAGTATTCGACACCGGTAAAAACAAAGCGCAAAACGCAGCAGAAGTGGAGTTTTGGCATCATTACATTCAAGGCAAAGACTATTTTTACGACGATGCGGGTAAAACAGGTGGCTTAACGAACGGCGCTAAATTCGTAATGATGGGTGATCAAAACCTTGATCCAGTGGCTGGTGACGGCATTAGCTCTGTAATGCAGAAGCTGCATAACGATCCATTAGTTAACCAAACCGTGATGAATGGTGAGCTTTACCCAACAAGCTTTGGTGCAGCTGAACACGCTGTTGACCGCAGTTCAACTCACCCATATCCGAATCGCATCACTTCAACGTTTGGCTTAGGGGTAGACTATGCCTTGCCTTCAGCAAATTTGAATGTAATAGACTCTGGTGTGTACTGGTCAGCGTCTTATGAAGAAGGCCGTAAACTATTTAACGATGCACGTATCGGTAAGTATGGTGATGGTAAGGATGTATCTTCCGACCATCGCATGATCTGGATTAAAGCACAGTTCTAGACTGCATAAAAAAAAGCCAACCACAAGGAGTCGTGATTGGCTGTATATATTTGTGAACAAGATGGTTCACTAACAACGTCAGTTGGCTAGGTGACCCTCGGCTTAGAAAGGGTCACTCATACTAAAGCATGAGACGTGCCAACTTTTCAGCGCACAAAAACAGGTTGTTATTTAATCACTTTCATTAAAACTTAACCAATAGCTACTGTTTGCTCACAGAATAAATTGCAATTTGCAAACTACCATTGGCATTTCGCAATAAACCTGATCTTTAGCTCTTGCTTTTATTGCTTCCTAGCTAAGTCGCGTGCAAGGATTAACGCAAGTCCGAATACTTGCAAGAAGAGTCCGATATTCTTGTACCAAGCGATCTTTTCATCCTGCTTTGCCATTACCTCATTGAGCTCTACATTCTCAATGTAGTAATTATCGATGCGGTCTCTATACGAAGCTTGCGCCTGATTTATCTTTGACATTAGTTGCGGAAGTTGATCAATTTTTATTTCATCCGACTCGTTGAGAACCCAAGAAGATAAATGCCCTGCTAATACCTCTTCTAGCTCTAAAGGTATCGCTACGCTCTGACTTATGTGCACATGCAGCAGTAAAGCTTCTCTTTTCCTTTCTAGGGTTTCCACACTGTTCC
The DNA here is from genome assembly GCF_033338655.1 of Vibrio sp. Vb1729. Lineage (NCBI taxonomy): Bacteria > Pseudomonadati > Pseudomonadota > Gammaproteobacteria > Vibrionales > Vibrionaceae > Vibrio > Vibrio sp. Vb1729. The sequence continues at coordinate 668,585 of NZ_JAWOTB010000011.1, read as the reverse complement.
ATGCGAGTTGGATGGAATACAAGTTTTCTGCTGTTTGCTCTGCGAGCTGCGAGTGCTGTTTACCCAACTTATCAAGGACTAAGCTAGTAACGATGATCGCGCCAATATTCAGTACTAATCCAATCAGAACGAGTACCCAAGGTGGTGGAATATAACGTCGCAGACTTACCATAACTTATCGTATGGCAGGTAAATCATATTTAACACAACCAATGAAAGTATCACCAGAAATGTCACCTGCATCCCTCTAATGCGCTTTTTCAAGTCTTTTTTCAATATGCCTTTAGCATGAATAACTCGACCAATTACAAAAATAATACCGGTGAGATGTATCCATGTTGGGTAAGCACTATTAAATTCTAAAAGTGCCATTAAAATCAGGGTGATGGGGATATATTCTGTCGCATTACTCTGGGCACTACGAGCAATTTGTAGAGCCTCTACCCCACCATCGGCATAAGCAATTTGATTTAAGCGACGTTGCTTAATTACTTGAACAGCCAACCAAATAATGAGTATTGCGAGAATGTTGGCATACAGAGCAGTGATCATATGTCGTCCTTCTTGATCTGGTTTTCACTTATATAAGCGTGTCACTTGGCTATAACTATAGCGGTATCATTATGATAATGCGTCAAATAATCTCAAGTTATGATTTCTATTCGGGCAAAAAACGAAAGCCAATGCTTCATGACATTAAAAATGCCCTCGAATGGAGGGCATAAGAATAAAGAAGCTAATATGTGAGAATATTGAAACCACTATAAGGGGTGTTTGACCAGCTTTTTGCGCCGATGCCCTTTGATAATACTTTCAAAAATTGTGAACAACAGCCCTACCCAAATAAATGCAAAGGTCACCGCTTTCACTTCGTCAAACAACTCGCCCAAAAACATAACTGCCAACACAAACTGCAAGCTTGGCTCGATGTATTGCATTAGACCGACGGTTGATAAATTAGTTATACGTATTGCGATAGAATAAAATACGAGTGGTAAAAGTGTGATAGGTGCACTGCCAAAATACAAAAGCAATGTTGTGGTATCTGTGCCCGAAGCCAGTTCACCAGTTGCCCATTGTTTATAGAGCAAATAGGCGAGTGCAACTGGAGTCAGTAACAACGCCTCAACAAACAAGGTTGTACTCCAGTCATAATTTATCTTCTTCTTGTACAGCCCATACAAAGCAAAGAACAACCCCATCGTTAGTGCGATAACGGGTAGCTGACCATAGTGAATCACTTGATACATAACACCAATTGTTGCCAACACTATTGCAATAAGTTTGCCTTTTGAGAGCCTATCCCCAAGAATAAATACGCCCAGCGCAACAGATACTAATGGCCCAATAAAGAAGCCTAAGCTGGCATCGATGACCCGATGATGGGTCAAAGCCCAAGTGAACGCACTCCAAGAAATACACATCAAACTGCTCGCCACAAACGTGTACCACAAGGATTTTTTATCAAGCCAGATTTCTTTCCAATTCAGCCCTCGACGGGTTATCCCAAGCACAATTAGAAACCCGACAGGTACAGACCCAATGATTCGCCATGCTAGCAACTCATCCATAGAAGCATTTGGTAAATAACGATAATAAATTGGTAGCAATCCCCAGATCACAAAGGAGAATGCTGCCATAAAAGTGCCATAACGAGTGTTATTCATAAAACTATCGCCCATCTAAACGACCAATTTGGCGTAAGTAAACAAGTCCGCCTTACATAAAAAGGAATGCAATCCCGCAGTGACTTTATGATGCAGATGGCATTATTGGCTCAACGCTTGTACGACGGCGGTAAAGCCACTCACAAAACACAACATAAGTGCCCCAAACCGAATCTTTTCTTTTGGTAACGACTGGGTAGTTTTCATTGCTAGCCAGTAACCAAGCGCCGCAGCAGGTAATAGAGGAATAGTAATGACCAAATGATGCAATGTGAAGAAGCCCACTGGGATTTGTACTATTAGTGAAATAATCGAACTGAAAACAAAAAAAGCCGATAAATTACCGCGTAACTGATTCGCTTCTTGATGCTGCAACAATAACGCCATCGGAGGGCCTCCAATCGCAGAACTGGTACCAAACAACCCAGAAAAGAAACCAGCACATGTCATACGCGAAGGCGTAGGCTCAACCCGAAACGGTAAAACACTCACCACGACTGCAAACAGCACCAACAAACCAATCCAAAGCGTGAGAGTTTGTGTAGATACAAAAAAGAGTAGCAAGCCACCAGCAATTGATCCCGGCACTCGCCCAATCAACGCCATCTTTAAGCCGCCGATTTCAACACTACTGCGGTGCTTCATCGCATTCATCAACGAAATAAATAACGCGACTAAACAGATTGGCGCAGGAACATATTCTGGCGCCCAAAGAATCAATAAAGGTGCGGCAACAATAGCCAAGCCAAAACCGATTGCGGTCTGGACATAAGAGCCAAGAAATATCAAACCTATTGCAAGGAAGTTTATCGAATCGAATTCCATTTAGATTATTCTTATATTTGAAAAATAAACACAAAACCAAAGCACATTCGCATGATGAATACCTCAGGCATACTGCGATATGAGTTCCGCGTAGCATTCATCAAAGTGAATAAAAAGACAATCCATTTGTGCGGTTCGCCCTTATTTGCATTTTGTATTTCATTCCGCTGATGTACATGTTTGCTTACATCGAAGAGGATTCATGCTCGCCTGTTCACGCAGCATTTCTTCAGCGGAATTAATGACCTCTTAAAATCTAGCCGAATTAGACCCGTGAATTCTCCGTAGCATTTAATGGATTCAGTCAATTAGTGCGGCGTCGGTATAGCACTTTACAACTCACCTCCTTATACTACTGATCGATTTATCATTACCGTACTTATTTACACAATAAACAAGTGTACGGTCAGTGTTTTTCTACCTTTAACTTGCTGTGAAAATAATATGAAAAAACAAACGGGATTTACTCTAATAGAGTTAGTCGTAGTTATTGTCGTGCTCGGTATTCTTGCTGTCACTGCCGCGCCACGCTTTTTAAACCTTCAAAGTGATGCACGTGAAGCTCGTTTGGAAGGAATGAAAGGCGCTATTGCGTCAGCATTAGGCGTAGGTTATGGGAAAATGGCGATTGCGGGATTGGAAAGCAAGCCTTACGTTTCAAACTTCGTAGACAGTGCTTTAATGGCAGATTTACCATTTGACGGCTGTAATATTGGTGGTTCAAAGCGCTGTGTTTTTTTATATGGATACCCTGATTCTGATAGCGAATCGATGAAGTTACTCGTGCAAGGACTGAACGAAGAAGACTCGGATTGGAAAACATTTCATCACCCGGCTGGTTCAACAACTCGCGAAATGGTCATTGCTGCAGCCGACGAAAAAAGAGCTAGCCTTACACAATGTGGAATTTTATATGGGCCACCGCAGACTCCAAACGAGAGTTACACCTTAGATATTCTTCCCTGCCCTCAATAAAAATAAGGCTGCCAATCGGCAGCCTTATTTGTTTCATCTGATCGGTTTTTTACGCAAAGTTAAACACGTATTTATCCATCATATTCACCATGCGGCCAATCTCTGGCTTGGTAATCGTATCATTTGCGCCAAGAGAGAGTGCTTTCGCTCGGTTATCCTCACTCATCAATGACGAGAACATAATGATCGGCATTTCATGAAACGCTTCGGTATCTCGTAGTCTCTTCACTAAGTGCATACCATCCATTCGAGGCATTTCTACGTCCGTAACCACCGCATCTAATAGCTCTTTAACTGGCAAGTTTTCTTCTTTCGCGACCTCGATCAAGCTCATCAACTTCTCATGCGCCTCACCACCGTCTTTACATGTGATCACATTGTAACCTGAAGAAGCTAATGTATCTTGGATCAAAGAGCGAATAAATGCTGAGTCATCCACCACCATGATCGTTTTAGCATTACGCTTACCGACCATTCTCTGGTTGAGATCCACCGACTTGTCCCCTTTCACATCGTACTTTTCCATACTCAGTTCTGGGTTGATGTCTGCGATGATTTTTTCAAAGTCGAGAATCATGATCAGGTTGCCTTCTTTACGGACAACGGCCACTACACAATCTTGTTCGCCCGCTTCCAAAAACTGACTTGGTGATTCCACATCATTCCAAGAGATACGATGAATACGCGAAATGCTGTCAATTAAGAAGCCATTGGTCATTTTGTTGAAATCCGTAACGATTACAAACTTGCGCTCCAGATCTTGTCGTGTTGGCACACCTAACCAACCAGCTAAATCCACTAAAGGCGTCAGTACATCTCTGGATGAGAACACACCAATCATATGAGGTTGTGCGTTTGGATAATCGGTTGTTTCTGGCACGCGAATCACTTCTCGTACTTTCGCAACGTTAATGCCGTAATAACAAGTTTTTGTGCTGCCATCTGGCAATGTTTTTTCTAAATGAAACTCGATGATTTCAAGCTCATTGGTACCACTTTCTGTCAAAATGGTGCTGGTTACGTTACTCATAAAGCCAATTATCCAACCAAAAATACGCATCAGAAAAAGTTTGATGCAAACGCCATGAGAAGCCATTCTCTGGCTAAAAATCCAAAAGTCCTTTTTAGTCGTTACAACAAAATTTGTAAACCATCAAAAGGACGGCTAACGCACATTTCCATACCAAACCATGTAAAATTGTCTCATTTTTGAACACGACATTATGAGTGGCCAAAGTGCGAATTAACACCTCCACTTTTAGCGGCAGAGTCAATGAAAAGTTTAGAAATAATTTGAAGTGATGTTCAGCGTCAATAGCCAAACCTATCCAACAGATATCAGTACAAAGTTGGCTAGCGTGCTCATGCCTGGTGTATAACAAGCTCTCTTCAAGTGGCTTGGTATAAAACTGCGCTTGCTAACACACGGGTTTAAATCGAAGCGCTAGAAACATCACAAGAAAATCTGAAGGCATAGAACACTGAAAGAACACTTTCAGTTTGTTAGTTTTCTGTCAACGTAAGTTTCAAGCAATCATCCTATCACTAGGTATTTCAATACCTGACATCGCTATTCCCATAATCAAGACACTGATTTTCACTTTTGGAAAGAGTCATTTTCCTTCCTCTTAGCGAGGTTTTTCCTACAATCCTATTCATCCAATTGCGCTGTCGCCTGACAGCACACTAGTTGATGTATTAGGTGAGGTTCACTTTGAATAATGTTCTTATTATCGACGCTCAACCATTGTATAGCGAAGCACTTGCTTCTCTAGTTGAATCTGTAATCAACGCAGCTGAAGTGATTCAAACCACTGACAGTGCGGAAGTGATGGATCTTGTTCGAGGCCAAAAGATTGATTTGATTATTTTAGACGTAGTGCTTGGCGACCGCGATGGTATGCGTTTAGCCAAAAACATTTTAGCGACGGGATATCGTGGCCGACTGTTATTTGTTTCTTCACGTGACTACTCGAGTCTTTCTAAAGCCGCGTACGAAATGGGCGCAAACGGCTTCTTAAGCAAACATGAAACAAGAGAGACCATTATTGACGCAATTGTGAGTGTTTCACGCGGTTACTCAATGTTTAAGTCGACTCACACACCATCGTCGGGTAACGTAACACTTTCAAATCGCGAAGCCATGGTGTTCCATTATCTTGTACAAGGCTACTCAAATAAGAAGATTTCTGAACAACTTTCACTCAGCGCTAAAACAATCAGCACCTACAAAACGCGTATTCTGAAAAAGTACCATGCGGACACGTTGATTGAACTTCTGCATACTATCCCTCAGTCAGAAAACATTGAGTTTTGCCGCTAAGCGCTCATGTATTTTCCAATAGCACCGATTAACAACTGGTGCATTGCATCATGTCTTAAGCTTTGCTTCACCTGTACAACCACTTTTGGCCAGCCATCTGGGTAAAAATGCTCTGGCACTCTTATAAATTTATATCCATCAATTGGCGCCTGATATTCAAGTAACACGGTTGCGGCGCTTTTTTGCTTAATTAGCTTCAATACGCTGCTTACGTTGTCTAGAGCCGCAATACGGTTGATGACCATACCGTGGCTTTCCATTGCACGCTTAACGAGCTGCTCTTTCTCTTTCCAACCGATAATCTCTAACATGATAAAGGGAAGTTTGGCTGCTTCTTCCAGGGTGGTAATTCCCAGCTCTTCAGGGACAACTACCACAGCAGGCGCATAGCCGATGAACTTCTGATAAACAGATTTCGGAACATCCTCGTTGAAGTAATGTAACTGCGCATCCACTTTGCCTAGGATTATCTCTTCTATCGTATACTCTGTAATCGTTGCTATCGAAATGTGCGCCTTGGGAAACAGCACCATTAAATCCATTGCAAGTAAATGCCCAAATGAGTATTGAGCGGTTTGCGGTAAACAAATGGTGATGTCTTTTTCGTAATTTTCCGGTTCAAACTCATCTCTAATTAGACAAGTTTCAAGCTTCTCTAGTGCATCGGAAATTTTAGGTAATTGACGTTTTAAATAGTCCGTTGGTTCCATGTGATGAGGATGCCGAATAAACAATTCATCGTTTAGCTGGAGTCGCAATCGGGCAAGGTATTTGCTAATTGACGCTTCACTCTTCCCCATCGCTTTCGCAACGGGCTTGAGCTGACGGTGCTTATCCAGTAAGACAAGTATTTTAAGTAAGTTTAAGTCGAGATCTTTGTTCACGTGCGACACCAGATGTAAGGTCGAGAAGAAATAGAGCAATCACTATTTGTTGACTGCTCTAATATAAAAGACCACTCATTCTGTTTGGTCAAATTAATCAAACAGTTATGTCATGGTTATGTTCCGTAACTTAACATTTAGTCAATACTAGACCTGCTTAATGGGACTTTTGTCTGTGTTTTTTCATCTCATAGAGATCTTCATCTGCACGTACAATAACGTCCTGAAGCGTTTCGTGTAATTCATTCGCCGCGATACCAGTACTCACACTAACTTCGATATCCAAGGTTTTTAGTCGGTTATCTTTAACGACACTACGAAGCTTCTTCGCCAATATTGAAGATTGGCTGATACTGCAACCCGGCAGAATCGCAACAAACTCATCACCACCAGTTCGAACTAGATAATCACTATTTCGAAACACTTTAGACATAGCATCAGCAATAATCCCAATAACTTCGTCCCCTACATGGTGACCGTAATGGTCATTGATTCGCTTGATCCTATCGCCATCTATTGCAATGACGGAATATGGCGCGGTTTCCAAACGACGTTTGAATTCGCTATCTTGAAAGACTCTGCGGTTAAACAATCCCGTTAAATCATCTTTCGTCACGTTCGTCAGTGCTTTCGCGAGGCGAAGTTTGCTCTCTTTAGATTCATAAGCTTTGTTGTAATACGCTAAGGTTACGAAAAAGAGGATGATAAACAAGAACACGTAATCCAATACAATTTTACTGAATGGGTACATGTAAACAATGAGATTGTTGTTGTCTGCGACATATGATTGGGTGTACGCGAATGATGGAAAGGGGTAGCCAGCGAAGTAAATCACCATTTGCTTGTTCCCATTCGCTATTTGAACATCCACCGCTTTCCCATCATTATAAAGCGGCGAGAGGTACAATTGTTCCGAAAACTCTCCCACTAACTCACCTTGAAAGTAAACCGGACTCATGATGCTTATCGCCATGTCATCGGAGTATGTCGTTTTAAATGGTAGGGAAAACAATACCCGGTCCGTCAGTTGCTCTTTCCACGCAGCTAACACACAAGAATAATTACTTTTACACCAATCAACATCAAATGTGGCTTTCACTCCCTCTAACGCTTCAATCGGTCTCTCTAAGATGAGTTTGTTTCCAGTATAAGAACGAAAATACATAACGGCATTTTGTCGATTGAACGCATTTGATAAATACGCTTCAGCCTGATGAAGCGATTTCCGTGCAACAGATTCAACGTAATTGAGTTTTTCATAAGGTGACAGGGAGTAAATCGCATCTTGAAAGCTCAGCTCTGTTTGCGCTTCTACTTCACTCACGCTCATGCCTTTGTATTGCTCGAGTTGCGCTTCCGTCAATAGCCCCATGAGAATTACTTTTTGTTTTATTTTGGCTAAATTATTCGCGTAAGTGTTGAACTGCTTTACTTCATAAGAAATTAACACCGCACCAATCATTGTGACAGAAGTGACGAATAGTAATGTTGCGATGAAAAGAGACAACGCGATACTTTTAAGTGTCATGATGCGGTCTTACGCCCCCGCCACTCTTGTTAGCTCAACAATGTTCTTTACGTTAAATTTATCCAATAGACGGCGTTTGTATGTGCTGACTGTTTTATCACTTATTGATAGCACTGAAGCGATTTCTCTATTGGACTTTCCTTGTAATAAATACTTCATTACTGCACTTTCTCTGCTTGAAAGTTGTGGCATTTCTCGAACGCTGTTAACAACTTGCTTAAATTTGAAGAAGGTATACCCCTTCTCTACCGCTTCTATCGCGTCTTTAAGAATGTCGTGATTTTCCGATTTACACACATAGCCATCAGCGCCAGAACGAAAAGCCATTTGGCTGTACATTTGGCTAGTTTCAGCGGAGAAGAAAATGACTTTGCCTTCATAACCATGGGATTTGATACGTTTGTAGAAATCAAACCCATCGCAATCTGCCAAGTTCACATCTAAGATCAACAGTTGAATTTCTTCCTTTTTCAATATTTGTAATGCCATCTTCGCTGATGTTGCAGTAAATACCCCATTTGTTTTCCCTAACTCTTCCAACAGTGACTTGATTGCAACACAAACGAGAGGATGATCGTCAAAGATCAAGTAATTCAATTTATTCATATCTTTCATTTAGTATGGTTATGGCTTCTAGTGGCATGGGTTTATCAATGTAGAAGCCTTGGCAAAGATCAATCCCATACTCACGTATCGCTTGCAGTGTGACTTCGTCTTCAATACCTTCCGCGACCAGTCGTATATTCAAACTTTTCGCTAACGCGCAAATAGCAACAACGATGTTGCGTTTTTTGATGTCGCATTCGACACCTTGTACAAACGAACGATCGATTTTTAACTCGTTGAATGGCAGTTGAGCCAGTTTTTCAAACGTCGATGACCCCGTGCCAAAATCATCTATTGAGACAGTGACACCGTTCATCCTCAACTTGAGTAAATTCTTGTACAGGGACGCGCTAGTCTGAAATGTATCTCGCTCTGTAATTTCAATGGTGATTTGTGATGGGTCAATCTCGCTCTCTGAACATTGCTGTAAAAAGTAATGAGAGAACGCCGTATCTTCTAAATTTTCATGGTCTACATTAATGGATACGTTTTGCGTCAATCCGCGGTGTTTCATGTCATAGATAACATTACTCAATACAGCTTGAAACAACTCTCCTGAAAGGCGGCAACGCTCTACAATTGGCAAAAAATAATGAGGGGGTAACACACCATAAATAGGATGATTCCAACGCGCGAGCGCTTCATACCCAAGCACTTCCCCACTTTGCACATCGACTAAAGGCTGGTAATAATTTTTCACTCGCCCTTCAGCCAGAGCAAACAGGAATTCTTGATCTTCCACTTCAATAGGTTGCGCAAAGCTGACTTGTTTCGCTTTTTCATCTTTTATTTTGCCTAACAAATCAACGACTTCATTTTCATCGTATGGCTTAGGCAGCTTCCCTAATACTTCAAAACTAAATCCCTCGCACATGGCTCTTACCGCAGAAATAATGGTCAATTCCATTGCACTGACCAGTACAACTTGCCCCTGGTACTGGACTTTATCGAGCATTTCCATCATATCGATGCCGTCTTTTCCTGGCATTTGGATATCACAAAAAATCACGTCAAAATATTGTTCCTGCACACTCTGAATAGCGGCATCCACACAGTTAAAAGGGATGACTTGCGCGCAATAGCGATCCAATATTTGCGTAAGTATTGTGGTTTGTAGCGGATGGTCATCAATCACCATCACATTAAATTGTGTATTCATTTGTCTCTACCCAATAGTTTATGTTTTCGATCTCCTGCTCGATTCGTAAAATTAGCTCCGCTGTTCGCCTGTCAAACTCCGCAGCAGTAACTCGTTCTGCCTCAATGCAAAGCTCAGTCAGCATGCTTACCCCTATCGCCCCAACCGCTCCTTTGATGCCATGAATGACCCGTTTTTTGTCTCGCTCAGTCGATGCGGCGTTTAAGTTTTTTATATCTGTAGACATTGATTGACTAAACACGCGCGCAATCTCTTTTGCGTCCTGTGCTTTGAACCGTTTAATCCAGCCGGGCAGCCTACCCCTCTCTTTTTCGCCAATAAATGGAATCAAAACGGTTTTTAATTGATTAAGGTCATAGGGCTTGTAGAGCACATCATCAATGCCGATATCCTGTGTACGTTCAATGGCAAGACGAGCATCTTCTGCTGTCACACCGATGATTGGAATTGCTTTAAATTCGGAGTTTTTCACGTGCCTAACAAGCTCATAGCCATCCATTTCTGGCATATGAAAATCGGTCAGCAGCAACACAACGTTTTCATCTTGGTTGATGTATTCCCATGCTTCGCGGCCGTTATTCACAATGACAGATTCGATTCCAAGTTCATGAAGCTGCATTGCTATCACACTTTGGTTAATGGGATTATCTTCTGCGACCAGTACCGTGCCGAGAACCCAAGAAACCACTTCTTGATTTACGTCACTAAGCTTGGTTTCTTGCTGCGTTTGGCTGAGCAAATTGAACAATGTATCTGGATATTGAATCTCTCTTAGCGTAAGACTGCCAAGTACCCTTTGTTCGTCACGTAGCATTAGGCCATTAAAACTGGCATCGCTGTCGTGTATAGGGTGAAGGTTCGCCACCATTGTTTTTAACGTCGCTGGACGCATTTTCCACGCGTCACACCACTGGCGAACATTAAGTGGTAAGCTCTCGCTATACGTCCAGTTCAAACAAACGTCTGGCTCAGAGTCGCAATGCTCAATTGGCAGTTTGACGGTAATCGTCGTGCCCAAGCCAAATTGTGAATCGATGCAGAGCAAGCCGCCCATGCAGTCGATCAATCGGTCAACAATGCTTAGCCCCAATCCAGTACCGCCATATTTACGCGTAATAGTGTCATCCGCTTGAACAAAAGGATTGAGAATGCCTTCGAGTTGGTCATCCGTCATGCCGATACCTGAATCTGCCACTTTCAAGATAAGCTGCTTTTCATGAAGAATGACACTGATTCCAACCTCGCCTTCCGCAGTGAATTTCACCGCATTGGAGAGTAGATTGGTGGTAATTTGCACCAATCGCAGCGCGTCGATTTCAATGAAAGCATTCGAAAATGGTTTGATTGTCACTTTGTAATCCAAACCTTTCGCGAGCGCTCGTGGTTCAAAGCTTCGAAACACATCGCACAAGGTTTTAAGCAAGTCGCTCTTAACTGGGGCGACGGTTAAGTGCCCTGCCTCTAACTTTGAATAATCCAGTACTTCGTCTACTAACGTATTCAAATGATTGAGCGAGCGTATGGCTTGGGCAATTAACTCGCGATTTGAATCTGCCGTCACTTGGTGATTTAGCAAATCGAGGATGCCGTGTGCTGCCGACAATGGCGTTCTTAATTCGTGACTCATGGTTGCCAAAAAGTTTTCGCGCGCACGTACCGCGGTTTGCGCTTCTTTTTGCGCATCGATTAACGCCTGTTCACGTTCTTTTTGCTGGGTAATATCTTGAATCACAGTCAGTACAAACTTGTTCTTACCGCTAGGAGAAGCGATGACTTTGCGTTCTCGATATACATGTTTAATATCAAGTTCACAGCCCGACGAGGCAACCTCTTCTGAAATACGCTTTCCAGCAATAACAGTGGTCAGTTCATCAAAATTATTCACCAGAGGAACGTGCGCAGAATCACTTTTCAAACTACATTGTTGGCACTGTTTACTGTTGTAGTTCGCACAATTGCTCATCTCCATATGGTTATTTTCACTATGGATAAAAACCAAGCTATTGATCTCTTTGATGATGTCCATCAGCCATTGCTTTTCCGCTTCCTCATTGTCAGCATTAAATTCGGCTAACCTCACTTTAAGTCGCATGTGAGATAAGATGAAATACGCCGCAATCAACATGAGACAGAATATGAATGAACCAGCAACAACAAATGTAGCGATCTGCTCCGCGTCATAGCCATAAGTCAGTTTGAAGCTTCGGTGAGAACGCAGCAGTTTTTCGATCTCGTTAGAATCAATGGTTTCGATGATGCTGTTCAACATGTGTTGCAGTTGTGTATTGTGGTTTGCAACCGCAAATGCATTAGAGAACGTCAAAACGTCCTCCGCATTGATCACCAAGTCATCGACTTGATCTTGTGCAATCATGTTGTGAACGATGTCGTCAGGAATATAAGCCACATCCAAAACGCCCGATTTCAAATCGGTAAGCAGCTTCTTCAAATCATTATAATGATCAACTTGGCCTTGCTGCAAAGTGCCCAAATGAACTAACCCTTGCTTTTTCAAAGTGAGCAGAATACCCGCTTCTTTCAGTGCAGATTTATCGCGCTTGCTCTGCTCCGCTTGGATAGCCACGTAATTACTGTGCATGAATGGTTTAGTGAACAACCAATCTGACTTAGGTAGCTCACCCACATAAGAGATGGGGACTATATCGGCATCAAATGCCGTTAATCCATTAGAAAGGCTCGACGTCGGCTTCACATACTTAAAGCTCAAGCCAGTACGAGACTGCAATAAGTCGACAAAATCTGGAAAGAAGCCATCTAACTCGCCCGTTTGCGAATCTCGGTAGAGAAACGGATAAGCTTCGTCACTGCTGCTGTAAGTTATCACTAGTTTGTTTTGATGATTACGTCGGTAATCTACCAATAACTTATCACTGATATGGTAAGGATTTTTCGAGGCGACGGAGCGAATGTTTTTTCCATTTTGCTCCCACTGAAGGATTTTGTTGATGTCATCGATCAGACTCTGTTTGTCCAACGAAGCGATAAAACTCACCTCTTCGTTTTTCAACCAACTGGGAATATCGACAACCCCTTTTACAATGTCATTCAAATCCAAATATTGGGTAATACCAACATAAGTGTAAATCAGCGCGTTCGCTTTACCTCGCTTAACTTCATTAAACGCCTCTAAACGTGTTTTAACGTAATGTATCTTATCGATACCACGTTCAGTGAGGTTGTCACAATACACACTGCCCTCAACACACACCCATTTAAGATCACGCGCATCACTATCTCGGTAAGTGGCATTCCGATACCAAACAGCGATAGTGCTCGAAAAGAAAGGCATCGAAAACAAAAAACGCTTTTCTCTTGCTGCTGTTTTACTAAATCCAACCGCACCATCAATCCTCTTGCTTTCGACATCCGCAAGTAAAGACGGAATATGCTTGTAAGTCCGAAGTTCTAACTCATAATCCAAAGCTTTAGTAATGTTAGACAAATACTCAAGACTAATTCCGTACGAAGGACCAACGCTACCGTCAAACGAGTCTTTAGCTTCGTCTTGCGCAATAACGCCAACGATGACCTTCGGTTTAGGACTCTGTTTGGCCATTGAGCAAAAAGAACTCGCTAAAAAAATTAAGGCGACGGACGATACCGTAATACTTCTAAGAATACTGAGCATGACTGCTTCCTCTGAATGGAAGCTCAGACTAGTTTTTGTCAGATAAAAGTCAAACTTCGCTCAACAGCGAAATAAAAATAACACTTTGATATAAAAGCAGAAAACCAAAATTCGTCAGAACAATCTGACAACACAATCCACCTTTGACTACACAGCGTTTGCGTTCGGTCTCTCACCCAGACGGATATTCACTGCGAGTCGGTATATATAAGAGATGTGTGCGTTTAGGTTTGCACGCCATAGCTTTTTACTTTCATCTTGAATGATTCATCATCATTCCATGATAAACTGACGTATTAACATGAAAGAAAGCTCAACTCCGCGGTTTCGAGCAGCTTGAAGTAAACACAGTTTTAGAAAATGCGTTCTAGTATTGTATTACTCAAGACTCACATTGCTACTTTTACAACCGCTGGAGCATTAGAAAAATTAAGGTATTAAATTCAAATGGTTAATAACTCAATCCAGTGGTTTCCTGGCCACATGCACAAAGCACGTAAAGAGATCGAAGAAGCAATCCCTCAAGTGGATGTGATCATCGAAGTACTGGATGCTCGTATTCCTTTCAGTAGTGAAAACCCTTTGATTTCTCAAATCCGTGGTGACAAACCTGTCGTTAAAGTTTTGAACAAACGTGATTTGGCCGATCCAGAGTTAACTCAACTGTGGATTGAGCACTTGGAGCAAGAGCAACATGTAAAAGCAATGGCGATCACGACTTCTGAACCACAAGAAGTGCATCGAATCATGGAGCTTTGCCGCAAACTTGCCCCACACCGAGAAGAAATTGGTAAAAACATTCGCACCATGATCATGGGCATCCCAAACGTTGGAAAGTCGACGATCATTAACACCCTCGCAGGTCGAACAATCGCTGTAACAGGTAACCAACCCGCGGTTACACGTCGTCAACAACGTATCAACCTGCAAAATGGCATCGTATTATCTGATACTCCAGGAATTTTATGGCCAAAAGTGGAAAATCCACACAGTGGCTTCCGCCTTGCGGCTACTGGCGCGGTAAAAGATACAGCGATGGAATATGACGAAGTCGCATTCTATACCATTGAATACCTAGCAGCTCATTATGCAGACAAGCTTAAAGAGCGTTATCAAATTGAAGAGCTTCCAGAATCAGATATCGAGATCATGGAAGAAATTGGTCGTCGCCGCGGTGCACTACGTGCAGGTGGACGTGTTGACTTGCACAAAGTATCGGAGATCTTATTGCACGAACTTCGCCAAGGCACTTTGGGCCAAATTACATTAGAACGCCCAGAAATGATCACTCAAGAGCTGATTGAAGTCGAGATTGAAACCGCCCGTAAAGAAGAAGAAAAAGCGAAGCGTAAAGAAGAGCGTCGTAAGCGCTATTTACGTAATAAGCGATAAGCTTGTCTTTTATCTACTCATGTTTCAAGGCGCGATTTTCGCGCCTTTTTTGTTATCTAATGCGCCCATTTTTTTCACTTTTCAAACTTTATATTCCTCATCCAAAATCCCAGATATGAAGCACGAAAAAACACCGCAAAATCGCCGTATAAACTTTAAGCACAAACTAGTTTAGACCCCGGGCCCCTATAGAGTTACAGCCACCATCCAACCCTCAAATGTCGAGTTTGCAAGGGTCTGCAAACTTATGCAACCTGGTTAGTGACACTCTCCCCAAAATCCGCAATATGAATAAGTGTCAGCGCTGGCGTTTTTCCATATGAAGAAGAGATTTATTATGAGTGAAACTATACAAAGCAAACCACTTCCCTCCTTTATCGAGGAACGCCTAGATTTTTATATTCAAGATCTAATCGAACCGAATGAGAACAAAAAACACCTTGTTCTTGGTAAACGCCCACCGTGTAATGCCGTTGTCCTGCAAAGCAATGATTACCTTGCACTGTCTCATAATAAGGAGATTCAAAACGCGCATCGTGATGCGATTTCCCAGCACGATGACAACGTCGTGATGTCCGCGATTTTCTTACAAGATGATGAATCGAAACCTGCATTTGAAACGCAGCTAGCCAGTTTCGTTGGTATGCCTAGTTGTCTACTCTCTCAATCTGGTTGGGCTGCGAATGTCGGTTTATTGCAGACTATTTGTGCACCGAACATACCTGTGTACATTGATTTCTTTGCACATATGTCTTTGTGGGAAGGCGCACGTATTGCCGGAGCACAAATTCATCCGTTCATGCATAACAACACCAGTCACCTAAGAAAACAGATTTCACGTCACGGCTCAGGGATCATTGTTGTGGATTCGGTTTACAGCACTATCGGGACCATCGCTCCTCTACGTGATATCTACGAAATAGCACAGGAGTTTGACTGCGGCCTGGTTGTAGATGAATCACACTCTTTAGGTACACACGGTCCACAAGGTGCGGGGATACTGCAGGGTCTTGGCTTAACTCATAAGGTAGATTTTATTACCGTTAGTCTTGCCAAGACATTTGCTTATCGTGCTGGCGCGATTTTAGGCCCAGAAAAACTGGCGAAGACGCTTCCATTTGTGGCGTACCCTGCAATATTTAGTTCTACCGTATTACCGCAAGAGATCATTCGGCTAGAGAAAACACTGGACGTCATAAGAAAATCAGATGATAAGCGAGATATTCTGTTTGAAAGAGCCAAGTCTTTAGCCGTTGGTTTAAAACGCATTGGATTTACTATTCGCAGTGAATCACAAATTATCGCATTAGAATGTGGTAACGAGAGAAACACTGAGCGAGTCCGCGACTTTCTCGAAGAGCGAAATGTTTACGGCGCAGTGTTTTGCCGCCCTGCAACTGGAAGGAACAAAAACATCATCCGTTTTTCAGTCAATGCAGACATGACAGCTGCTGAAGTTGATCATGTACTCACTGTCTGCCAACAAGCATTTGCACACCCTGACTTAGAGTTTGTGTAAGTTAGTGTGTAGATAAAACTAAAGAGCTCAACAGTTTTGCTGAGCTCTTTATTCGTGTTATTCGTTGTGAGCAACTCGCCTCAAGAAAACAAGTCGCGAATGATTAGATCCAGTTTGCGATTTTATCGAACAAACGATTTTTATCCGCCGGTTTTACGATGAAGTCAGACATACCCGAAGACCCAATTTTGTCCAACGTGACAGGTGAACTATCCCCTGTATGCGCAATAATAGGTACCGACGCATAGTTTTTATCCGAGCTTCGAATTCGCCTAGACGCTTCTACACCATCCATAATTGGCATTTCGATATCCATCAGAATGAGATCAACATCTTCTTGCTCTAGTGTATCCAGAGCCTGCTGCCCGTCTTCTTTCTGAATCACTTCAAAGCCTTGCTTTTCAAGTAACATTGCCGTGAATTTACGCAAAGATTCATTATCATCCACGACCATAATTGTGCGCTTATTTGAATTATCTAACGTCACCGAGGCCGTTGGTGTCGATACATAGCTTGAATCATATAAGAGACGCTCAATAGTTGGTTTAGTATTCAATAACCAGGCTTGCGTTTCGATCCAAATAGGTTCATATGCAGCCTTACGTGCTCTCTGAGTCGGATGATGCTCAAAAAGATAAACTATGCGTGCTTCAGTGAAAGACAAGAGAGATTCTAATCTATCCAATTGGTTTGCTCTTGGATCTAAGCTCTCAAGATCGATAAAAATCAGATCGAATTCGAACTCGTACTCTTTCTTTTTGAGTACTTGGTTGGCATCTAAAATCGTCGAGTCAAAGCCCATAAAACGGCTAATATCTGTTACTTTAGACACCAAGATATCTTGGCTAGTCACCGTTAGAATGGTTTTGAGTTTAGTCAGATCGTTTTTGATTTCAGTAACGGTATCAGATGTCGTTAGTGGGAAAGTTAACGTAAATTGAGACCACTCCCCTAACTGAGATTGACACTCAATGTTCCCCCCAAATGAACGCATGACTTTTTTACAAAACGGTAGACCCAAACCATAACTTCCTGATTTGCCAGTGGTGTAAAAGTCTTGAAAGATATTGCGTAGAACATCAGGAGCAATGCCAGCACCATTATCGGTTACAACAATTTGATTAAAGCGTTCTGAACTTATCATGGATACATGTATGTGAAAATCTTCAGATTTACGGTGATGGAAGGCATTCTTGAAGAGGTTATACATAACGTATTTAAGTAATGTATCACTACCTAGAAACTCAAACTCACTTCTCGCATCCAGCGATATGGCAAATCGATCAGTGGCACGTTTATAACTGAAGCTTTCAATTGCCCGTTCAACGACCGAGTGAACTGAATATTTTTTGAAGCTAGAACGAGAAACTCGATTTTCATCAATCGAAGTTAGCAATAAATCGATGGTTTCATTACCCGATTGGATAATGTTCATTGCATCCTGACTCACTTCACGTAATAAGGTGACATCCTCTACACTCATGACGTACTGCTCTTTTCCTGCCTCTTTCATGTTGGGCAAGATCGACTGGATAACATCTATTGAAGTGCAAAGCCCACTCAACGGGTTACGCATTTCATGTGCAATCCCTGCCCCGAATGATTTTGCCAGCGAGACTTTCGCTTCATGTTCAACTTGGTTACGAAAATAGAACAAATTACCGAAGACATAAATAAACAGAAAGATTGGCACATGAGTCCAATCCATGGTCAAGTCAAGATGGAACCCTTTTGCAACCCAAGCGAAGAATGTTGCTAAACCTATCCCAGCAAAGGTTTGAGCAAACATGACCCTAGTAACATGAACCAGTAAAATGTGTAAGAAAATTGCAGACATAAACGACATAACCCATACATTGGACCAGTCATTCATCAGTAACATATAAAAAAAGAAAAACGGTAAGCACAGCGTTATCGTCACTTGGTAGTAAATAGGAACATAATCTCTCCAAGTCGATGATAAGCGGTTTCTAAAAATGATGCCGAAAAACAATAACGAGCAAAACAATCTAAGAGGTAAATTTTCATAAGCCTGTGGAAAGGCAAACTCCCAGACAAAGTAGTACAGCGGAAAGCCAAGAAACCCCATCCAGCCAACGAGAGTTAGGTTTGGTTCTGCATATTGATAAACCTTACGTATCGAGTCCATATAATCTGTTTTGCTTACTCCGCCTGACGCACAATAGTGTGATTTTGATTCACTTTTATCGTTTTATTATTAACTAATTATATATTAATCATCATTTATAAGCAGCGCGAAATGACGTAAACAGCTCGCAATACTTATCTTTAGTTTCAATCTTTTAAGACAGCTACACTTGATTTACAACCAAATAAACAAAGTTGCATATAGTTTAGTGCAATTTTGCGATAATCGCTCTGTATCCAATTGGATGTTAATCTCATTTTGTGTAAGAAACTTAAGTCGCGCCTTTGGCACGACTTTCCAACGATTCAAAAACAGCACTCACCGCATATAGCGTGGTGAAGAACAATTGGCTTGGGGTGTGTTATGAATTCTGTCCAGATAAAAAATGTCATTTTTGATGTAGGTAATGTGTTGGTACGCTGGTCTCCAGTAGAAATCGTTCGCTTAACATTTGGTGGTTCCGTAGAGTCAGAGAAAATGGCTCAGATGCTATTTTCATCACAAATCTGGAAAGATTTAAATAAAGGGACGATCTCCGAAAGGGAAGCAAAACAGCGTTATCAACGTGAACACCAAGTAACGACGGAAGAAATGGACCGCTTCTTTTATTATGTAAAACACACTCAAATACTACTTTACGGCAGTATAGAGCTGTTAAAACGAGTAAAAAGTGCCGGATATGGCGTATATGCGCTCACAGACAACATCAACGAAATTGTGGAACATCTTCGTACTACCTATGAGTTTTGGCCACTGTTTGATGGAGCAATCATCTCTTCTGAAGTTCAATTACTAAAACCACAAGCGGAGATCTACCAAACTCTACTTTCAAAGTATCAGCTTAACCCCGAAGAGACAGTATTTATTGATGACATGCCTTACAATGTTGAAGGTGCCCGAGCAGTTGGCATGGCTGCTATTCAGTTTGAAAATGCTCAGCAATGTGAGCTCGAACTAAAAGCCATGGGGGTTAACTTCTAGAAAGCTTTTAATAAAACATAACGTTAGGGTGCATAAACAAAAAAGAGCAGTGTTGAGACTGCTCTTATCTAATGTTTTAGAACGCTAGGTTAGGAGTAAATCACGTTTTCCTCAATCCCACTAACTAATGACTGGGCGTTCTTCCAACGGAATACTTTTTCTAACACCTCTTTGCCATCAGGTGCGCGCCAAGTTCGCTCTTGATCCTCTTGTCCACCAATGTGGCGATAGAATTCAATCGCAGAAATGTTTTGCGACACAACTTCTAAATAAAGACCTGTGTCTTTAAAGTACTGCTGTTGCCATTCTGCGACAGCAAGTAATAGCTGCTTACCAATCCCACGACCACGGTAACTGTCATCAACATGCAATGCGTCAATAAAGGTTCCACGCTCGAAATCATGGTTGCCGAACACACAAACAAAGCCAAGTAGCAAACCTCCCTCCTCCGCCAAGACAATGTGCTGATTGAATGGTGGGTTGGTCAAACGGGTTTGCCAAATCAGTAGTTTGTCGTCAATCGCTTCTTTCTCAAGATAGTTATCACTAAGAATGCCACGGTAATGACGCTTCCAGCTATCCGCATGAAGATGCGCAATGCGCTCGTAGTCCTTATATTCCGCTAATCGTAAATCCATTACGTATTCCTATTTTCTTACATTTTTGCTTCTTTATAGAGTCTCGGTATATTCCACCTTTATAACACTTGTTTCTTGGCAGATTTTATACACCTTAAGCCAGAGCTCATTTTTTAATACTACTCATTATTCAATTAAAAGCAAAATATCCCATCAAGTTCCTTAATCTACACCCAAAGGAATAGTCACATTTGTCTAACTTTAATTTGACTTACATGTGTACGCTGATATTCTGGCGAACAGTTGTTAGCTCAAAGTTAGGGATACACCTGTGACTCAAAACAAACCACCTGTTATCTGGTTGAATACATTGATATTTTCTGCCAGTTTTGTTCTGACTTTTATTGTAATGCCTTGGTATGCATATCATTTTGGACTGGGTTGGGAACATCTAATTTGGGGAGTGATTGCATTTAGTTTTACTAACCTTTCTATTACAGCAGGCTATCATCGTCTCTGGAGCCACAAAACGTACGAAGCTCATCCTATTTTGCGCGCCATTTTTGCGATTGGAGGAGCATTTTCTTTGCAAAATAGTGCATTACATTGGTCTTCTGATCATCGTGTGCATCACAAACATGTCGACAATAACGATAAAGATCCGTACTCAGCCAAGCGGGGTTTTTGGTATTCTCACATTGGGTGGATGTTACGTGATTACAATAAATCAAAGGAAAACGAATATACAAACTGCCGTGACCTAAAGCGCGACAAAATCGTCATGTGGCAGCATAAGTATTATGTTCCACTTGCCCTACTGACTAATATTGGTTTCCCAGTCATGCTCGGACTGATCTACGGTGATATCTGGGGGATGTTATTGGTCGTTGGTGCGGCTCGACTCTTTATGAGTCACCATACGACTTTTTTCATTAACTCCCTCGCACATATTTGGGGTAAGCAAACTTTCACAGACAAAAACACTGCTCGCGATAATGGTGTACTCGCCTTTTTCACATTTGGAGAGGGTTACCATAATTTCCATCATATTTTCGAGAATGACTATCGCAATGGCGTGTATTGGTGGCATTACGACCCAACGAAGTGGTTGATAAAGTCATGTTCTTGGCTAGGACTCACATCTAAGTTGCGCACAACGCCTACATTTAGAATTGAAAAAGCCCGTGCGAGTCAACTTTTGAAGAAAGCAAGAGAAAAGCTAGAATCGAAACCGAACACGCAAACGATCCTCGATCAGCTACAGCACGAGTTTGATACTCTAGTTCATCACATGCAGGAATACTACGAGATGCGCAAAGAAGTACTCGGTGCCAAAACTGCCAGTGTGGTAAAGAAATACGAATGTTCTGTAACGAAAATGAAGTACCAGCAAATTAAAGCAGAGTTCGAACGGCAGCAACGTAGTTGGAAC
This sequence comes from Vibrio sp. Vb1729, assembly GCF_033338655.1. NCBI lineage: Bacteria > Pseudomonadati > Pseudomonadota > Gammaproteobacteria > Vibrionales > Vibrionaceae > Vibrio > Vibrio sp. Vb1729. The sequence continues at coordinate 646,918 of NZ_JAWOTB010000011.1, read as the reverse complement.
CTTATGGTTCGTCGATACGCATAGTTTATCCTCATTCTTACGATTACTTAGCTTCGCTTCGGCGAAGCTTTTTTGTTGTGAAGAGTGTTTTCCAATAATTGCTTACTGAGTAAAGTCTTTTTCCTATTGTGAATCAATTCACTCTTTATTCATTCACTTTCCTAGTCATATTTTCCTTCCTATAAATAGCTTCAAACCAGCACATAACACTTAGAAAACCAAATTCCAACAATACAATCTAACGAAATTATTTATTAAATTATTATTTGTCTCAGATCATGCAAGCCCCATATTTGTCTCGTGCCACAGCTAAGAATTCTGTAAATTCCTTGTCATAAACTGAAACAGTTTCTTTCTTTTTTACATAACATTCGGAGATCCCTATGTTAGAGCTCTTAATTGGCTTAGTGGTTACCATTGCGGTGGGTTACTTTATTGTCAAAGGCTATAAAGCTGCGGGCGTGTTACTGACAGCTGGTATTGCTTTACTTCTTATGACTGGCGTTTTGGGGCACGACGTGCTGCCGTCAAAAATCACCTCAACTGGTAACATGGTGACAGATGCGCTTGAATACGTGAAATACATGCTTCAATACCGCGGTGGCGGTCTTGGTATGCAAATCATGCTGCTTTGTGGTTTTGCGTCATACATGACTCATATCGGCGCGAACAACGTGGTAGTGAAACAGTTCTCTAAACCGCTTTCTGTCATCAAGTCTCCTTACGTCCTTTTGGTAGCGGCTTACATTGTGGCGTGTTTAATGTCTCTTGCGGTAAGTTCTGCAACAGGCCTTGGCGTACTATTAATGGCGACACTATTCCCTATGATGGTCGCGATGGGCATTTCTCGTCCAGCAGCCGTTGCAGTGTGTGCCTCTCCAGCGGCAATCATTCTTTCTCCTACTTCTGGTGATGTTGTTATCGCAGCAGAAAAGTCTGGTTTAGAGCTTGATGTGTTTGCGGTACAAACTGTGTTGCCTGTTTCTATTTGCGCAATCATCGTCATGGCAGCGGCAGCGTTCTTCTGGAACAAATACTTAGATAAGAAAGAAAATACACCAATGGAAAAAATTGATGTATCAGAGATCAAAGCTGACGCACCAGCGTTTTATGCAGCTCTTCCATTTCTACCTATCATCGGCGTTTTCCTATTCAACGGTCGTACCATTCCAGGACTTAGTCTAGACATCTACACTATTGTGGTTGGTTCGATTTTCCTTGGAGCTCTGATCCATTATGTTGTAAATAAGTTCGATGGTAAGAAATCACTAGAAGATTTAGATTCTTGCTACGCAGGCATGGCTGACGCGTTCAAAGGCGTTGTGATGCTTTTGGTTGCCGCTGGGGTTTTTGCACAAGGTCTGATGTCTATCGGTGCTATCGATAACCTACTTCATCTAGCAGATAATGCTGGTGCAGGCGGCGTTGCTTTAATGCTTATTCTAACTGCATTGACAGTTGCAGCAGCAATTGCAACGGGTTCGGGTAACGCGCCTTTCTATGCGTTCGTGGAGTTAGCACCATCTTTAGCTGCTAAAATGGGATTAAACCCTGCTTTCCTAATTATCCCGATGCTTCAAGCATCAAACCTAGGCCGTACTATCTCACCAGTATCTGGCGTAATCGTTGCGACATCAGGTATGGCAAACATCAGCCCGTTTGAGGTTGTAAAACGCACATCCGTTCCAGTTCTAGCAGGCCTTATCACGGTGATTATTGGTACTATTGTGCTTGTTCCAATGAGTGCCTAACGGTATTGCCACGATCAAACTAAAAGCAATATCCGAACAAAATTACGTTTAATTAAAAACGCCAGCAAATGTGCTGGCGTTTTTTTTATTCTAATGTGTTGATTTACGCTGACTTAAATCGGTCAGGAATCTTAGTGATGCTCTCTCTGTAGCTAAACCATAAGTAGGTAACGGCAAGCGAAAAGAATAAATATGAAAGTGCGAATACGATTGGAGACGTGATTAATTCCGCGGACATTCCCCACATCACACCGACTACGGTTATCGTCAACTTAGAAAGCATACCGCAAATGAGTAGGAATAAAGCAAGCTGTGGAAAGCGCGAGCTGCGAAATGCGAAGAAATAACAGCTACCTACAGCTAAAGAAGCAATAGATAAGCCCAACATAAATGAATGGATGTGGTCTGCTGATGCGATACCAGCGGATACCGAAGCCATGAGTAATAGGAACAGTTTCATAAGTCACCTCACAACAAATCTAAAAAGCATCCCTTCATAAATGAAAACTCATTTTTCACTATATTCTGCGCCTAAAATCAGCAATTACAAGTTACTTTTTTGCTCACTTAATGTACATAAAAGCTAATCAGCTTCAATTATTACAAAAGGTTAACAATTAAGAATTAAGAAACCCTTTGCATCTGATACTTACGACAGTCAGATGATAAATTCGCCATTTTTGTTACAGATGGTTAACATGGAAACATTTAGAAATTTTTTATTTGAAATGTGAACTGTGCACTCAACAGCGTAAAACCTCTCTCTCTTGACTCATCATTCGTTATTAGTGAACAAAAAAATGTCACTTTTTTTACAACGTTCTTACTACATACAAAACCATGAATTCACATCCACTTTTAATGTTGCAAATTATTTTATCAGTAACCGTAAAAAGAGATTCCAATCACATATTTATTGGTTATAATCCGCGCTCATTGCGTTAAACGTTGAAAAACGCAAACTAATTTTGAGAAAAAACATCTTTAAACCAACCTTCTTTGCGGCATTGCCAATAAGAGGAAAAACTGAGAATAAAAATGAGCAAGATTGATAAAGCTATGCGCATCCTGTTAGCAGGGTTCTGTATCAACCTTTGTCTTGGCATCCTGTATGCTTGGAGTGTATTCAACAAGGCACTGGTAACTGAATCAGGCTGGAGTGCTGCAGAAGCTTCTGCACCTTACGCAACTGCAACCATCACTTTCTCTATCTGTCTTCTTATTGCAGGTATTCTCCAAGACCGCATGGGCCCTCGAATGATCCTTATCCTAGGTACTGTTCTTACAGGTCTGGGCATGATCGCGTCTGGCTTTGTTGACACTCCACTCATGCTGAACATTACCTTCGGTGTGATCACAGGTGCAGGTATCGGTTTTGGTTACGCATGCCTATCACCTTCTGCGATGAAGTGGTTCCACGCTTCGAAGAAAGGTATGGTTAACGGCATTATTGCGGCAGGTTTTGGTCTAGCGGCTATTTACCTTGCGCCAGTAACTTCTGCGCTAATAGACAGCATGGGCATTCAAACTAGCTTTATGGTTCTTGGTGTTGGTATCCTAGCGATTGCGGTTCCTCTTGCAGCAACCATCAACAACCCACCAGCAGACTACACACCTGCGGAGCCTAAAGTAAAAGAAGGCCAAGCACCTAAAGCGGTGAAAAAGTCAGATGACTTAACTTGGAAAGCAATGTTGAAAACGCCACAGTTCTACTCTCTATGGATCATGTACGCGTTTGCAGCTTCTGTTGGTCTAATGATCATCGGTAACATCACGACAATCGCAAGCGTTCAAGCAAACTTGCCAAACGCGGTTTACCTAGCGTCTATTCTTGCTGTATTTAACTCTGGCGGTCGTGTTGCCGCGGGTATGCTTGCAGATAAAATCGGCGGTGTTCGTACGCTTCTACTCGCGTTCGTTCTACAAGGCGTAAACATGGTGCTGTTCGCGACGTTCGACTCTGAGTTTACACTGATCATCGGTACAGCAATCGCAGCGGTAGGTTACGGTACACTTCTAGCGGTATTCCCTACTCTAACGGCTGAGTTCTACGGTCTGAAAAACTACGGCACTAACTACGGCGTGCTTTACACAGCATGGGGTATCGGTGGTGCAATCGGCGCAGCGGTTGTTGGTTTCTCGATGACAAATGGCGACGGCTACACCTTGGCTTACACAATTTCTTCAGCAATGATGGCAGTATGTATCGTACTTGCGTTCATCACTAAGCCATTGTCTGAAGCGAAAGTAGCACAGCTAAAAAACGCATAATTGCGAATTGATTTGATAGCAAAAAGGCTTAACCTATGGGTTAAGCCTTTTTTGTTATCGGTCGTTTATGGAAAGCCCTATCGAACTTGCACCAGACTACTATCTAGAGAACTTCTTTAAGCTGACTCATCACGCAGTAACTTGGTACAGCAATTTACTGACCAAGGAAGAACACGCATGGCTTTGCTCGTTTGATTCTTTGAGCAAACACGCCCAGTGCCTTTTGGTACGTTTATACAGCCGAAAGGGATGTTGGTTTCGAAGTGATAAGCTGAGTTATCCAGAAATACCTTCTATCAATGAAGCACTGGCAGAATTGAGTCAACATGAGTTTGTAGCCCTTTCCCCACCCCTTTCTCATCAAGAGTTAGCGGCCAATTTACTGACCAAGCCAGAAATCTCCACGCTTTATCCCGAACTGCCGAAATCACTCAAGAAAGACGCCCTTGTCGAACGTTTGAGTAATGCGGAATTTGATCGTATAGAGAAGCTTGAGTTTACGATCGTCAAACTCAATTCAGCTCATATGATCGACGTGTTGCTCACTCTGTTTTTTGCCAACACCCATCAAGACTTAAGTCAGTTTGTGCTTGATGACTTAGGTTTGCATCAGTTCGAGCAATATCAATTGAGTAAAGTGCGCCGTTTCTTTGATTCACGTGAGCAAATAGACCGCTTAATTGAACTGAGCCAGTTGGCCAACCTGTACTGGCAATTTGACCGAAAAGACAAAGCCAATCTCGACTTATTAATTGAGGCAATGCCTCAGCCCGTTAAACACCGTTACGTAGATCGTAAACGCGAGCACATGTTGAATGACATAGCACGTGATTACGAACGGCTTAATGATCTAGAGACCGCCCTATCTCTATTTGGCCAAACTCAACTCACACCGAGCCGAGAACGACGCGCACGTATCTATGACAAATTAAACCATGATGATTTATTTTGTGACATTGTCACAGATATGCTTAACTCACCGATCGATGTGTCTGAGCTCGAAGTTGCACAAAAACTTGAGCAACGGTTAAAACGAAAACAAGGCGAGAAAGTGCCAAGAGTGACGAAGCCAACCTGTACGGAATACCGCCTTGAACTGGATTTATCTCAACAGAGAGTCGAACTCGCCAGCAAAGCGTATTTTGAGTCCTTAGGCTGGACTGTATTTTACGCCGAAAATGCACTGCTTAATGCATTACTTGGTCTCACTTTTTGGGATGCGATTTTTGCTCCTATTGAAGGGGCATTCATTAACGCTTATCAACACCGTCCTTTAGATTTATATCACTCGGATTTTGTTACCAAGCGCCAAGCTTTGATAGACACCGCTTTTGCCGAACTAGAAGCGGGCAACACCCAGATGTTATTGACAAAATACGATGAGAAGTTTGGCATCAGTAATCCATTTGTACATTGGAACTTAATAAGTAAAGAGCTACTCGAAACAGCACTCAACACTATCCCAACTAACATGTTGATGGCGCTATTTAAAATACAATTGAGTGACCTAAAGCTTTACCGCAATGGGATGCCTGATCTGATTGCTTTTAAAGGAAACGAGTTCGAATGGATTGAAGTAAAAGGGCCGGGCGATAAACTCCAAGACAACCAATGGCGTTGGATTAAAGAGTTTACTCGCCTTAATGTCCCGTTTGCGGTGTGTTACGTCGCAGCAACTTAACTTACTCTATATAAAGAGCTTGGTGTTTGTTCACTCAAACCGCCCCTCGGTTATCGCCCCTTGCTCTTTTTTCTAAACATTTTTTCGTTTCTTCACGATCGCTTCACGCTTCTTCACACAAAATGCGCTTCTACTCACTAAGTTGATTTGAAGAGGCAAAATAAAATGAACAAAACACTTCTTGCGTTACTTGTTACCTGCTCAGTTTCGGTATCTGCGGCTCCTTATGTAGGTCTGGAATATGGACTAGGCACCACTGACCATGATTTGGAACCTCACTTTTCAACTGACAACGTAACACTCAACCCTGAGCTTGAAGACGGTATTTTCTCAGGCTTTGTCGGTTACGCATTTAATGACAACTGGGCATTGGAACTGGGTTACAGCCAGTTTGACCTTGATGATAGTCGTTCAAAAAACCTAGGTATCAAGTCAATCGATGGCAAAGATTACCATCATGAAATGGATTGGGATGCGTCAATCAAAGCCAAGCAAGTGTCGTTGGCTCATGTGTTTAACTATGCATTAAATGATAAATGGACAACAAAATTCAAAGCGGGTTTAACTTACACGCAATACGATGCCAAGGTTTCTAAACATCAAGAATACGAACTTGTCACGAACGACGATGTGGAAATGACCAACACGCTTTTCCATAGCGCGGAGAAAAACAACGAGCTAGGCGCAATGTTCTCAGTGGGTGCGGAATACAGAATTTTCCCGCAGCTCACCATAGGTGTAAACGCAAAATACCAACTAGACAGCTACGCAAACACTGCATCCTTTAATGTAGGCACAACTTATTACTTCTAATATCAGGAGAGGATAATGAAAAGAGTATTGTTAACATCCATGCTTGCCCTACTTTCAAGCTCGGCTTTCGCCGCATTTAATGGCCCAGAAGTCAGTGCAATCAATACGGTGAAAGAGGCGCGCAACGCAACCGACGACAGCGCTGTAGTGCTAACCGGGCATATTGTTCAATCATTTGGTAACGAGACTTACTTGTTCAAAGACAACACTGGTGAAATCGAAGTAGAGATCGACAACGAAGATTGGATGGGTCAAGAAGTGACACCAAAAGATACCGTAATGATTCGAGGAGAGGTTGACTCAGATTGGACAACTACGCAGATAGACGTTGAGACCATTCAAAAACGTTAAGAAGTTGACGATACCTCAACACAAGCAACACAGCCACATTTTAGTGGCTGTGTTAAGCAATAATCATGGAGAACGCTCGTTTAGCTAGTCAAGCAAGGACAATCTTGCGGTACGACTAATCGTATACTCTTAGGCTGAACATCAAATCTAATGGTTCTCGAATGATAAGGTTCTCCATCTAAATTAAGAGGTAATGGATTCGGGAAGTCTATCTCCAACCAGCTTGCTCTTGTGTACTTCACAAACTCTCCTTTCTCACTCGGGTTATTGATCTCGTCGATTACTTTAGGCAGCTCATGAGGTAAAAATGGGCGCACCAATGTTAGATCCATCAGCCCATCATTAATCATCGCTTTTGGAGCTAACTCTTGCCCACCTCCAGCAAGGCGCCCATTACAAAACGCACCGAGCAACATTTCTCCCTGATACGCACCACCTTCAATCGTTATTGTTCCGTCATATGGTTTAAAGCCAAGTGCTTTTACAACACCAGTTAGCGTGTAAGCTCCGCCGCCAAGAAAGTTTTTGAGTTCAACAGGCGTTTCTGCTGTAACTTCTGCGCCAAACCCTGCTGTTGCCACGTTAACAAAGCAGCGATCGTTCGCTTTGACGCAATCGACCAAAGCGGACTGCCCCTCAACAGCAAGAGATAAAGACGCCTTAATGGAATTAGGTACTTGAATAGCGGTAGCAAAGTCATTGGCGGTACCAAGGGGAATAATGGCTAACTCAGGGCGTTTTTCTTCGTCAATTTGAATAATCGCAGAAGCCGCCTCATTGACGGTCCCATCGCCACCAGCGACAACAATACGTTCAATGCCTTCATCAACCGCTTCTTTCACTAGCCGCGGCATGTCTTGAGATTCCCACGTTACACGCACCTGTACGTCGATGCCTTTGTCTCTCATTTTCATGATTGCATCTCTTAACTCTGTATTCCCAGCTTTTTTTCCGTTAAGGATGGCACGTATTGTCTTTTTCATTGCACTTCCTATTGGTTGATGACTTTTCCTGCTTGCTTAATCTGTGAACGCAACCACTGATGGGCGCTGTCGTTTGTGCGACTAGGATGCCAGATTGTGCAAAGCTCATACATTTGTTCATCAAATGGCATTGATAAAGATTTAACATGATAGGTGTTATTGAACAAGTTGATCATCGACTCTGGCATTAAACCAATGTATTCACTACCACAAATAATTGGGAGCATTTCTAGTACGCCTGAGGCTCGATACTTAATCTTTCTCTTATCCAAGTCGACAATGTCATCGGCGTTTAACAGGCTCTTACGACTCTGCCACTGCGAAACTACTACGTGTTCTTCTTCAAAAAATTGTTCAGCCGTAATCTCGTCATTCAGGCGGGGATGCGCTTCGCTACATACCACCACCAAACGCTCCGTAAGTACAGTTTCCAGTTTTAGCACCGTTCTTGCTCTTGGTGTGATATCAATGATCAAATCGTATCGTTGTAACCGCAGATCACTTTCAAAATCTTCCGTAAAAAGCGGATGTACTTCTAATGCAACATTTGGCGCCGACACACGGATTTGTTTCATGACTTGAGGTAGCAACTCAAAACTTGCAACGGACACACAGGCAATAGAAAACACTCTATTCGACACTTTAGGGTCAAACTCACTAGAGGCCGATAATGTCGAAGTGAAATTTTGTACTGAAGCTAGAAGAGCAGGATAAATATCCATCGCAAACGAGGTAGGCTCGACACCTTTAACGCAACGATGAAACAATGGATCATCGTAGATATCACGTAGCCTTGCTAGCGCTTTACTCACTGCAGGCTGGGTGATGTTTAAACGCGCCGCCGCCCGAGACAAGTTACGCTCTTCATAGATGGCAGTGAAAATGGGAATAAGATTAAGGTCGGTCGGTTTCATGCTATTAAATTTTTCAAAAGTCACTTTCTCTATTTTAATCTAACAGCATGATCCTTCACGTAGCCAAGTGCAATAAATGGGCGGTATCGCTTGTTTTAATGAGTTTTAACTCAATTTTGACGCACTTCATTCACCACATAAACTGGCACCATAGTGCAACGTAAAGCTTGACTTAGGCTTTGCCTAGGTAAGGGGTAAGAAACTCGCTGACTTCCTCGCCGCATAAACCAGTTTCTACCTCTATACCTGCTTGTTTTAGAATCTCGATACCTCGACCACTGTTGCGTGGGTCGGGGTCCAATATGGCTACGACGACTTTGCTTATGCCGGATTTGACTAATGTCACCGCGCAAGCTGGCGTGCGACCAACAAACGAACACGGTTCCAGCGTAACGTATGCCGTCACCGATTCTAACGAGCCTTGATACGCATTCAGCGCTTCCACTTCCGCGTGATTGCCACCAATCGCTTGAGTATGACCTTCAGAAACGATTTGATTGTCTTTCACTAACACGCAGCCAACCGGCGGGTTGGGTTGACATTCAGGAAGCGCATTTTTGGACACTTCCAATGCGCGGCGCATAAACTCTTGGCTCATTTGAACTCTATTCTCTAATAAAAACGAGGCGCTATATTAGCGCCCCGTTTTATTCATTGCCATCTCTTCCAATGACTTTGTCCAGTTCTGGTAACGCTCGCGGAATACGGAATTTAAAGCGTTTTTGTTTGGTCTGGATTTTGCGCCACATCGAATTCAGTAAATGAGCGCTATTTTCACCATTTTGCATTCGCGACGCACTTTTTTGCCACGATTCACTCGTATCGGCTTTGGTCATTTCTAGCTCGGCCGTATTTAAACGCAATTGTTTGTACAATATGGTCCTTGCTTCAGACCAACGTTTAGCCTTTAACAAACGGTGAAACGTCAGCCATGCTGGTGTCGGTCTGTTGCGGTAGTAACGTTTAATGGCTACCAATGAAATAATCACAAAACCCAGCAACACAAGCGTGGAAACAATCCATTCAAAGTACGTTCTGATGAAGGACTTCAACGTGTGCTTCGCGGCAAAAGTTTTGCCCTCTAACATCACCGTTTCCACTTGCTGAGTCTTACTGTTCCACCAACGGAACTCATAATCCGGCAGGGTTAATTCACCACCTTGTTGAATCACGTACACGCTCTCTTCTGTGCGTGTTGACTGGTAATCACCACGTGTTTGCGTATCTGTCAAACGGTGGGGTTGAGGATATGCTTGATAACGGGTTGTTGATTCTCCTTTCAACAAGTCTGGTAGCAATACAGATAGTGAATCTTGAGCCAAAATGGTGATTTTACGCGTGATTGCATCCCCAACTTTGAGTGACTCAGTGGAGGTTTCCCACTCTTGTTTTACGTCTACGTGCGTTGCAGAAAACCAAGGCGTATCACCGCTCAACAATCCCGATGGCAAGACAGTTTTGAACTTAATCGGCTGCGTATAAAGTGTGCCTGACACCTTCTCGCCATCCGGCGCCGACACCTGAACGCCCACAGCGACAGGTGGAATCACAAAATCACCAGATGCTTGTGGATACAAAGTCACTTCCCAGCGTTGACGCGACCAAGTTTGTCCCTCTTTTTGCTCAGTAAAGTTGGTTGCTAGTTGATTACGTTGTTTGGCGATAACATTGGGTATTTCAATATTGCCAATTCTCGTACCACCCGTAAACCAACGCGGCGTTGCCACTTCGATGGTTAAAATAACTTGCTCATTGACGCTAAAACTTGGTGTTTTACGCTTCTCTCCAGCCGTTGGTTGTTTACCAACCCACGCTTGTAACTCAACACCATGCTCTCGTTGAACGTCACGAATATCTTGAGCCAACACACTACTGCTCAGGAGGAAACCGAAACAGATAACTAACCACAAGGGTAAAGCAAAGGGCGTAAAACGGTGGCTTTTCATCATTGCACCGCCTCCTCTGTATTTTCGTTCGCAGTAGAAGTTGATTCTCCGGTTTCTATTGAACGCAATTGAATCTGAAACTTCGCATTTAAGAAGTATTTAGGATCCGCTTCGACTCGCTTTAACCATTTGTCGGCTAATTCTTGGCTACCTAAGATGTCGTCTGCACTTAACGTCTCTTTAATCATCAACTCCGCTGACGTTTTTTCATCCGCCCCTTCTGCGGTTTGAGGGTTATCGCCTAGCTCGGTTGATGCTTCTTGCTCCGTTCCTGCCTGACTCTCACTCATCCGGTTGATGTCCTCTACAATACCACCAATCACTTTCAAGTTATGCTCAACATCCGGTCTTAGCCTCTCGCTTAACGTTGGCTTGTTGGCTAGGGATTTTAACAAGTCACGTGCAGCCAAATATTCACGCTGACGCGCCAATGCACTCGCCGCATTATAAAGACCGTAATCTCGAACCTCTTCGGACGGGTCGTTTTGCATTTCCAAAAACGCACTGTGGGCGAGTTCAAACTCGCTAGCGTAGTAGTACGCCGTCCCTTTGCGTAATGGATCGACAAACTGTTTCGCGGCTTCTAAATACGCTTGTTGGTTGAACAAACGCTGTCCTTGTTGATCTGGCGTTAGCCACAAATCCCACCACCATTGCGTCACCTTGTCGAAAGCCGTCACTTTTTGCACAATTTGTGGCTGCTCGGCTTTAACTGAAATGTTCTCGGCCAATGCACTTGTTGGCATCAATAACGTGCCGCTCACCATTACAATCACGCACCACTGCACTAACCACCCTTTTCTAAACCACAGCATCATGATCAGCGCGATTGGGAACAGAAGTTGATACCCCATGTCTTTCCAAGGCATTGAAGATTCGCCATTAAGCTGCATATTGCGCTCAACGTATCGATTCAGTTGCTCGATATCACTATTATCGACGGTCACTTCCACCAATCGACCGTTAGTCTGACTAGCCAGTTTTTGTAGAGAATCCAAATCCATTGGGTTGTTACTCACAATGTCAGCATTCCCTGCCGCAAGAATTAACAGTTGATAAGGTTTGCCCGAGAAATACGCTTGGTATTGCTCAATCGTGGCTGGATTAACGCCATCACTCACCAACAGAACAGTGGAGCCTGGTTGACCTTGCAATTGTTGGTCAATTAACGGCAATGCTTTTTCGGCAAGCTTACCTTGCACGGGCATAATTTCTGGCGTAATGGCCGCCAAAAACGGGTCAAATACTTTGCTGTCTTGAGTTATAGGCATCGCGACATGAGCACTGCCCGCGAACACGACTAAACCCGTTTTTCCGCCTTTTCGCGCGACTAGCAAATCGCGTATTTTCTGTTTGGAACGCTCAAGGCGGCTTGGTGGGAGATCTTTTTGCAGCATCGAGTCGCTGTTATCAAGCACCACAAGCATAGAGGCTTGATCTTCGCCAAAGGGGGAAGATTCACGTTGCCACGTTGGGCCTGCACAAATCACAATGGCGATGAACACAATCAGCATCAAGAGCTTAAGCGGCAGTTGCTTACGCCAGCCTCGCTCACCTATCGTCAAAGCATTGCGTAAATGTTCGGGCAAAATATCCTTCCAGCTTGGCTTGCTTTCTTCTCGCCAGCGTAACCACACCAAGAAAAACATGGGGATCAAAGCCAGTAACCACAGTGGTCGAATAAAATGAAACTGCGTAAAGAATTGCGTCCAACTAAGAGAATCAAACATCGCTCTCTCCTAATGATGATTGTGTTGCAGCCCTTCTTTTGAGTGTTGCGACGCTGAACGCGAGCAAATGCATGATGACCACTAACGCCATCAAGTAATGGTGAAGGCTTTGTTTTGGGCGGTATGTGGTGCTTTCGTAAAGTTGAGGTTCCAGTTTGCCAATTTCGTCGTAGGCAGCCGATAGTTCATCACGGTTGAGTGCTTCAAACGCTTCACCGCCGGATTCTTTCGCAATGCGATGAATCGTGTCCATATCCAACGCGGTTTCACCTATCGTTTCCGGATCGCCCATCGCAATGACGTGTACTCTCACGCCTTTGGCTTTCGCAACTTTCGCCGCATCAATCGGTTCAACAAAACTGCCCGTGTCGTTACCATCGGTTAATACAATCGCGACTTTTTCACGGTTTTGGTCTTGTTCTAAAGCACCACGCGACTGATCGCTTTGCTCAAAAACTTTAATCGCTAAGCCAATCGCATCACCAAGATGGGTACTCTGCCCTGCCATTGCCACATCGGTTTGGTTAAGCAGTTCGAGCCACACTTTTTGGTCTGCGGTAAATGGCGTTTGCACGAAAGCAGCATCACCAAAAAGCACCAAGCCTAATCGGTCACCTTTACGAGACTGAACAAACTCCGACAGCACTTCTTTTGCCGCATCAAGACGAGAAATTTTTTCGCCTGTACGTGAGGTGAAATCTGGCTCGGCCATGGAGCCCGAAAGATCCACCACCACCATCACATCGCGGCCTAAACTCTCGCGAACTTGAGGCTCGCCTAACACGGTGGGTTTTGCCATCGCACACACCACCAAAAGCCATGAAAGAATTAACGTTGCTCGTTGCCACCAACTCGGGGTCAACTGGCTTGCACCTTCTGATGGCGTCTCGCCAATCGCTTCCACCAGCTGACTAAAAAACGGCACTTTGATCGCCATTTGCTTAGTGCGATATGCGGGCACCAAGTAGTACACCACCAACGGCAAGGGCAAAACCAGAAACCACATTGGGTGAGCAAATTCAAAACCTGACAAACCAGTTATCGATGCAAGAAGATCATTCATGTTGACCTCCCTGATGTGCTTTGCGTTTCAATCGTGGTGATTTATTTGCCGCGCTTTTTTGAGCATCACAACGGTGCTCACTCACCCAGTTTTTCGCACGAGCAATAAGCGTTACTCGCTCTTCGTTGGTTAGCGTAACGCTTGGGTCAACAATACTTTGTAGCCAGCACTTTGAAAGCTCATCGTTAAAAACCATTTGCGAGTTTGCTTGAGAATCTTCGGTTTGCGGATACAGCGCATCGAGCTTGCGCAGAAAGGCGGTATCAAACAATTTCGCGTTGCGGCTATCAATATGAATCAGCACTACTTTAAGCACAGAGAACAATACTTTTGGCATGTCTTTGTCGCTCGATTTGATTTGCGAAATCGCCAGTAGAGCTTCTTTTCGGTAACGATTATGCCACCATTGCCGAGCCAATCGATATACGACATACACCAATGCAATGAGCACAACCGCCGCTAAAATTTTCCAGCCAATAGTTTGCGGGTACCAACTCACGCTAGATGGTACAGCCACATCATGCAGCTCTCTGAGTATGTAGGTACTCGGAGGCGTAGGAAGATCACTCATTTAACGCCCTCCTACCAGTTTTTGGAATTGTTTAATGTGCTCACCTGTCGTATCGAGTTCGATGTGCGGAAGGTGTTTCATCGCCATAAGTTGAGAGAGTGATTGACGCTGTAAGCTAGTTCGAGCCTCAAGCTTTGCGCTCGCAGCTTCTACCTTTGCGTTGCTGTCTAAATTGAGTTGATACTGCCCATCACCAACCACCCATTTCGATTTTGCCAAATCGTCTGGTAGCGCTTGTTCTAATGGGTCACTGACCATCACAGCAAGAACATCGTTGTGCTGTTGTAGCTGTTTAAGGTGATCAAGGTGGTGCTCCTCGCAGTCGCTCCAGTCGCTGATAAAAATCAAAGTGGATTGCTTGAGATTCATGCGTTTAATAAGCTCAATCCATTGACTGAACGCTACTTTTTCGGAATTGCGGGAGTCCACATTGAGCGATTGATTGGCTTTAGCGAGACGTTTAAGTTGCGCCAGAAGATCGTTTTGCGAACGCTGTGCCTTGCTGTGAAACAACGCCTGCTGGGATGCGATGACAAAACCGACTCGGTCGCCATCTTTTAATACTCGCCACCCACACATCGCTGCGATCTCTGCCGCGACAACTGATTTCATTACTTGCGTCGAAGCAAAAAACATTGTGCTTCTCTGGTCGACACACACGATTACGTTGCGATCTTTTTCTTCTGTATAACTGCGTACATGCGGCTTACCCGTACGCATCGTAACTTTCCAATCAAGGTTACGAATATCGTCACCCAATTGGTAATGGCGCAGCTCTTCGAAGTTCAATCCACGACCGCGAAACAACGAATTGTGTCGGCCAGAGAGTACGCTACCCGCCTTTAGGTGAGGAAGTAAACTGAATGATTCTGCTTGTGCTTGCAGACGTACTAAACGAGCGTAATCGCAGTACAAACGGGGATCCATCCCCTGTGATTTTGGCGCAAGAGTTGGCTTAGCCATAATGCCTCCCACTTACCCAATTTCTACACAATCTAGCAGCTCTTGTACGACTCGTTGGTGATCGACTCCGTCTGCTAGTGCGTCGTAGGTCAAAGAAAAACGGTGGCCCAATACAGACGGAACCATGGCACGCACATCGTCAGGAGTCACATGGTCACGTCCTTGCATCCACGCATACGCACGAGCGCATTTGTCGAGTGCGATGGAAGCACGAGGACTAGAGCCAATCTCAATCCATTTTGCTAAGTTTGAATCGGCATAACGCTCTGGCTTACGAGTCGCCATCACTAACGCAACGATGTAGTTTTCCACTAGGTCCGATACCACGATGTTTGGTAACTGACGACGCGCTTCTAGCACCACGTCTGGCTCGATGTGTTTTGGCGTAACAATTTCGCTGCTGGTTTCCGCACCCAATTCTTCACTGCGCACCAAACGAATGATGTCACGTTCGGCGTCATCTTCTGGATAATCGACGGTAACCTTCATGATAAAGCGGTCCATTTGCGCTTCTGGCAGCGGGTACGTGCCCTCTTGCTCTACAGGGTTTTGCGTTGCAAGCACCATAAATAAGTCTGGCAATACGTGAGTTTTATCGCCTACCGTGATTGTGCCTTCGGCCATGGCTTCAAGCAGTGCCGCTTGTACTTTGGCTGGTGCACGGTTGACCTCATCAGCAAGTACAATGCTGTTAAAAATTGGCCCTGACTGAAAATGGAGTTGCGGCTTACCATCCAGCTCTTGATAAACCTCAGTGCCCGTCACGTCAGATGGTAAAAGATCCGGCGTAAACTGGATTCGACCAAAACTGGTGTTTAACAAGTTCGCCAACGATTTTACGGAACGTGTTTTTGCCGTTCCCGGTAAACCTTCTAGCAGAATATGCCCATTTGTTAATAACCCAATGACTAAAGCTCGAACCACGTGGCTTTGTCCAATGACGCTTTTTTCTGTTTGTTCGATGAGTTCTTTTATCGCTTGTTGTGCGTGGTTCATAGGATACCTTTTCAATGGTTTAAGCCGTCTTTTCGATAGTTAAGTATAAGAACAAATGAAATAACTTAAGGTTATATTCACTATGTTATCTTTGCGGTTCTTGAGATTGGAGAAGTTGTGCAAGACCAACCAACATCGGTAACGCATAATCAAAGAACATTTTGATTCCCGAACACAAATAGTTTAGACCACTCTCACCATTCGGCGTTTTGATCAAACGGTTTTTGGGGCACTCACCCCAACAATAAGGCAAGTAAGGGCATTGCTTACAATACGTCGGCAATGAATCGCGTTTTGCCATGCCAAAAGTATATTGTCTTGTAGAGAAGGCCATTTCATTCAGTGAGTGTTCATGAATGTTGGCGAGTTTGTATTCTGGATACACATAGTGGTCGCAACTGAACACGTCGCCATTGTGCTCAATCGCCAACCCTTTGCCACAAAACTCCGCCGTCACGCAAAGCTGAGACGGTTTCCCCATTACTTGCGCCACCGCGGTTTCAAACAGATTAACCAACACACGGCCAAGATCGTTATTCACCCACTCTTCAAAGGTCGCCATTAAAAAGCGTCCCCAGTCTTCAGGATCGACTGACCAATCCGTTACAATCGACATTGGATGCCCCGGTTTAGCCAGAACACTGCCTTTGGTTGGGATCATCTGTTCGTTCCAAAACTGCGGCGCGGTTGTTTGGAAGTTGTTGGCTTCTACCACCGGCGCAAACTGAATATAAGTCACACCCAATTCTTGGGTTAAAAATCGATATACTTCGAGCGGGTATTTCGCATTGTGACGATTCACCGTGACCAACGCGTTGAATTTCACGCCATGCGCTTTGAGCTTATCTACCGCTTTCATCACGAGATCAAACGTTGGCTTACCGCTGCGGGTTTTGCGATATTTGTTGTGCAGCTCTCGTGGCCCATCAATCGACAAGCCAACTAGGAAGTTGTGCTCTTTTAAAAACGCACACCACTCATCGTTTAGCAAAATGCCGTTGGTCTGAAGGTCGTTTTCAATGCGAACGCCTTTCGGCTGATGTTTCTTTTGCAAAGCTACGACATTGCGGAAATAGTCCAACCCAAGCAGCGTCGGCTCCCCGCCCTGCCATGAGAATACAATTTCTTCGCCATCCTGACTTTCGATATAGCTTTTCACGAACGCTTCCAGTGTTGCGTCGTCCATTTTTGGCTGCTTTTCTTGGTGCAGTAGATTTTCTTTATGCAGATAAAAGCAGTACTGACAATCGATGTTGCACTTTGCTCCGCCTGGCTTTGCCATCACATGGAATCGACGGTCATACGCGCCCAGAACCGGCGCTTTAGACGCCGTTTTAAGGGGAACAATAGGCATAGTAGTAGAATGGCGAGGGGAAATCTTACTCATACGTTTCTCACTATTACATATACCCAAATAACCTCCTGAGCGCTGTACAGCAAAAGTGAAGCTATTTGGGTATATAGCGCTCCAAAAAGCGCTATATAATCTTAATTTACTTAGAAGACTTAGGTACGAACGAACCTGCTTCCATACGAGGAGGGAACTCTTTGAATGTACCCATCACCTCTTTCACTGTATCCATTGCTGGCATCATTAAGAATGAACGCTCGTACATCCAACGAGAATAACCCATGCCTTGATCGCCTCGTTCAAATGGATCAATGCTCAAGTCAAAGATCAGTGGCACACGAAGTTTAGTGAACGGCTTACGCCATACATCCATACCCGTTTCATTCTCTTGAATCATAAAGTGGAACTTGTACTTTCCTTGGCGCAATGCCACAAGATCGCCGTCGTCGCTCCAGTAAACGAACTCATTTCGTGCGGATTTGTCTGACTTACCCGTTAAGTATGGCAATTGGTTGTAACCGTCTAGGTGAACTTTGTAGTCCACATCGCCAACTTTTTTGCCTTTTAGTAATTCGTCTTTAACTTTGGTATCACCTGCCGCAGCAACTAGTGTCGGGAAAAAGTCCTCTAATGACATCATGCCGTTGAATGTTTTACCTGCCTCAATTTTTCCAGGCCATTTAATCAACATTGGCACACGGAAACTCCCTTCCCAGCCAGTGTTTTTCTCTGAGCGGAACGGTGTCATCCCAGCATCCGGCCACAAATCAACCATAGGGCCGTTGTCAGTGGTGTAAACAATGATTGTATTGTCATCCACACCTAACTCTTTGATCTTGTTAAGTAGCTGACCGATTTGGTCATCGTGCTGCTTAACACCATCCGCGTAGAAACCGGCACCTGTTTTACCTTGGTATTCTTCAGGAACATGTGTGAAGTTGTGCATGCGAGTGGTGTTAAACCAAGTAAAGAACGGCTTGTCCGCTTTTACTTGCTTTTCTATGAAGCTCTCTGCGGCATCAAGAAACTCACCATCAACATTTTCCATACGCTTACGCGTTAGTGGACCGGTATCTTCGATTTTGCCGTCAGCGTAAGAATGGATAACGCCACGAGGGCCAAATTTCTTCTTGAACTCCGGATCTTTAGGGTAATCCACGTTCTCTGGCTCTTCTTCTGCGTTCAAATGGTATAGGTTGCCGAAGAATTCATCAAAACCGTGGTTGGTAGGAAGATGCTCGTCTCGGTCACCTAAATGGTTCTTACCAAATTGTCCGGTTGCGTAACCCATTTGTTTAAGCACGGTTGCAATCGTCGGATCTTTTTCCGAGATACCTTCCGGAGCGCCTGGTAAGCCCACTTTTGATAGACCTGTACGTTTTGGCATTTGACCAGTGATGAATGAAGAACGGCCTGCTGTCGAGCTTTGCTGTGCGTAGAAGTTAGTGAACTTCGCACCTTCTTTAGCAATGCTATCGATGTTTGGCGTGTTGTACGCCATCATGCCTTGGTTATAGGTACTAAGGTTCCAGTAACCAACATCATCACCAAAGATGACAAGAATGTTGGGTTTGTCCGCTGCATGTGCAACTGCAGATGCAGCGCCTAATGCTAACGTACATGCGTTAAGTACGAGTTTTTTACTGCTCGTTTTGGTCGCATTTTTCATATTATCTCCAAGAGTTCGCTAGTGCGTAAAAAACGGTATTCGCTTTTCAATACCATTGTTGATATAAGATAAAGCACTAATTTCAGGCGATAAATGCAGTCAAAATTAGTTAACCTATAAATTAAATTTATGAGTGACGTTATGGACTTGAATTTGATCCAAACTTTTCTTGTTGTTGCGGAGTTTCAATCTTATACAAAAGCCGCGGAACAATTAGGGCTTACACAACCTGCTGTGAGCGCTGCAATAAAGCGTTTAGAGCAAGTCGTAGATAAGCAATTATTCGTTAAAAAAGGACGAGGTATCGCACTAACCTCCACCGCTTATCAATTACTGCCGCAATTCCAGCAAGCGGTTAGTATTATTGACAATGCGATATCTGATAGAAATCATTTTGAAGTGTGTTGTTCGGAAATTTTGTTGCACATTATGGACCCGATAAAGAACACTATTTTTTATGAATCACCACCCGAAAAATTCCTATTATTTGAGCTGTTAAGACAACAAAAAGTCGATCTAGTAATCGATACGGTGATCACGAAAGATGCAGCGTTTATTATTGAAGATGCCTATGAGGAAGAAGCCGTGGTTATCTGTCGTGAGAACCATCCCCGTGTACACGGCACGCTCACAAAAGAGCAATTTTATGAGGAAACTCACTGTTTATTTTCAGGAAAATGGAACAACATGTCGGGGTTCGAGCAACTAGCAAAGGAAACAATTCAAGAAAGAAAAGTCGACTTGATCACATCTTCGCTAGCGGGCATGGCGCTGTATGTCGCCCAAAGAGACAGTTTAGGGATCGTGTCTCAATCTTTTGCAAACAAGTGGAGCAAAGCGCTCAAACTTCAAATTTTGCCCTGCCCCATTTCGATACGCTCTATCCCTTACAAGTTCGTCTACCATAAGCGAGAGGTAAACAACCCAGCCCACATCGCTCTACGTGAAAAAATCAAAGCCAACTTAACGGCAGCCCACTACGAACCAATTTGTTTATAAATCTTGTCAATTGAAGCGTTAGGCGTTTTCGTCATCAAGCTTTCTACAAACCTTAATAGATAGAATTTTACAGATAAAAAAAGAGGCTCACTTTAATGAGCCTCTTTCTAGATGTGGAACTTCACTTAGCTTTTCTTACTTATTTGGGTTCTCTTTTAGTTTCTCCATCACTTGATCGAGCGAGAAGCTTGCTGCTTTTTGCCTTGGTGGGAACTCTTTAAACGTTTCAAGGAATCTGCCTACGTAAGCTTGCGCAGGAACAAGCATGTAAGCACGGTCTAGCATCCAATCGTAGTAAGTGTTAGAAGTGATATCAGCCACTTCGTAAGGATCCATACGCAAGTTGAAGATCTTAGGAACACGAAGTGTGGTGAATGGTTCAGCCCAAATACGCAACGTACCTTTTGCTCGTTGCTCCATAAAGACCAGCTTCCATTTGTTATAACGAAGTGCAGTTAAGTCTCCATCATCTGAGAAGTAAAAAATTTCTTCACGTGGGGCCTTATCCTCTTTACCAGTCAAATATGGTAGGAAGTTATAGCCGTCTAGGTGAACTTTGAATTTCTTACCATTCGCACTATAACCTTTGAGCAATTTCTCTTTGATATTGTCATCACCCGCGGCAGCAACGAACGTTGGCATCCAGTCCATGTGATGCATGATATCATTCGAAACAGAGCCAGCTTTAATTTTACCCGGCCAACGTACCATCGCAGGAACTCGGTACGCACCTTCCCAGTTGGTATTTTTCTCTCCACGGAATGGCGTTGTGCCTGCATCTGGCCACGAGTTCATGTGTGGGCCATTATCGGTGGAGTAAAAGACGATTGTGTTGTCTTTAATACCCAAATCATCCACTTTTTTCAGCAGCTGACCTACATGATTATCATGCTCGACCATACCATCTGCATACTCGCTGATGCCTGTTTTTCCAGAGTTCTCTTCTTTCACATGAGTACGGAAGTGCATACGAGTTGCGTTCCACCAGACAAAGAAAGGTTTTTCAGCCTTGACTGCACGATCCATAAAGTCGAGTGCCGCATCTAACGTCTCTTCATCCACGGTTTCCATGCGCTTGCGAGTTAGAGGTCCTGTATCCTCAATTTTGCCATCAGCGTACGAACGGATAACGCCGCGCGGACCGAACTTTTTACGAAACTCAGGATCTTTAGGATAATCGACGTTTTCTGGCTCCTCCTCGGCGTTCAAGTGATAAAGGTTGCCAAAAAATTCATCGAAGCCGTGATTAGTAGGAAGGTGCTCATCTTTATCACCTAAGTGGTTTTTACCAAATTGCCCTGTCATATAGCCCATCGGCTTCAGCATTTCGGCAATGGTTGCGTCCTCTTCCTTCAAGCCAAGATCAGCACCTGGAAGCCCCACTTTACTCAAACCTGTTCTAAGAACGGTTTGGCCCGTAATGAAAGTAGAACGGCCCGCTGTACAAGATTGCTCACCGTAATAGTCAGTGAACATCATGCCTTCTTTGGCGATACTGTCTATATTTGGTGTTTTGTACCCCATCAAGCCAAACGTGTAAGCACTGAGATTGGACTGGCCAATATCATCACCCCAAATGACGAGAATATTTGGTTTCTCTGCTGCGATACTGCTACTTGTCGCACCGATTAAAGCGGCGGCAAGAATCGCTAATCGGCGTTTAACGCCATATTTCGCTGTCATATAAACCTCTGTGTGTATTAGAAAAGTGCTTCCTGCAACAGAATGTATAGTTCACAAATGGCGGATAAGCGAATTTACTAAATGAGAATTCTTTCTATCTTTGCCTAACATTACACCGTTATTTGTAGCTAATACGCACTCCAATAGCACTTTAGTTCAGAGCGCCATCGCATCATTCATCACTACTGGTAATCTCAAGTATTAAGATTGTCTACGCATATCACAGTGCTCATAAAGTACCTGATTGCTTTTATATAAATATTAATGATAATACGTTTTACTACTATTAATAATTAAGGTACCCGTGTGCTTGACTCCAAGGTTTCAAATGGAAAAACTTCCCAATGCCAACACAACGGCGTTCACCATAATGATGAGGAGCTATTACTAGATAAGCGCACTCACTCTGTGGTACTCAATTACTTGCCAAACAAGAAATCTGTTCAGTTAACAAGCATTCAATTTAAGCTGCTGCAAACTCTCACTCACCATCAAGATCAAGTGCTTAGTAAGCATTTTCTTTACGAAACAGTACTAAAACGTGAATTTACTGAACATGATCGAGCACTCGATATGCACATGAGCAGAATGAGAAAGCGTCTAGTTCACGAAGGCGTTCCAACAGACAGAATTCAGACAGTCCACCGCCAGGGTTACATTTTCAAGCGCTCAGACAATCAACAGAAAAATTAACGCTAATTGACCCAACTTTTGGTAATTGACCGCTTATTTTGCTTTAATTAATGCAAATTCTAATCACGTAAAATAACTCAATGAATTTGCGCTTAATTTTTACACTTTGCATTGCGACTTTGTTTGCCGGCTGTGCAACCTATGCTGGTCTTAACTATGACCAACTGTTTGGTCCACAGCTCGTGCGTGAACGCACAGTTGACGTGGAAACCCCTCAAGCAAACTTCTTCCAAAGCGAAGTTAAACCCATTATGGATAACCGCTGTGTCGTCTGCCACGCGTGCTACGATGCACCATGCCAACTTAAGCTCTCTTCTGTTGAGGGCATTGACCGTGGTGCGAGTAAAGCACTGGTATATGAAGGAACAAGACTCACAGCCGCAGCACCAACACGCTTATTCGAAGATGCAGAAACAACCCAAGAGTGGCGCGATGCGGGTTTTCATCCGGTTCTCAACGAACGTGATCAAAGCATGGCAGCCAACATTGATGCAGGACTTATCGCACGTTTGCTACAACAAAAAGAGCGCCACCCATTGCCTGACCAAGTCCAGTTAGAAGGCTTTGACTTTTCGATAGACCGAGAGCAAACCTGTCCGACGATTGAAGAATACGAGCAATACGAGAAGGATAACCCAACCTGGGGCATGCCTTTTGGTATGCCAAATCTATCAAACAGTGAATACCACACACTCATGACTTGGTTGGAAAACGGCGCAATAATGAACGTTCACCAACCTGTTAGTGAGAATGAGCAAGCGCAAATAGATAAGTACGAAACATTACTTAACCACTCTGATTTGAAAAATCAGCTGATGGCTAGGTATATATATGAGCATTTGTTTTTATCTCATCTCTACTTTTCAGAACTCGATGAAGATCCCCGATTCTTCACGCTCGTCCGCTCTGCTACACCACCAGGACAGCCCGTCAAACGTATTTCAACGCGTCGCCCGTACGATGATCCAGGGGTTGAACGTGTGTTTTATCGAATTATTCCAGAGCAAGGGACCATAGTAGATAAAACTCACATGCCATTCGCGGTAAACAAGCAACGCATAGAGAACTGGAAAACTTGGTTTATTGATGCTGATTACACGGTTAGCCAGCTACCGAGTTATGCACCAGAAGTTGCTGCAAACCCGATGACATCATTCATCGACCTTCCAGTGAAATCGCGCTTTAAGTTCATGCTAGATAATGCACAAAATACAATAATGGCATACATCAAAGGCCCAGTTTGTCGTGGCCAACTGGCATTGAATGTTATCAATGATCGCTTTTGGGTGTTTTTCCTTGATCCAGATAAAGCAGACATCCCAGAAGTAAATGAGTTTTACCGATCTCAGGCTGATAACCTAAAACTACCGGCAGAACAAGAAAGTAACACGCTACCTGTTACCAACTGGGTCAAGTACGCGCGCCAGCAAGCTCGCTACCTAGAGGCTAAATCTGAGTTCACTAATAACTGGTTTAAAGAAGGTGAAAACCTATCCACCGATGTAATTTGGGACGGTAATGGCACCAACCATAATGCGGCATTAACGATATTCCGCCATTTTGATAGTGCTTCTGTTGTTCAAGGGTTAGTTGGTGAGCAGCCTAAAACAGTGTGGATTCTTGACTACGCGTTACTAGAGCGTATCCACTATTTGCTTGTTGCTGGGTTTGACGTTTACGGTAACTTCGGCCATCAGCTCATGACACGAATGTTTATGGACTTCTTGCGTCTAGAAGGCGAAAGTAACTTTATCTCGTTGTTACCCGCCGATATGCGCCATGAACTGCAATCTAGCTGGTATAAAGATCAAAGCCCGCAGTTGAGTGACTTTTTACAACGAAATGTGAAGCCGTTTAACCAACCAACCAGCGTTCAGTATAAGAGTGACGATCCAAAAACGGAGTTGGTGGAGTTGTTGAGCGAACATGTCTCAGATGTGCTTCTGCCTCGCTACGAAATTCAAGACACGGCTCTTTCTGCGAGTAGTGAAAAGCAACTAAAACGTATTGACCACGTTCGTGGTGAAGGCCTAAAAACCGTTCCGCAAATCACTATGCTTATGGTGAGAAGTCAATCAGGGGAAGATGAACTGTTCACCTTACTTCACAACAATGCACACACAAACATCTCTAGCTTGTTTGATGAAGAAAGTAACCGTGACTTTGCTAACGATGATATGACCATTGTACGCGGCGTTGTGGGAAGCTACCCTGCGGCATTTTTCTCGATCAACGAAAACCAAGTAAAAGATTTTGTCGATCAATTTAGTGCCATCCAAAACGAGTCCGATTACGTTAAGTTATTGGATAATTTTGCGATTCGTAGAAGCTCAGAAAAATTCTGGTCATTTAGCGATCGTTTACATAATTGGTACCGTACAAAACAACCGATCGAATTTGGATTACTTGACTATAATCGTTTTGAGAATCGATGATGATTTAAAGGGGGTTCTCATGGGTATCCGAGATAACATTGCCGCTCTTGAACAACAGATTTACGTTGCTTGTTCTGAGGGAGACTACGAAACGGTCAATATGCTTGAGCATCAACTCGAATACTTGCGTGGCAAAGTGGAACATCCTTTTGATGATGACCCTTATGCCCTAGACACTCGATTCGAGTGGGAAGATGACATGACCGAATAGAAAAAACCTCCGGAAAGCCGGAGGTTTTTTTATTTTCAATGCTCGATGGATTACTTCGCCATTAACTCATCCAGAGCTTGAATTGATGCAGACACTTGAGAAACTAAATCATCTTTAGTCGCATTATAGGTATCTAGAGGTTGAGGCGCGGCTTCAATTGCTTGGCAAGCGTTCATTAGCGCAGTTAGTCCTAAACTTCCTGCACTGCCCTTTAATTTATGGGCAAGGTTCTTTACTTCTTTACTATCATTGTCCTCAGCAGACGCTTGCAGCTTGCTTAATACATCAGTGCTGGTGGCTCTAAACAGATTAATAATGTGCAACATCTTATCTCTGCCCAAGATTTTCATATCGGACTCAATCACGCTCGGATTAATGATAACCACATCGGGTTCCTTTGTTTTAGGTGCTTGAACGACCTTTGATTGTAGCTCTTGTTCTTGAGGCGAAATTTGATCAAACGGGGTACAGTCGGCATTTTGTGGCAACAACAACGGCTTTCCGTCTAGCGCATCCTGAATCAATGCCGCGAGTGCCTCTTTTGCCAATGGCTTAGGCAAGTATCCGTCAAAACCAGCGGCTAGATAGCGCTCAACTTCTTCCGCAAAAACGTGCGCAGACACTGCAATCATTGGCGTGACGGCAAGCGCTTTATTGGCCGGCTTATCACACTCAATCCGCTTTAAGCGTTGGATCAACTCAGTTCCATCACAATCAGGGAGGTTGATGTCGACCAAAGCGATATCAAAATCTTGTGTGCTGATCAGTTGCTCTGCTTGTGAGCCGTTTTCTGCCATCACGACTTGGTGCCCCATGCTTTCTAGAAAGCCTTCCGCGACCACTCGGTTGACTTCATTATCTTCTACTAGCAAGACCTTTGCTTTCACTTTGCAACGTGCGGTTGCCACGGTTCCTGTTTCAATAGGTTCGCTTTCCTCTAACGGAATAGAGAACCAGAATCGGCTACCATTTCCCTCTTCGGAATCGACTTCTAAAACACCGCCCATCGCTTCAATGATTCGCTTACTGATGGCAAGTCCAAGCCCCGTGCCTCCAGTTTGGCTCATCCCACCTTCAGCTTGCGTGAAGGCATCAAACAACGTTCTCTGGTATTTTTTGGCAATTCCTATTCCAGTGTCTGATACTTCAAACAGGACTTGCGACTCGTCCTCTGGGTTCAGGCTAACGTAGATATCAATTTCTCCTTCGTCAGTGAACTTAATCGCGTTACCAACGAGATTGTTCAGCACCTGACTGATTCTGGTGACATCCCCTTTCCAGTAGCGACTAACATCACTTTCAATATGGTAGGAGAACAGCAGCTTCTTCTCTTGTGCTCGACTGTTCATTAACTGGAAAGTGTCCTCCACCATTTGGTGTAAATCAAAGCCCATGTGACGAATTTCTAAATGCCCCGCTTCAATCTTGGAGTAATCCAGTACATCATTAAGGATCGCGAGCAACGTTTTACCACTACGATTAATGATTTCCGCATAACGCTTTTGAATTGGGTTGAGGCCTGAGTCAATCAACAAGCGTGCTGTCCCCAACACTCCGTTCATTGGCGTTCTTATCTCATGGCTCATCGTCGCCAAGAATGCCGATTTTGCTCGGCTCGCTTGCTCTGCTTGCTTGCGAGCTTTAGCGTGATTCAAAACCTCTTCATTCAAACGGCGGTTTGCTTGTTTTAACTGCGAAGTGCGCTGCTCAACGAGCTCTTCTAAATGCTCTTTATGCTCCTCAAGCTCTCGCTTGGCTTGAGCTTCACCCTCTGCTACCACTTTTAGTGCTTGCGCGGTATTACGAGCCGTGATGATGGCCTGCCCCATATGCGCCAACTCATCTTTGCCTTTCACTTCCAACTCAACCGCTAAGTTACCCTGCGCCACAGACAGCAACGCAGCGGAATATTCAGCTAACCGCTTCACAACAGAAAGGTACACCACACGCCATAAAATCAGCACCAATACAATCAAACCAACAATTGAAATAACGGTTAAAGACCACTGAGCGAATTTCAGTGTGCTGGTCAATTGGTCTACAGCAACGGTAGTGGTTTTGTTTGAATCATCAACCAATTTGTTGACCGTGCCATTAAGCTCTGAGAACAACTCTAATGTCTTTTGCATCAGTTGTTGTGACTGTTCGTTATTCTCGTATTGCTGCATCAGTATAGAAAATACGACCTGACGCTTACCAAGCTCTATGAGCAGTTGGCTCATTTGCTTAGAGCGCGTAGGATCTTCCACAGCGAGTACACGGCGTTGCATGATTTTGAGGTTGCTATCGAAATCACTTTGAACCTGTTGAATTCGCTCAATATTCGTTAATGTCCGAGCCTCTTCAATCTGATTCAACATTTTAAAGGCCAACAAGTGCAGTTCATGCAATCGCTCAGTCAGATCAAGATCGACCTCCACCAGTGCATCTAGCGCCTGATAAACTTGCGATTTTTTATTCGATTCTAATAAGTCATAAATATGCGTGACGTTAGCAACAGCAATGGTGCTTGTATTCTGAACTTGCGTACGAGTTAGTTGTTCTAGCTCTTCACTGAGCAGACGCATTTCTTCAACACGAGTATCTATCTCTTTTGCAAGCCACAGCTTTTTTTCAACCGAAACACCGAGTTCTGCCAAATTGTCGATAACGTTCTGGACGTTATTCTCTAAAGCTTCTAACAATTGAGAATCGAACGACTCACTCCCGAGCTCCTTGATGTGAGTGAGTAAAGACTCGAGCTGTTCGAACAGCACTCGCCCTGACTCCTTTCTTTCCTGCTCGTTTCTTGCGTTCGACAACATTTGTACAGACGAAATAATACGAGTACTCAACTCAGAGACTTGTCTCGCCTCAATCATGGCGGGAATCGCAGAATCCACGACATTTCTTTCGGTTTTGGCAACCAAAGAAAATCCAGACACACCAATAAGTGCCGATAACATGACCAGTATTGCCATCGCAATGAAAGACAACAAAAGTTTACGACCGATGCTTGCAGTTGCTAGCAGCATATTTTCATGACCTTAATGTTCGTGTTCAGCGACATATTACGTTATATTTTGCAGTGTTTACTTAATCTATGCCAACGAACTTCATTTCATGGTTAAAAATCAACACGCATTTCGCACATTTTTCAAACATTCTGCAGCCACTTTAACCCTCGTTGCTTCTTTGCCAGCGGTTGCCGCAGAGAAAATATGTGCAATATACCCTCACCTAAAGGATTCATACTGGTTGTCAGTAAACTATGGAATGGTGTCCGAAGCGAAAAGAGAAGGTGTCGAGCTACGAGTCCTTGAAGCGGGCGGCTACCCAAACAAAACCCGTCAAGAACAACAACTCGCACTGTGTAACCAATGGGGAGCAGATGCGGTTATCCTTGGGACCGTGGACCCACAGGCTTACGAGCATTCACTTAAAAATTGGGTGGGGAATACTCCCGTTTTTGCTACTGTGAACCAACTCGACTTGGATGAAGAACAAAGTGAGTTGCTAAAAGGGACTGTCGGTGTTGACTGGCATTGGATGGGATACGAAGCGGGTCAATATTTGGCAGCTCGCCATCCAAAGGGGTCAGGAAAAACCAACATTGCCTTACTTTTGGGGCCGCGAACTCGTGGTGGTACGAAACCCGTTACTGCCGGATTTTATGAAGCGATACAAGGAAGTGATATCAACATTGTTGACTCATTTTGGGCAGACAACGACAAGGAGTTACAACGTAACCTAGTTCAACGTGTGATCGATATGGGAAATATAGATTACATTGTTGGCAGTGCAGTGGCGATTGAAGCGGCCATCAGTGAGCTGCGCAGTGCCGGCAAAGCCGAGGAGATCGGTTTAGTTTCTGTGTACTTAAGTCATGGTGTATATCGAGGCCTGTTACGTAACAAAGTACTCTTCGCACCAACAGATAAAATGGTGCAGCAAGGTCGGCTTTCCGTGATGCAAGCAACGCATTACTTAAGAGGTGAAGCTTATGACAAACATGCCTCACCAACCATCAAACCACTGACTCCGAAGACGCTTCATGACGACACGATCGAAGAATCGTTATCTCCGTCAGAATATAGGCCGACATTCCGTGTTAAGGCTGTTGATTGAAAGACCAAAAACGTGTTCTATTGAGTCACAACAATTTTAAAATCATACAAACGGAAACATCTTGATGCAAAAAACCATTCGTACCATGCCAACCCATAAACATGTGGCTTTGGTTGCTCACGACAACTGCAAACCTGAGCTACTTCGCTGGGTAAAAGAAAACAAAGAAAAGCTACAGAGTCACTTCCTTTACGCAACTGGCACGACAGGACACATGCTGAGTAAAGAAACTGGACTTGCGATCAAGAGCATGATCAGTGGTCCGATGGGCGGTGATCAACAACTAGGCGCTCTCATTTCAGAAGGCAAAATCGACGTTCTCGTTTTCTTTTGGGATCCACTGAATGCCGTACCTCACGACCCAGATGTTAAAGCGCTTCTTCGTATTGCTAGTGTTTGGAATATTCCTGTAGCAACGAACCGAGCCACCGCTAAGTTCCTGTTTAACTCCCCTCTTCTTGAGCAAGAAGTAGACATCGAAGTACCGGATTACGAAGCCTATCTTGCTGAGCGCATGTAAGCTTTGATGCCAACCAAATAAAGCAAGGGCGATACCAAGTATCGCCCTTGCTGTTTTTAACATTCTAAACGTTGCATTTAACGGGAAGTCACTATGGGATAGTCACCATTAACGAGCTCTTGAACGAATGCAGATCCCGCACCAGTATGCGTGATCCAAACCTTCTCTTTCGCACGTGTAATCGCCACGTAAAATAGCCTGCGCTCTTCTGCGTAAGGGAATTTGTCTTTGGACTCCGTCAACGCACCATCAATGTGAATTTGCTTCTTCTTAGCGGGGAATTGCCCCTCATCCACAGAAAGAATAATCACAAAGTCAGCTTCGCGTCCTTTACTCGCATGGCAAGTCATAAAGCGAATATCGAGATTAGGGAAACGTCGCAACCAATCGTCGAACAAATCGGGCTTATGATAATGGTTACGTCCTAGCAATAAAACTGACTTGGTTTGCTTGGCTTGTTGATTCAAGTGATCCAAGATCTTTTCCACTTGATTGCTCGGCGCGGTATGTACGCTCTTCTGCTTGCGTTGTTTGTGGCTGTTTAGTGTTTTCGGCAACTGCGATGGGTTTTGCTGCACGAATGTATTCGCTACATCACCAATCTGATTGTTGAAACGATAAGTTGTATCTAAGTGATGAACGGTAGAGTGAGCAAAGCGTTCTTTAAAGCCAGTGATAAGATCTACATCCGCTCCTGCAAACTGATAGATCGCTTGCCAATCGTCGCCAACAGCAAATAACGTGGCACCTGCTTGTTTCTGAGTGGATTCACACAGTGCTTCAATCAATGCCAGACGATCTGGAGAGATATCTTGATACTCATCGACCATAATAAAGCGCCATGGCGAGACAAACTTCCCTTTATTCACATAATCTGTCGCACGACTGATCATGGTTGGGAAATCCACTTGGTTGCTTTCTTTAAGCATTTTCTGCCACGCTGTAAAACATGGCCAGCATAAGGCGAGTTCACTATTTAAACGCGTATAGTCTTGGTGGTTTACGAGCTTTTCTTGTACTTGCTTTTTGGTCAACCCTACCGCCGCTAAATGAGACAGCTGCGAATCTAGCCAAGCGATCAGTTTTGGATTTTCTGAATGGCTTCCTAACTCATCATCCCCTTTTAGGTACGCAATCGGCCATTTGTCTAAATGTTTTTGCCAACGTTTAAAGTTGGTGGGTGTCATCCAATGTTTTTTCAACCAGTCTACACACCATGCCGTTCGTTGATTTTCGTCCAACGCTAAAGGGCTAATTTCGACAGGTTGCTGTTCGACTTGTTTAAGAATATACAAGCCCAACTGATGGAATGTGTTGACGCGCACACCGTCTGCCGCCATGCCCACTTTATCTACTAAGCGTTCTTTCATTTCAGTCGCCGCATCACGACCGAACGCTAACATGAGAAGCTCTTCTGCTTGAGCCTGATGGCTTTGCAACAAATAGGCAACTCGTGCGGTTAAAACGCTGGTTTTGCCCGAGCCGGCACCAGCAAGAACTAAGTTGTGGTCGTCGTTGAGTAATACCGCATATTGCTGGGATAAATTCAAAGGAGAGGATTCAATTTGATTAAACAGCACTTCCCAATTTGGACGTTCTGCTTCTAGCCAATCGCGATTACGCTCACCAAGCGCCTCAGAGGTATCAATGAGCCAAGGCTCTATTTGCGACATACGATTCGGCATTCGCATTTTGGCTTCTTCTAGGGTGGTTTTCATCTCGCTTAACTCTTGGTTAAGACTTTCAACCCAGGAGACCACTTGAGAATGCGATAAGTAAGCAGGCAAGTGCTTTAGTTTGTAAAGCTCTTCTTCCCACTTAGGTAGATACTCAGCCAGTTTTCGGCACTGAGTGTTGTGCCACTCTTGATATTGACGAACGGCCTCAAGCGCGAACTTTCGGCATTGTGGCCACGGTAAACCTTGGACTAGCCAGCTTTGTTGTTTGCCTTCGTGTTCATGAGCAAAAAACTGTAAAGAGCTCCATAATAACCCACGCTTTACGCTAACTTTGCCATTCCAGATCGTAAAAGGAATATGTTCTTCACTGCCTATCGAGCTTAATAAAACACTGTTCTCTTTTATTTCGACGTGATGGTACTCATTTTGAATAAAAAACTGTGCTTTGCTAGTGGCAGTAAGCTGCATGAAACGTGCGCCTTTTAGTTTAGAAGTTGTCGATTTATATCATTTTAAGGCGCTAAATTGTAGCAACGGCGAGCTCCTAAGTAAGCTTCTTCTTCTATTCTTTAATAAAATTCACATTACTGTCGATTTAATAACCTAAAGCTGAGGTTATTTGAAGCTGGCTTTACAATCCTCAATACATGACCTGGCAGCTTTAATATAAGTCAATGACATCCCTGCTGATTTTATCAGCAACCACGAATTTTTCTTAAAGTAAATCATAAACGCGCTATAGTGGGTCTGGTAGTATTCCCCCTGTTCTTCATCGGAAACATAAGGCGCATTGTGCAAGCAACTTCTAAATTTCGGCTATATTGGGCAAACAAGACGATAAATTACAGCGTTCTTATCCTCATTACCTTACTGGGTGTGGTTATCCCAACTTGGTACTTCGAGCAAAACACGCTGATAACGCCATTAATATTAGGCGTTATTGCTGCTGCTTTGGCTGAAAGTGATGACAGTTTCACTGGACGCATCAAGGCTCTGATTCTCACCTTTCTCTGTTTTGCGCTTGCTGCTTTTTCAATTGAAATCTTGTTCGATACCCCATGGGCGTTTGCGTTGGGATTATTTATCTCAACCTTCGGCTTCATCATTCTTGGGGCGATAGGTCCTAAGTACGCGAGTATTGCTTTTGGTTCGTTGCTGATCGCTATTTATACTATGCTTGGCGCACATGAAAGCACCAACATTTGGTTTCAGCCACTACTGCTTTTGACTGGTGCCGCCTGGTATTACTTCATGTCCATGATTTGGCAGATATTTTGGCCTCTTCAACCGGTGCAACAAAGCTTAGCCAATGTGTTCTTCCAAATGGCGAATTATCTTGATGCGAAAGCCAAGCTTTTTCACCCTGTGACCAACTTGACGCCACAACCGCTGCGGATTGAAGCTGCAAAATGCAATGCTGCCACGGTTACGGCACTAAACGCTTGTAAAACCACATTACTTAACCGATCGAAACGGGGTCACATTGATGGGCCTAGTGACCGATTTTTAAATATTTATTTCATCGCTCAAGACATTCACGAACGCGTCAGTTCTAGCCATTATCGCTATCAGGATTTAGCGACCGAATTTGAACGTTCTGATGTGCTGTTTCGTTTTAAATATCTTTTGGAGTCTCAAGCCCAAGCGTGTCGTGATATTGCACTAGCCATTCAGCTAGGAAATGAATACTCCCATACCGATCAATCTATTCTGGCATTAGCTGAAGTACAAAACTCTCTTGCTTATCTAGAAGAACAAAAGCAAGGGCACTGGAAACGTCTGCTGATGCAGTTAACATATTTATTCAATAACTTAGCGACGGTAGAAAAACAACTTAATAACATTAACAACCCAGATGTTGAAGGCCTCGAAGAAGATACCCTCGCCGATACCAACCCACACACGCTAAAAGCGATGTGGCAGCGTATATCAGCAAATTTACACAAAGATTCGATGCTGTTTCGGCATGCATTACGTATGTCAATTGCCTTAACGATTGGCTATGGAATCATTCAAATATTCAACATCGACCGAGGTTACTGGATACTCTTAACCACTTTATTCGTATGCCAACCGAACTACAGTGCCACTCGCCAAAAATTGACGGCGCGAGTAATAGGTACATTAGCTGGTTTGTTGATTGGTGTACCATTGCTGACTTTTTTCCCTTCTCAAGAAAGCCAGTTAGTATTTATCGTTATCTCTGGTGTGATGTTTTTCGCCTTCCGGATGAACAACTATGGGTACGCGACTGGTTTTATTACACTGCTCGTCCTCTTCTTATTTAATCAACTAGGTGAAGGTTACGCAGTTGTCCTTCCTCGACTAGCAGATACCCTCATCGGGTGTGTGCTTGCAGTAGGAGCTGTATTAGTTATTTTGCCCGACTGGCAGTCGAGAAGGCTTCACAAAGTTATGTCGGATGCGATAGAGGCGAACAAGCAGTATCTCGATCAGATCATTGGTCAGTATAGAATCGGCAAGAAAGACAATTTGAGTTACCGTATCGCTCGCCGCCAGGCCCACAATAATGATGCCTCACTCTCTTCTGCGATTAGTACGATGCTGGCGGAGCCTGGCAAATATCGCGCAGCTGTTGATGAAAGTTTTCGCTTCCTAACGTTAAATCACGCAATGTTGAACTATATTTCTGCATTAGGCGCGCACAGAACTCGCATCGAAGATGAGTCAATTCATAAACTCGTTTTAGATGCTCACCGTTGTATTCATCAGCATCTGGATGTACTTCATAAACAGCTTCACCAGCATTGTGAGGAGTGTGACCTATCTAATATTGATGATGCTGGACTCGAGCAACGCTTAAACGAATGGCGCGATGAAGACGACAGCTCTGCCCGCATGGTATTGCAGCAACTTCATCTTATCTATCGCATGCTCCCAGAGCTTCATTCACTTGCTAGTAAGTTTGCCGTCAGGGTAAGTTAGTAACATTCAAACCATATGTAAGAGGGAAGCGCTATATCGCTTCCCTTTTTCTTTTTACGCTTCCATCTACCCCAAAGTGGGTAATTATGTACCTTCTTAGGAAAAATCTGACGTATCACTTAACACACCTTGACAATATTCGGACAAAAAGCAATCGATCAAATTCTAATCTATTTTGGTTGAATAAATATGTTGTATCCAAAGGATGAAGAATTTCGGGCAACGACGGATAAACCGAATCACGACGAAGGTATTGAGATGAACGCACAACAATTTAATGAACTTAAACAAAAGCTCAGTGATTTAACGGCAAGTCAGTTAAAGTCATTACAAGGTGAGATCAGCGTGAAACTAAATAAAGCGCAAAAACCGGTTCTATCTGGTGAAGAAAGAGAAATGCTTGCCAAACTGTTTGCCTAATCAAGTCATTGATATAAAACACTTGAACGTTTTATAAACTCCACCTATGCTCTCACTATCATAATGTTGGGAGTAGTGATATGCCTGTATCGGGAATTCAATCTGGATACCACATCGTTCAGATGTCACAACAAATGGCCGAGAAAGCTGCACATGGCATTAGCAATAATGTAAGTAAGGTAAAAGAAGAGCTTTCTGATCACAACATCGATTTAGCTGCGGTTGCGGATGTCGCAATAACAGCCTCAACACCTAGCCTTCCCTCTCAAAAAGTTGAACCTCTCATCAACCTCGCACAAGCCGCTGGTTATAGCCGAGTTGGCGCGTCTGTCATAGAGAAAAACAATGAAATCATTGGCAGCTTGCTAGACATCCACGTTTAGGCGATTTAACGTCAAATTATCGCTATTTTAATTTCCAACTATCACTATAACGTCGTAACAAGATAACCCCTTTGCTTCGCACTTTATTTCTATTTCGATTCAAATACTCCTGTTTAAAATCAAGCTTTCCCGAAAAAAATGGGCGGCTTATCAGAGCCGCCCATTTTTGTGTTGTATACAGGTTTATCCGTTATCAATAACACCGTTGTTGAGCAATGACTCTACAATCTCGTTGGAGCTAAGACCGTTGAAGTCGATTGAAGTACCTAAGTTTTCCACGACAATAGTCTGTTGAACATTTGCATCCGTCGTAATGTTCAGAGAAACACTTTCCGTCGATGCATCGTAGTCTGCCGAAATGTGACCAAGCAGATCATCCATGTCGATCATTGAGTTATTGAGATCAGAGATAACTTCACGTAAATCGATACTGTCTTCGTTAACAGTGAAGTCAGTAATGGTATCCACTGCCCCTTCATCAACGGAATCTACCGTCCACTTGAAGATATCGCTGCCGTCTCCACCCGTTAAGATATCTGAGCCTAAGCCACCGATAAGCACGTCATCACCATCACCACCCAGAATAACGTCGTCACCGTCTCCACCAATCAAGTTGGTACCTGTGTCTCCGCTGACTAAATAGCTGTCGTCCACTGCGGTTGACTGGTCAATATCGTCGCTATCACTACTCACATCCAAACTAATTTGGACAGGTGAAGACTGCGCTTCATCGCCATTAGATTCCGTTGATATCGCCGTAAGCGAAATATCGTAAGAACCGACATCAATACCACTGTTAGTATCTGTTGCGACAATTTCTAGCGTATCAATTTCATCGCTTGGTACTGTCCAAGTGGTACCATCGAAGCTAATGCCTGATGGAGAAACGCCACTTGTTACCTCAGCACTAGCTGGTACGCCCGTTAGCTCCAAAGACAGCACCTCGTCAATATCAGTAAGCGCCGCCATGATTCCGACAATCGCTAAACCTTGACTGCTCGCGGTTTGGCTAGCCGCAATTTGACGAATGTAATTAAACTGAGGATTGATACTCAATGTAGGTGCATCAGCTACAGGTGTCACATTGATAGTGAAGTCTTGATTCGCTTCCAATGCGGTACCCGATGCATTTTCGAAGTACACGCCGTTGTCTTCGACTTTCACCGATAAAGTGATTGAAGCTGCGTTGACATCTCCTGCATCCACAAATACACCCTCAGAAGCGTCTGTTGCTCCAAGAACGGAGTTAATATTATCTGGTGTGCCCATTAGGGTGATTTCACCAGCCA
This sequence comes from Vibrio sp. Vb1729, assembly GCF_033338655.1. Classification (NCBI taxonomy): domain Bacteria; kingdom Pseudomonadati; phylum Pseudomonadota; class Gammaproteobacteria; order Vibrionales; family Vibrionaceae; genus Vibrio; species Vibrio sp. Vb1729. Next base: position 610,500 of record NZ_JAWOTB010000011.1, on the reverse strand, counting down.
TCCCCGCCCCAACAGTCACACCACTACCTGCTGGCGGCTCGACACGAAGGTCGCCCTCGGTAACTGTAAGAGTCACGGTCATGCTTTCATTTGCTTGTGCGCCCGCAAAGTCGACGTCACTCACACTAATACCCGTTACTTTCTGGCCATCAGCTTCATTGATCGTATCCGTTACCGACGTTGCAGTGATTTCAGGTGCGTCATTGGTAGCTTCAACATTCAACACTGCTGTGCCCGCGATTGTAATTGGGTCTGGAGCGCCGTTAGTGGTTCCGTCATCTGTGATTTCATAAGTGAAATTAACGTCACCAAAGAAATCTGCTGCGGGTTCAAACGTCCACTCTGTCGCACTCACTTGAGTCAGCGTGCCGGAAGCTGGATCCACTAACACAACATTATCGACGGTCAAGTTGTCTGACTCAGGATCACTTGCGTTGCTCAGCAACTCAGTAGCCGTAATAGTTACCGAACCACCATCTTCTTCCGTACTACTCAACGTTACCTCTGATGTTACCGGTGCATCGTTCACCTCAGTGACTTCGAAGGTCGCCGTTCCTGACACCGTTTGAGGATCAGAAACACCGTTCGTTGTACCGTTGTCGGTAATGTCGTAGGTCAGATCGACCTTGCCGTTGTAGCCAGGCGCAGGAGTAAATGACCATGTACCTGTTACGTTGTCGAAATCCAATGTGCCGCTGCTTGGATCAACCAACTGGACATTGCTCACCATCAAGGTGTCGTTTTCAATATCAGACGCATTCGCCAACAAATCAGCTTGGGTAATATCAACCGCCGTACTGTCTTCTGCGATATCAGAAAGTGTCACTTCAGACGTCGTTGGAGCATCATTGACTTCCGTTACGTTGAACGATGCGCTGCCGTTAACCGATTTAGGATCGGATGCACCACTTGTCGTGCCATCATCTGTAATGGTGTACGTGATTTCAACTGGACCGTTGTAATCTGGTGCTGGGGTAAATTCCCACTCTCCCGTACCACTGTTGAAAGTAATGCTACCCGAATTCGGATCCGTTAACTGAACATTGCTGACCGTGAGGTTATCGTTCTCTACGTCTGTCGCATTCGCAATAAGATCCGCTTCAGAGATGGAGAACACACCACTATCTTCTTCAATATCCGGTAGCGTCACTGGCGTAGTTTCTGGGGTATCATTCACCGCTGTCACTTCAATATTGAAGCTGCTGCTGTTGGTATTTAGGGTGTCATCTACCCCACCAATTACGATACCTTCATTACCTTGGTCATCGACTGTCACGTCCACCTGAACGTCACCAAAGAAGTTCAGGTCTGGATTAAACTCAATCAGACCGTCTGCAATGGCATTGTTTAGATCGGCCACTGTACCTTTCAGTTCAACGGAGTCCGTACCATCACCGCTCACGGTTAGGTTGTAAGTAGCGATGAGCGTTGGATTAAGCTCCAAGATACCGCTGTCGACGTTCACATTGAGTACATATTCAGCATTCGGATCATCGAGTACGGCATCAATATCGGTAATGCTGAAACCATCAAGCAGCATTGGCGTATCTTCTGGTGTTTCCACATCCACGGTATTGACGAACTCTGGACGATCGTTCACTGCTTCAACATCAACAGTGACATCAAACTCCTCTGCGGAGCCCAAGCTTTGACTGCCATCGAGCCCAGTATCAACGGCTTGCACTTTGAAATGCAGCGAACCATCCCATGAGTTATCGTTGCGATCCCCAGAATTAAACACCACTTGATCCAAGTCTTGAGCATTGATTTCTAAGACAAAAATGCCGCCGCCTTGGTCAGTAAACACTGTCCCATCAGGTAATGAAACACTCGCCCCATCAGGGACATTGGAGACCTCAACTCTCAGCGTCTCTGGATCATTTTCCTGGTAGTTTGCACCATCTCCGATGGACTCTTTGTTATCAACCACTAACGCATTTACATTAATAACAATGTCTTCGCCCTCATTACCTGCAGCCGAAGTATCGGGATTCACATCAACATCATCACCAATAGGATTGACAATAAGCGTAAAGTTGTTGTTTCGTTCCGTTGGAACTTGTAGCAACTCCTCTTGAATGAAGACCGTAATACCTATCTCAGCCTCGCCACTAAAGTGTTTTGGCGGTTTAATTTGGATGTCACTCAGGTCAATGGACGTCTGAGTGAGATCTTTTAGTTGAATACTCCATTCGCCCCCACCGTTGTTCTTAACAACATAATCAGAGGAATTGGATTTAACGATAAAGTCATCAGGAAGCCCCGTTAACTTGAGTGAAACGAAACTCTCAGAACCGTCATTATCGTTCAGGCTGATCGAAACACCAGAGCCCGATTGATTCAGCGAAATTAAAGTATCTTCGTCACCAATCACCGTGATTGGCTGCGTCGGATCGGCACCTGTAATGGTAATGTCATCAACGACTGGCGTAACTTCAAATGTGACATCGTCAGTGAAGGTTCTCACATCTATATTATCGCCAGAGTTATTCAAGATAGACTGATCAAACACAGCTTCATCAGTAATTTCTCCCTCGATATTAATCTTGACGGTATTTTGGCCACCACCTACGGGGTAATTTTCTTTTGGCTTAAACAGAACATTGTCAAGCGCACCAGCTAAAATCTCAGCTTCATTAAACTCAATACTGGTTCCTAAGCTGTTACCATTGGCATCAACAAACTCACCTAATGTTGTGTCATCAAGCTCTAACTTGATGTTCGTTAGTGTTTCTCGACCACCTTGAGTGTTGTTAAATTGATCGGCAAAATCAACACTCAAGTTAAGTTGGATTAAGCCATCTTCGTAACCAACACCATCCGCCGTGGGAACGTCGTTATTTAGATCAGTCACAGGTTGTTTGTTTGCATCCAAGCCGAAAGTACCGACGATATCTACTCTTACATTTGGTGTGACATCGCTATCCAACGGCTGATCCCCGGCTGAACTCGGAACGTCTGCAACCGGTAAAACCTGAACTGGAAACTGGACATTATTTTCTTTTTCATCACCGGACTCAGTGTCTTTAGTGACAAACCGAATTGGCAATTCGAAATCACCTGCGTAATCTTCTGCCAAGTGCATCGTCAAACCATCAAGGCCAGTAATATTTCCACTCGCATCGATATGGGCTTGGAACACGTATTTACCATTGACAAAATCAACATCCGTCCCCGTGATCACCAAACCAGGAGGAATGCCAGGAGCTGTCGGGTCGACGATAATAGTTAAGACATCTTCCACACCATCTGCATTAATCGCATCGACTTTCGACGTCAACTGAGCACCAAGGTTAATAGAATTGTCTTCCAACGCTTGAATTTGGACATCATCAGCCACCTGAATCTCTGCCGCTACACTCATTTTCGGTGTGAGGACGGTTGGAAACTCTAGTGTCACATCCGTTTGACGCACGACAGTCGCATCTTTTTCGTTGCCCAAATCTTCGCCCAAATCATTCACTTCTGCGTAAATGGTTAAGCCAATTTGAGAGAGACCACCGTTATCGCCATCGTCGCTGTCATCGCTTGGTGTTAAATCAAGGCCAGACGGCGCTTTAATTGAGAAGTTGTCTTCATCGGTTACTGTCCAGCGACCTCCACCTTCATTTAGTGCACCGACGATAACCAATTGGTTGAGGATCTCAGGGTCCACATTGTGAAATTGAACAACAAGTTGAGTCACCACTTCATCTGAAGACGCATCAAACTCTTGGTATTTAATGATATGAGCACCAGATTCGCCCCCCATAGAAGTGTTGATCGTAAAGTCAATGTTACCTTGATCGTCTGACTTCACGATATCGGTAGCACCACCACCACTTTCAGTGACAAGCAGACGGGTTTGGTCATCTATTGCCCCCGTATTATCCTCTGGCTCAACGATTGGATTAACTTGGACATTCACCGTACCATTGATGGTTTTCTCAGCGATACCTTCACCGGGATTCGAAGCGTCAACATATTCATGGTCAATCTCTTTCACAGTGACGGTTGTGGTCAAGTCAAAGTCAGTACTTGAATCCTGCTCCAACTGAACTTGAACATAGCCACTTTGAGAGATTTTAGCGGAAAAATCTTGCTCTGATTCACCGGCTTGCGGTGAAAGCGTTAGTGTTCCAGAAACAAGCGTTTGTGCCACACCATCTACATAGACCGTGCTGCCTGGAGGAAATCCAGAGATGGTTACATCACTAAAGAATTCATCGGTATCAGGGCTTTGTACGAGCGTCGGTTTCCAATCGATGTCAAAGCGCGTATCTTCATCTCCCTCCGATCGAACAACGTAGTTATCTTGAGCGTCAATAACGGGTTCGACCTTGATCCTTACCTCTCTTTCAATCACACGACTATGACCATCATTCTCGGTAACAATGATCGTCCCTGTAATCGCAATGTTTTCAGTTGAAGAGGCTTCCGGAATAATTTGAATACCGGAATTAAAATTCAGCCCAGTGATGTTTGCTTCGTAAATCGGTTGACCGTTACCATCATAGCCAACAAAGGTGAGGTCAACGCTTGAACCGTCTGAATCTACGACACGAACACCGTCGGGGATGTTGGACAGGATAACAGTAATGGCTTCTGAATCATCCTGTGGTCTATCGGCAACTTCACCAGATACAACCGAGAAGTTAAGGTTTACAACACCATTCTCTTCGATAGTCGTCTCTATCCCGGCCACATCTCCGTCTACGAATCGGTTCCAAACGTTCCCCGCGTCAATTAATACCGTGTCTGGTATGTCAGCAACACCTTTTACACCAACGATGACGGTCTTACTGCCCAGTGACAACACATCTTCTGTCGTACCGGTAGACAATGATGCTGTGTCTTTCACAATGCCTTCGACATTGAAAGTAAAGTCATCATTGCTGTGCAACGGAGGAAGAACTTCGACGTTCGCTAATTCAGACTCTGGCACTTCGTAATAAAGTACATTGCCGCCTGAATCGGTCACTTCTACTATCTGACTTGGGTTTGCTGAGTCCAGCCACACCAAAGTAACCCCATCAATTGAGAAGTTAGAAATGCGCACAAATAACGCTTCAGAACCATCTAAGTCCGCTGATGGTTTCATGGTGATCACTTCACTTAATTGGAGTGGATCGTGATCAGTGACAGGGTCTACCGTATTTTGAGTTCGAGCATTATCCTCAAACACATTAATTCGGTTTACAGTAAAACTACCTTTATCCGCAACTGGGTTTACATCAATAATGATGGTTTCGGTTTCTGAGCGAGCGGTATCTTTCCCAAGCAGTGGATTGTTGTTTTCCGTCGTAATAGCGGTGACATCAATTCTGATTTCGCCCGAGAAGTTATCTATCGGATCAACTTGAACTTCATCAATTCGGCTTGCATCCACCAGATAAACACCACCGGATTTTGGTATCGCACTACCATCTGAATAGACTAACTCTGCGTTACCTTCTCCTTGTGTAAAGACAAGCTCGTACACAATGCCTTCTGGGTTACTAGTGTCTTGGGTTTCAGCCGTGATGTTAAGTGCGACATTGTTTCCATCTTCATCAACCGAGTAGTTAAATTCGCTGCTTGCCGTCCACGTTGCAATATCTGCGACGGCAGCAACTTCAATGTCTAAACGACCATTAATCGTATGATCTGGCGTACCATTGTTAAGAATTTCCACGCGGATACGAGGATCGATACCAGAAGCATCGGTTGATGTATGACGATCTGGTACGAAGTACAAGTTATCTAACGAGACAAGCTCACCATTGAATGACTGCTCAACATTTGATGCGTCGAGAACAACCGTATTGCCCACAGATGTTAATTCAATGTAGTTGCCACTGCCGTCTCTGTAGTAGAACGTACCGTTGTGAGTATCAGCATCTCGAATAGTGATGTCACCTAAGCTCTCGTTACGGTCGATATCGTGTAAATTGATAACCAAGTCGACTTTCGCAGGGCTAACATCCAGCGTCGACAAGTTGTCCTGAGTATTTGCAGAGTCAACGCCCACAACGACACCATCACGCCCTTGGTCTTCGAACGCAGTAACGGTAGACGTGTCAATTTGCGCATTGCGGTCTCTTATCGAGATATCCACATCGGCATCTGCGATATCGCCATCACCATCGGTTGCAACAACGTTGATGGTGAAATCAATCGAGTCGGTTTCGGTATGGTCAAGGTCGTCATTCGGACGGAATGACACACTGCCATCGGTTCGAACAACCAAACGACCGATTTCAGTATCCACTCCGTCAAGAACCTTGTGAACAAATACGACTTGGTCGCTGCCGTTCAAATCGACAGAATCAGAATCAACACCATTTTGCTTAAAGTAAATGCCTGAATCATCAGCCGAGAATGAAGTCACTTGTGCGTCGTCAGCACCAAGGTCATCATCCCCCTCTACAGGGTCTCGGAATAAACGAACCGTGCGGCTGCCTTGCCCCTCAACACGCGAAATAGATGCATCGTGCAAGGTTGGAACATCATCGGTAATCGTCACTGGTAAGTTAATACCTGCCGTATCACCATCGACATCGGTCGCAAAGACTGGGAGATCAAGTATGAGTGTATCTTCGCCTTGAGTTGAGTGATCTAGCGCACCCTCAAGCGTAAACTTGTAAGAGCCGTCAGCGTTCAAAACTAGTGTGAACACTGAGTTACCATCAGGTGTTTGACCTTGATAAGTAAAGTTGTTGTTGCTTACCGCGGTTTGAACTAACGTCACCGCAAAACCACCTGAAGTTACTCCTGGTATCGGGTTAGAAGTAAGATCCAGCTGATAAGAGACAACGGTATCTGCCCCTTCCACCGTATCGAAATTGCCCGTTGCTTCTAGGCTGTCTTTGTTGGTTGCCTGAGAGCCGTTGGCAAGGTCATCCTCATCAACAGCCAAAGCATCTGCTGATTTAATTTCGGGAATGTCATCAACTACGGTAATTGGAAGATTCAGTGATGATGACGTGTCACCATCAAAGTCTGTTACTGTAATTGGAATATCAATGACAAGGTTGTTTTCACCTTGAACAGCGTCATGGTCGATTGGTCCCAACAGCTCAAATTGGTAGCTGTCATTATTCGCATCAAGAGACAGCGTGAAGATCTTAGTTGATGTGCCAGTAATAACCGCTTCGTAACTGGTTACTCCACCATTCGTGCTTACTAGATTCAACTCGATGCTGCTGCCGTTCGACGTTAAACCAGACACGACTGCATCGAGGTCTGAAACTTGGTAGCTGACAATCTTGTCTGCACCAGCAACGACCTCAAATCCGCCGTTCAATACCGTTGAATCACTACTTGTCGTGTCAGAGCCACCGGAAAGATCATCTTCATCAACGGTTTGTTGGCTAGAGTCTGTCACTTTCACAATAGCTGGAACATCGTCCACCACGGTGATCGGCAAGGTGATGTTATTGGACACATCGCCGTCAAAATCGGTCGCGTTGACTGGGAAGTTGATGACTAACGAGTTTTCATCGTTACCCGCAGGATGATCAAGTGCACCCAACAGTTCAAATTCATAACTGTCTGCTGAACCATTTAGCGTCAGTTTAAAGACGGTGTCCGTCGTACCTTGTACATAAGCTCGGTACTCAATCACACCATTTGAATTTGAAAACTCAACCAACTCAAGCGGTTGACCACCTGAGGTAAGTCCAGAAACAGGCGACGTTAAGCTATCCAACTGGAAGCTAACGATAGAGTCGGCACCATCAGTAACGTCAAAGTTGCCACCAATGATATTGGATTCTGGCGTGTCGTCCGAACCTTGGCTCGGAATATCATCCTCATCCACAGACAAGGTACTACCAGAGCTAATAGCATCAATGGTTGGCTTGTCATCTACGATGGTCACTGGCAAGGTCGCAGTGATGATATCGTTGTCGCCATCCGTGATCTTCACAGGTAGATTCAACAAAATCTCATCAGAGTTAACCGCGTGATCTAACTGACCAGATAACTCAAAGTCGTATTTACCATCTTGATGAAGTGTCAACGTGAAGACCGTCACTCCACCCGGAGTTTGTCCCACGTAAACACGCGCGTCAGCAGTTGAAGCACCAACGTCTTGAGAAAGTGTTACCTCTTCTCCACCCGATTTCAGATTCGGGATAGGATTTGAGCTCAGATCCAATTCGAAAGCATCAATACCATCTGCGCTAGTGACTTCGAACTCACCTGATACCGTTAATGGCTCTTTCGTTCCATCAGAACCAAGAGGTAAGTCATCTTCGTCGACACGTAGACTTTCAATATTGGTAACAACTGGAACATCATCCACAACGGTAATTGGCAATGTGAAGGCTGGTGAAGTATCACCATCATTATCTGTCGCCGTCACAGGGAGGTTAATAACAATCTCGTTTTGCTGATTACCATCGGGATGATCAAGCGGCTTCTGTAAATCGAACTCATAGGAGTTGTTCGTTGCATCCAGCGTCAGTTCGAAAACCACTTCAGCAGGATTGCCAGCAACACCTTGGTATACGTTCACGCCATTTGCGCTAGAAGACAGAACTAAGGTGATAGCTTCACCATCTGAAGTCAGTGACGCAACAGGCGTGGTCAGGTCACTCAGCTGAATAGAAGCAACTTGGTCAGCACCTCCGGTGATATCAAAAGTACCTGAAATAACAGTATCTTCTGCACTTGCAGCATCCGTACCTGCTGGTAGGTCATCTTCATCAACGGTTTGTTCGCTGCCTGCTAGCAAACCATCAATGGTCGGAACATCATCCACAACCGTAATTGGTAAGGTGATGTTGTTCGACACGTCTCCATCAAAGTCAGTCGCGTTTATCGGTAAATTGATGACCAGTTCATTTTGGCCATCAGCATTTGGATGATCGAGAGGAGCAAGCAAATCGAACGTGTAGCTGTCATCAGAGGCATCAAGGGTCACACGGAATACTGGTGTCGTCGTGCCATCAATACGAGCTTCGTAAACTGAAACGCCACCTGCGTTTGATACTTCAACCATAACCAGAGATTGACCACCAGAGGTCAGGCCTTGTACTGGCGTCGTCAGGTCAGAAACGCTGTACTCCAAAATGCCATCAGAACCATCAGTCGCGATGAAGTTACCTGCAATGCTGTTCGACTGCGTACCATCAGATCCGACTGTTGGGATATCGTCCTCGTCAACCGTTTGCACACTTGTTGCTTCGATGCCACCAAGTGTCGGTTTGTCATCAACGATCTTGACAGGAATTGTCTCAGCAGACGTGTCGCCATCAAAGTCGGTTGCGATGATTGGGAAGTTCAGTGTCAGCTCGTCACTATCTACCGCGTGGTCGATTGGACCTTCTAGCGTGAAGTTATAAGAGCCATCGGTATTCACTGTCAGCGTAAAGACCGCTTCAGTCCCCGCTGCCGCTTCGTAAGTAAAGCTACCATCGCCGTTTGCGGTTTCCGTCAGTGTGACTGCCACGCCTTGTGATGTGAGTCCAGCTACTGGTGTTGCAGAAGCATCGAGCTGATAGCTCACCACTCGGTCCGAGCCTTGTGTGGTGGTGAAGTTGCCATCGATTGAAATCGGGTCAGTTTGGTCTGAGCCAATCGTACCTAAATCATCCTCATCAACGGTAATCGCATCAACATCGGTAATAGTTGGCTTATCGTCCACGATGGTGACTGGGATCGTTTCTGTGGTGGTATCACCATCAAAATCCGTTGCGATGATTGGGAAGTTCAGTGTCAGTTCATCACTGTCTACCGCATGGTCGATTGGACCTTGCAGCGTGAAGTTGTATGAACCATCCGTATTAACGGTCAGCGTAAATACTGCTTCAG
>NZ_JAWOTB010000011.1:430860-600623 GCF_033338655.1 Vibrio sp. Vb1729 | reverse complement strand
GATGGTGACAGGTAACGTCTTCGATGAGGTGTCGCCATCAAAGTCTGTTGCGATAATCGGGAAGTCGATTTGCAGACCGTCGCTATTCACCGCATGGTCTAGTGGGCCCTGCAGAGTAAAGGTGTAGCTGCCATCTGGCTTCACCACCAATTCAAATACGGCATTGCCATCTGCTGTGGCAGTGTAAGTAAAGCTACCATCACCATTTGTTGTCTCAGCAAGTACGACAGGCTCACCATGAGAGGTCAACCCTGCTACTGGATCTGCAGTTGCATCAAGCTGGTATTTAACAACGCTGTCTGAGCCTTCAGTTGTGCTGAAAGAGCCCGACATAAACGCATCATCGTTTTGGTCTGAGCCAATTGTTGCGAGATCATCTTCGTCTACTGTCAGTGGAACAACGTTATTAATGGTTGGAACGTCATCAGTAATCGTGACTGGAATGGTCGCGGTCGTCGTATCGCCATCAAAGTCTGTTGCAATGATTGGGAAGTTCAGTACTAGCTCATCGCTGTTTAACGCATGATCGATTGGACCTTCTAGACGGAAGCTGTATGTACCGTCTGCATTCACGTTCATGGTGAAAACCGGATTGCCATCCGCGGTAGCCACGTAAGTAAAGCTGCCATCGGCATTCGCAGTCTCTACCAAAGTAACAGGCTCACCTTGAGAAGTTAAACCTGCGACAGGATCAGAAGTTGAATCAAGTTGGTAGCTCACCACACGGTCTGAACCTTGGGTAGTGGTGAACGCGCCTTCAACAAACACAGCGTCAGTTTGGTCTGAGCCAATACCTGATAAATCATCTTCGTCTACAGCCAGAGGCAAAACATTATCGATGATTGGTGCATCATCCGTAATCGTGACTGGAATGGTTGCCGAAGTCGTATCACCATCAAAATCGGTGGCAATAATTGGGAAATCAATCGTCAGGCTGTCACTGTTAGCTGCATGGTCAATCGGGCCTTGCAGCGTAAAATCGTAAGTGCCATCTGTTGCTACGTTTAACGTGAATACCGGATTGCCGTCTGCGGTCGCCACATAAGTAAAGCTGCCATCACCGTTGGCGGTTTCCACCAAGATAATCGCCTCACCTTGAGAGGTCAGCCCCGCAACAGGATCAGCCGTTGAATCCAGTTGATAGCTCACCACTCGGTCAGAGCCTTGAGTGGTCGTAAACGCGCCTTCAACGAACAGATCGCCGCCTGGGTCTGAACCCACACCGCCAAGGTCATCTTCATCGACGCTCAACGCATCCACCGCTGTGATGGTCGGTACATCATCAACAATTGTGACTGGAATGGTTTCCGTAACGGTATCGCCATCAAAGTCGGTTGCGATAATTGGGAAGTTCAGTATCAGCTCATCACTATCAACCGCGTGATCAATTGGCCCCTCTAGTGTGAAGTTGTAAGAGCCATCAGTATTCACAGTCAAAGTAAATACAGGGTTGCCACCCGCAGTCGCTTCATAAGTGAAACTGCCGTCACCGTTTGCCGTTTCAGTCAGCGTTACCGCTACACCTTGCGATGTTAAACCGTCAACTGGTGTTGATGTGCCATCGAGTTGGTAGCTCACCACTCGGTCTGAACCTTGTGTGGTGGTGAAGTTACCATCAATAGAAATTGGATTGCTTTGGTCTGAACCGATTGACGCTAGATCATCTTCATCAACCGTAATGGTGTCGACGTCGGTAATAACAGGCTTATCGTCCACGATCGTCACAGGGATCGTGGCGTTTGTGGTATCGCCATCAAAGTCTGTTGCGATGATTGGGAAGTTCAGTGTCAGCTCGTCGCTATCAACAGCATGATCGATTGGACCTTCAAGCGTGAAGTTATAGCTACCATCAGTATTCACTGTCAGCGTAAAGACCGCTTCAGTCCCCGCTGTCGCCTCGTAAGTAAAGCTGCCATCACCATTTGCGGTTTCCGTCAGTGTGACTGCCACGCCTTGTGATGTGAGTCCAGCCACTGGTGTTGCTGAAGCATCAAGCTGATAGCTCACTACTCGGTCAGAGCCTTGTGTGGTGGTGAAGCTACCATCAATAGAAATCGGGTCAGTCTGGTCCGAACCAATCGTGCCTAAATCATCTTCATCAACAGTAATCGCATCAACATCGGTAATAGTTGGCTTATCATCCACGATGGTAACAGGCAATACGATTTGGCTTGTGTCACCATCGAAGTCTGTAGCAATAACGCTAAAATCAAGGGTTAAGCTGTCGCTATTTGCCGCATGGTCAATTGGACCTTGCAGCTCAAAACTGTACGAGCCGTCGGTATTCAAAATTAATGTGAAAACTGCACTGCCATTTGCCGTTGCGCTGTAGGTGTAACTGCCATCTGCATTTTGCGTTTCGGCAATGGAAACGGTTTGACCTTGAGATTGCAGGCCATTTAAAGAATCAGCGTTTACATCCAACTGATACTGTACGACGCCATCAGAACCTTGAGTTGTCGTAAACTGACCTTCGACCAGCGTTGACTGTGATTGGTCAGAGCCTACCAAACTTAAGTCATCTTCATCGACGGTAAGAGCGACAACGTCATTAATGGTTGGCACATCATCGGCAATGGTTACCGGTAGAACAAGTGAACTGGTGTCACCGTCAAAGTCCGTTGCGACAATAGTGAAGTCTAGAGTTAAGCTATCGCTACCCACAGCATGATCGATTGGACCTTCAAGGGTAAATGAATAAGAACCGTCAGGGTTCACTTGTAAGGTGAAGATAGCGTCCCCTTCTGCCGTTGCAGAATAGGTAAAGCTGCCATCTGAATTGGTTGTTTCCGTCAGAGAGATAGATCGCCCCTGCGATTCCAACCCATTGAGTGGATCAGTGCCGCTCTCTAATTGATAACTTACAACACGGTCTGAGCCCTGAGTCGTCGTGAAGCTACCTTGCGCGAACACAGAGTCGCTTTGATCGGAGCCAATGCTTGATAAATCGTCTTCATCGACGGCTAGCGCATCAACGCCATCAATCGAAGGAACGTCATCTTGAACTTGAATGACAATTTGCGCAGCTTCTGGTGTGTTCGAACCTTCGGTAATAGAGGAGCGGTCACCATCCGCATCTACCGCGTAAACTGGCAGTGAGAAAGTGAGCGAGTCATCGTTAGCACCCGTATGGTCAAGTTGTTCATACAAGTTGAATTGGTATTCGCCCAATGCAGGTGCATCAATCGCCACATCAAATACGGTAATACGCACACCATCCAGCTCGATGAAGCCTTCGTAAGTACGTACGCCGTTACTCTCGGACGCTAGTTCTAGTTGAACAACCTGCCCTTGAGATTGGAGTTCTCCACCAACATTGAACTCTGTAGGTTCCAACTCATAGTGATCAATGATGTCACTTCCGACCGCTGTCGTGATCGACCCAGTACCACTTGTTACTGCCGCGCCTTCCTGTGAACCTTGGTCAACCCCCGCCTCATCTAAAGACAAGCCCGTCACGTTCTCAATCACTGGGTTATCGCCATCGAGGATGGTCATCGTAAAGGTGTTGCTTGCCGTATCTTGGTCATAGTCGACGATTGTGGTTGGTAAAGAGAGCTCAATCGTATCTTCACCGTTTGTTTGTTCTAACGGCTTAAATTGCTCAAATTGGTAGGTACCATCAGTATTCAGACTGATGGTTAAGACGGTTTCATTCGAGCCAGCAATGGACAAGGTGATAGTACTGCCGTCTTCAGAGAGTACCGCTTCTGTCGCCTGATTATCACTCAGTAGGCCATCGAACTGACTAAGTCCTTCTTGATTAAACGTGACCGTTGCCAATTGATCACTACCAATATCAACAAAGGTGCCAGTAATTGGTGTAGAAGAAGATTCAACGTTTTCAAAAGTAACGTTTTGCGGCGCAGGATCATCGCCATCAATAACGGTTGTCGTAAAATCGATAGGCGCTTGAATGCTGTTACCACCAATATCTGCACCTGTAATATCAAAAGCAATATTGATTTGATCACCGACGATCGATACTTGGCCATCAGCAACAGACGCAACATGGTCAACGCCCTGGCTAATCGTGGTAACGACTTCTAACTCTAAATCACGGCCTACAGATGTCGCTTCGATCTCGATACGAAGCACTTCGTTACCTTCTTGAGTACCGATAATGGCATTTTGCGCTTCGTCATAAACGAACGCCACTGGCTGACCACCAGAGGTAATATCACTGTTAAGCTCAGTCAACAAAGACTCTAAAGAAGACGTTTCGGGTACAAATGAAGCAGTATCAAGTGCGAGATCCCCTGCTTCAACCAGCACACTAGACGAAATGGTTTGCGGGTAGCTTGATAGAGAAATTGAGCCTTCTGTTACGCTAGATTGCAGTGACTGCCCACCATCAGCAAAAATCGTGACATTCAAACCGTCATCTTCGTCGCGATCATCTTCTCCGCTGCGAGTCGCAGACGTTTCAAAAAAAGTAGAAGCGAGTACTTCCGGGTTATTATATTCAACCGTCACGTAGCCAGCATTAGCCGAGCCTTCAGCACCTGCGCCAGCAGCTGTTGCTTCTAAGATAGCGGTAGGGTCAGCTCCGTCTAAAATAGCTTGCTGGATAGCGGCAATATCGTTGGCGCCGAAGTCAGCACTTCCAATAGCCGTTGGGTCAAAAGTCACCAAGCCATTAACTGGAGATTGTACCAATACTGGTTCTAACGGTTCAGAAGAAGGCACAGGAAGACAAGCAACACAATTTGCATCGACCAGATAAAGCTCATTATTTATCTGTACGTCGAGAGAAGCATTATTTTCTGTGATAATAATCTCGCCAGGTCTTAACTCATCCCCCGCTTTTATGACCTTAACGTTTCCATCCAGGCCCAAAACCAAAACTTCACCTTTGACAGCATTTACAATCGCGCTCTGCGGTACCGTGTGCGTACTCATCTGACCTCCGCTAATGGCTTACGTTTCCCATTAACCTTTTTAGATAATTTCTTATTAATTTAGTGCGGCATACTGCACACCTTTATACGATTAAACTAAGTATTGAATCATTAAACAATCGATAAATACCCTACTACCAAGCAACATAAGTAAAACTTACTCGTAGTCACAGAAATGTGACACATGTGCTGACGCGTAGATATCGAATAATTATATGAAATTGATACCTTATTCTGATTAAGTGTAGTTGTTTTAAGAAAAGAAGAGAGATGAAATCATTCAGCTAAACGCCAGACTGCCGGTTGCGATCAATAATGGAAGAAAAGCAATGAGAATGTTGTATACACCGGAGCGTGATGACATCTTAATCAATATCGGTGACGAAAAAAACGTAACGATTAAATATTGAACAACATAAATTGCAGGACAAAATGCAACGATAAAAAAGTGGCTTACGATATGAATCCCCGCACACCACGAGTTCGGTTTTGTTCTGATATACAGCAAAAAAAACACGAGCAAGCTAATAATAAAATACATAAACACAGCACTTGAAAATAATTATCATTTTCAATCATATGTAAATATTCCCTTACTTTCAATGGTGTTTGAGCTATTAATGTCATCGTTATTATCAATCAACACAATAAGTAAAATTATCAGTAATTCCAGTCCTAAACGTTTGCGTAATCGCTAACCTTCTCTTAACCTTGATTTGAGGCTTTTATCACGGTTTTTCCATTGATATAGTGCGTCCATACAACAAAAAAAGACCATTCGAGGCATGGAGCTTCCTCATTAATCTCAAGATGAGAAGAATTGGTACCGACAAAATTCGGCAGATTTTAAGAGGGTCAAAAAATGGACATGAATATGGTTGAGATTTTAGGTTATGCAGCTTCAATCATGGTCGCTATTTCGCTAACTATGAAAGATATTGTTAAGCTTCGTATCCTTAACTTTATTGGTTGTGCGCTATTTACTGCTTACGGACTAATGATTGATTCTTGGCCTGTAGTACTAACTAACGGTTTTATTGCTTGCGTTAACATCTACTTCCTAGCAAAAATGCAGCAGGAAAAAAAAAGCCTAGAGCCTGAGAAAGCGCAATAGCATTCAAACAATAAAAGCCCGCAAATCATAAGATTGCGGGCTTTTGCTTTTAACATTCCCTTTCTATCACAGCATCCTTAAACGAGCGCTAACGAACCCAGCTAAGTGCTAGTGTTTCTCGACGAGAAAACATGTCCACATGCGATGAAATGATCGCCTTCACCGTATTCAGTTTCTCTTCTGAATCCGCCTCACAGGTTATAGTTAAGCTAGATGCACAAAGGTTAAACTCAGCTTTTCCCGTCGGAAATGTCACCAAACCGCTATTTTCATTCCAAGTAGCAGGAACTTTTCGTCCAAAATGCCGACAAAGCGTCACTAAGTATTTGTCAGCGTGTTCGCTATCTATTCGGGTGCTTTCTTTAATCATGAACTTACTCGTTACTTTGAAACGTCCTATGAAGAACCTTGTTAGAATTGATAAGCTGCAGAGAGCTTGAAGTTGCGACCCGGCTCGTAGTCATCAAGCGTGAAGCCACGTGCAGTCCCCGAACGAGACGCATGAGAGCTGTACAACTCGTCAAATACATTATCAATACCAAAGGTCACCGACAGCCCATCAATATCAGACGGCACCCATTGAGCGTATAGATTATGCACATCATAACTTGCTTTCTTTGGCTGACCATCAAAGACGTTGTCTTCCTCTAGAACAAACATTGAGTTCCACCCGAAGATCGTTTCTAAAGCGTCTGACTGGTAATCCAAAGTTAGAGCAATGCTATCACCCATATCAATGCTACGCCCATTGCCCCCAGCAACAGGACCACCAGTATTCTTGTTTTTGGTGTCCGACTTAGAGTAAGAAAGTTTGCTGTTAAACTTGTCGTAACCATAAGAAGCACTTGCTTCAAAGCCTTTAATCTCAACATCACCTAAGTTGTAAATCAGGTAAGTTTGAGTCGCGTTTTGGTACTGATCTGCAATGTAATCATCAATTTCCGTTTGGAATACCGTAATATTCGCCCCAAAGAAATGCTTATCAAAGGTTTTATCAAAACGAACACCACCCTGCGTGTTCAATCCCGTTTCTGGCTTTAACCCATCCTCTAAAAATGCAACGTCTTGGTAAGCAATAAAGGTTTCCATTAGCTCTGGACCTTTAAATAGAGAGCGTGCACTCGCAAACAACGTCCAATCTTGCGTCACCGCCCATTCTGCTGCTAGAGCCCAAGTCACATCATCATAATTACTGGTTCCTGTCTCAGCTTTGCGTTTGTAATCATCAAAGCGCATACCTGCAGTAATAAAGAAGGCATCAGAGAAGAAGAACTGATCTTCTACAAACAGTGCGGTTGAAATCGCCGATTCGTCCATAAACTTACGACTACCGTAGTAACTCGAAGACGTTTTATCCATGTAGTCGAAGCCATAAGTGACTCGATTATCAAATTCACCCAACATAACATCTGACTGGAATTTGCCATTCAAACCAAAGTTTTGGTTTTTGGCGGTGTTCTTTGATAAACGGTTCGAGGGCCAACGAGGGGCCATCACCGTTTCGTCACGTTTAATTTCTGTCTCGGTATTATAAAGAGTGACGTTTCCTTGGTGTTGTTCGCCTCGCAACTCGTAACTCAAGGTAACGGTATCGCGGTCATAATCCGTAGGGATAAGTAACTTGCTCGACAGGCTATTATTTGCACTACCCGACATATCAGGACGCGGACTGTAATCTCCACTGTCTCGGTACATGTCATAAGAGAGCTCAAAACGATGGATGTCATTTAGTTCATACCCCAGCTTAGCCAGAATGTTGTAAACATCACCTGCAGCACCATAGGTTTTATTGCCATCACCATCTTCAAAATCAGCACGCGTAACGTAATGGCCATAGACCATCGCATCAATGTTTTCGGACAAAAGTCCGTACAGTGTCAACGAACCTTGTTGGTTGTCGTTGGATGCATAGCCGCCATAAACACGCGCACCAAACTTTTCATCGTAACGAAGTAAGTCACGAGCGTCTTTCGTTTCAAAGTAGACCGAACCGCCTAACCCGTTTTGAGTCACAGAGTTATTACCTACCTGAATGTCCGCAGATTTGAGAATGTCAGGGTTCAACGTCAAGTTACCAATATGATGGAACATGCTCGCATGCTGAGAAGCACCGTCAAGACGAATGTCCAAATCGGTTTCGCTCAAACCACGAATCGTAATACGTTGATTCACAGAGTGTGTGCCACCAACATCCACACCGGGAATATCGCGCAGTAAATCAGACATATGATCCGCTTGCTTCAGTGACATGTCGTCCGCAAACATCGACTCAGTGTTGCTGGAAACTTTCGTTCCCCATACAACGACCTCTTCAAAATGTGACTCAGTATCTTGAGCTAAAACAGGGGTTGATAGCGCCATTCCCACTGCAAGGCAAAGGCTTGAAAGCTTGATAGGTGAACAAGCAGGGCTTTCCATAACTTAACTCCTAAATATTAATGATAATAATTCTCAGGTATAATAAGCATGAGTTTTATAAATACAAAGGCGATTCGGTTATGCGAAATCGCACAAGTGTTATGAGGAAGTGTCAAATGCAGGAAGTCACAACAAAACGAACTAAAATTGCCAAGATAGCTTTAACCCAAAGACTAGAGGCGACAGAGAAACAATGGATTGTCACGCAAGGCCAACCTTGTCAAACTCAACTGGCCGAAGGTAAGTTCCTATCATATCAGTACAATGATCAAATTTTTGTTCATGGCGGGCGTTGTCTAGAACTTATTGATTCGAATATTGTTTCTACTGCACACGCCTCACTGCTGGTCACTATTCTTTTAGAAGGTAGACTCTCGTTTGGCTACGACGATTTGCAATTTGATTTAGACGCGAGCGACGGCCCTAAGGGTGTAGTGGTGAACTTACTCAAACCTGCAAATTTTCGTCGTTCACTGCTCAAAGATAACCTCATTAATAAGATCAACATATTGGTTAAGCCCCAATGGCTAGAGGCCCGCCTTGTGCAAAATTGTAGTCATCGAGCCTTTTTTAACTCTCATCAGGCGTTTCAACAGTTGGAGCCTAACCAGACGCTATGCGAGCTGGCCGAAACGTTAACAAATAGAGAAACACCGCAAGAGTTCCAAGAAAAGCTAGAGGTCGAAAGCTTGATCTATCAAATATTACATCAAGCCACCAAGCAAATTCCTAAGAATTTCAGTGCTAAAAACAGCAGTATTGAACGACACATTGATGGTCGAATTGAGGATATTGTCAGCTATATTGAAACTCACCTTGATCAAGAACTACGCTTGGAAAAGTTGGCGAGCCAATTCTCAATGAGTGTTTCAAACCTGCAGCGTCGATTTAAACAATCACTTAATATGACCATAAACGGCTACATTCGTTTTCGACGTCTTGAGATTGCTAGGCAACATTTGGAACGTGGCCTAGTGACGATAACAGAAGCCGCCTATGAAGCCGGATACCACCACCCTTCTAACTTCACTTATGCCTTTAAAAAGGCATTTGGTGTGCCACCACATGAAGTGATTAAAGAGTAAGGGGACTCTAGGTAACTGACTGTTATTTAGGAGTGTCTTATCCACAACATCGGTATATACTCGCCTTAAACGTTATGGAGGTTAAACATGAATATTGGTGCCGTCGCGAAGCTCACTGGGCTTTCATCTAAGTCGATTCGATTATATGAAGACAAAGGGATCATATCTCCACCAGCGCGTAGCGACTCTGGCTATCGCGAATATTCAGATAATCATATTCAAGAGCTTAACTTGGTATCACGCGCAAAAAGCGCAGGCTTTTCGTTGCAAGAATGCAAAGAGTTCGTACAACTTGCTCATAACCCCAATCGCAAAAGTAGCGAAGTAAAAGCAAGAACCATGGACAAACTGAGAGAGGTTGAAGAAAAAATTGCACACCTCATGGAGATCAAAACGCAACTTGAAGGTTGGGTTTCTTCTTGTCCTGGAGATGCAGAGAGCCGATGCCCAATCATAGACGAGCTCACCAAGTAAGCCCGCCTATCTATTGATCTCGTTAAAAACGAACTAGCTCGCTTAATGATAAGTACACATGCGCTTACCGTTTAACTCTATGATGTTAAATGGCGTTTCATAGATGTCCTCTAGCGTAGATGCTTGAATCACCTCTTCAACCGCACCACTCGCCACAACCTTGCCTTTCTTAAGCGCCAATATGACATCTGAGTAACACGCCGCGAAATTAATATCATGAATCACGACCACCATAGCTTTATTCATGTCATGGGCTAACTGCTGCACAACTTTCATGATCTGAAGAGAGTGTTTGATATCTAAGTTATTAAGAGGTTCATCAAGAAAGACATAATCTGTATCTTGTGCAATCACCATAGCAATAAATGCAAGCTGTCGCTGACCACCACTTAATTCATCCAAGTATTTGTCTTGAATATCTTGCAAATCTAAGTAGTCGATCGCTTGTTCTATGACCTCATGATCTTCTTTAGTCAGATTTCCTTTAGAGTATGGGAAACGACCAAAAGAGACTAACTCTTTTACGGTAAACCGCATTGTAATCGAGTTAGCTTGGCGAAGTACTGCCAGTTTTTTCGCTAGCTCTTTTGTGTCCCATTCCGCGATTTCCTTGCAATCAATGATAACACTACCGCCATCTCGCTCCGTTAAGCGCGAGGCCATAGATAACAGCGTGCTCTTTCCCGCGCCATTTGGACCGATAATCGATGTTACCTTGCCCTTTTCAAACTGAGTATTGGCCTCGTCTACGACTTTGTTTGAACCGAAAGCCTTCGTTAATTTATCTATTACTATCATATTTATACAACTTTGTTTTTCAGCAGCAGGTATAAGAAATACGCACCGCCGATAAAGTTAATTACGACACTCAACGTCGTCTCAAAACTGAACACGTTTTCGATTATCCATTGCCCAGCAAGTAGTGAACTTATGGATAGAAACGAACATCCGACCAATAGCGTTTTATGTTGGTAACTTCGGAACATTTCTCGGCTTAAGTTGGTCACTAGTAAACCAAAGAACATGATTGGCCCTACCAAAGCCGTAGAAATAGCAATCAAAACCGCCGAGATAATAAACACATTTCTCGTCACTTTAGGTACATCAACACCCAAGCTTTTCGCATTGTCTTGGTCGAGCCAAAACACATCTAAAGTGCGATGCATCCTAAACAACAACCAACATGCAAACATCAAAGCCGGAGCACTAAAGTAAACCAAGTTCACTTTGACATTATTGAAACTGGCGTACAGTTTCGACTGAACAATTGCATATGTGTTTGGGTCCATCAGCAAAGAAAAGAATGACGCCGCATTGGAAAATAGCTGACCAAAGATCAAGCCGACCAATAGCAACGTAATCAAGTTCTTGCTGCCTTTTGAAAAGTAAAACCCAAACAGCAGTAGCGAAAACGACACCATTACAATTACTGCAATCGCGAAATTGACGTACAAGTTAAGAACTAAGGTACTCAACCCACCAAAAATCAACACGATCAAAATTTGGGTTAACACATACAGCGCATCAAAACCCATGATACTTGGCGTTAAAATTCGGTTGTGCGTAATGGTTTGAAATACAAGTGAAGACTGAGCAATGGCCACACCCGCTAGCACTATCGCCAATACTTTAGGAACTCTACGAGACAAAAAATATTGGTAGTTGTCAGCCGTTAGCCCAATACCAATAAACAGACACGCGAAAAGAATCGCAATGCCACCTAGCAGCAGGATTTTCGTTGAATCACGCATGTTGCTTACCTCGCAACAACATTGCGATGAATACCACGCCACCCAATATGCTAATCACGATAGAGATTGGCATTTCATGAGGGAAAATAATTAAACGACTCACCAAATCGCAACACAACACTAAAATGGCCCCATACATGGCCGTAAGCGGAATGTTCTTTTTGAGGTTATCGCCATAAAAGTGACTCACGAGATTCGGTACAATCAGCCCTAAGAATGGCAACTGGCCAACAATCATCACGACACTTGCTGACATGATGGACACCAATAGCACGCCAATCGTCACAACCTGCTGATAATTCAAACCCAAGTTAATCGCGAAATCTTTTCCGATACCTACGGCAGAGATCCTTGCGGCAAAAAGATAGCTGAGGATAACCATTGGTACCGCGATGTACAGCAGTTCAAAATCACCACGCAAGATGTTGGCGAAGTTTGCGACTGTCCAAGCATTCAGACTTTGAAGTGCATCATATTTGTAAGCGATAAACGTAGTCATGGATTGGATGACATTGCCGAAAATAATCCCGACAAGTGGCACAAAAACCACGCTCTTAAATTGAATGCGCTGAATAAAGAAAACAAACGCCAGCGTCCCAAATACCGAGATGCCGAACACGAGCCAAAGGTGATTATCATTACCAAAGAAAACCACGCTCAGTACATAGCCCAGCATGGCACATTCGATCGTACCAGTTGTAGAAGGTGCCGCAAATCGGTTCTGGCTGATTTGCTGCATGACAAGACCCGCAATACTCAAGCCAGCACCAGCAAGCAATATGGCAAATAAACGTGGTATACGGCTGGTAAAGAAAAGTTCTAATGCTTTCTCATCACCTGAAAAGAGTTGTTGGGGCGTCATGTTTGCCACCCCAACAAATAACGAAACCGTGCTTAAAACCACAAGGGTTAGCAATAACTTCTTCAAAGTTAACCTCTGCTATCTTGGATTACAGTTCAACGGTTTGCTTTATCTCACTGACCATTTTTTCTGTTGCTGTCACACCAGACATCGACAAGTACCACGCGTCCACATCTAAATAAGTGATTTTATGATTTTTATATGCCGCAGTCGCTTTGACTAAGTCGTTATCCATGGATTTACGAATATCGTTATCCGGCGTACCTGTCAGAGAATTTCGGTCAACCACGAGAATATTTTTCGGGTTAGCTTCACGAATAAACTCATAAGAAATGACATCTCCGTGAGTGCCCGTTTTCACGTGCTCAACCGTTTCCAAGAAGCCAAAGTCGTTATAAATGACGCCAAATCGCGACTGGGCACCAAACGCGCTGATGTTGTCACCCATGCTCAAAATCGTTAATGCATCATTTTTGTTCGATTGGTTGTAGTCACGGATTGCTTTAAATTGAGCATCTAGCGCTTCAATTTTCTGCTCTACTTTTTCTTCGATATTGAAGATCTTACCAATATTGCGCCATTGCGCTTGCGTGCCTTCCCAATAGCCTTGGTTCTCTTTCGCAGCAAAAACAACTGTAGGGGCAATTTCACTCAGCTCTTCATATTTCGCAGACGCTCGCGGACCAACCAAAATCAAATCCGGTTTTTGCATGTAGATGGTTTCAAAATCAGGTTCAAACAAACTACCCGCAGAGGTGTAGTTATCTTTGCTGTATTTTGAAAGGTAACTAGGAAGATTAGAAGAGTTAGATACTGCAACAGGATCGATACCAAAGTTGTCCAACGCATCTAGCGGGCCAAAGCCAATCACAACCACACGCTCTGGGGATTGTTCTAGCTCTGTTTGACCCATGTAGTGGTCAATCACAACTTTAGCAGCGAAAGAAGGAGAAACAGTAAATAACGACAGCATAGCCGCACCAACGAATTTTTTCATTTTGTTAAGCCTTAATGAGATCTATTATCATACGCGTTCGCAATATAACGCTACTCTTTAATGCATTCAACAAAATTTAAGGTACTTTACATTAGTTACGTTTACTCAAGACTTAGATATATCAAAGACTTATAAAACCCATCAGTTCCAATACCTGGGCGTATCATTCATGCGCTTCAATAAACGCTTTGAGTGCCAGCTCATCAATAATCTCCAAACCGTTGTCCGTTTTTGTAATCAATCCCTTTTCAATCAAGTCCTTAACTGCACGTCGATAGACTCGGCCTGAGGTACCAAACCGCTCAGCCTCTTGGTTCACTTTATCAAAACCACCAAGCAACTTATCCGTCTGATTACGGACGAGAAGATCATAGGCAATGTTGTAAGTAATGGGATGCAACAAACGATTAGTGTAGATATCCATGGAGTCTTGATAATCCTCAGCCAATGCTGAAGCGAAGAACACCATCATTTGGGGATGATTTTGCAGTGCTTCGGTTAGTTTTTGGATACAGATAACATCAACCTGCATATGTTCATCTGCTATCACACTCCATTGACAAGGAGTCTGAGTGAAGAACTCCATTTCACCATAAATATGATAGTCGCAGTTAGCTTCCCCTAATTGAAAACGTCGTCCATTTGCGGCCAATATGTTCATCGAGACTCGACCTACTGGCACAACATACAAGTACTGAAGTTGCTCACCTTGGCGGAGAATTGCTTCCCCAGCATCAAAGTAACGCGAATTTATTTGGCATTGATAAATCAAATCGCGAAAGGTGGCACTCTTTTCTTCAAGGTATGTTTTGAAGCGACCAGTCGGATAAGGGCTGATTTTCATTTTCTGCTCTCTCAGAAAAAGTTACGGACAACTATTTAAGGTGGATTGTACCCCGTAACTCCAAATAAAAAAGCGACAGTGACCTGTCGCTTTACATCTATTCTGTTTATGTGACTTACTGAGATAGAGACTGGCTAACGCTGAGCAACCAAGGCTTCTAATGCCGTAATCGCGGCACTCTTCTCACCTTGCATCATTACTTTGGCTTCATCAACGTACTGACCAACACCTTCTTTCACATCTTGTTGATACAGCACCACGTTGTTTAATATCGAAGCCACATGAAGGCCTCGTAGTCGACCGACCGTAAACAGCGCAGAGGTTTCCATATCGGCACCTAAGATGCCTTTCTTGTTCCAATGTTGGCATATTGCATCTTCGTCATCGGTATAGAAACTGTCGTGAGAACGCACCACACCAAAATGATAATGCACTTTTTGCATCGACAAGTAACGCTCAACTTCCTTTAACAGTGAAAAGCTTGCGTAGGCTGGATAAGACGAATCGACATACGCTTTAGAGCCGCCCTCATCTCTTACCGCGCCTTCGGCAATGATCAACTCGCCAAGATGAATGCCTGATTGCATTGCCCCCGCAGATCCAACGCGTACCACATGAGTCACACCGCACTGTTTTAGCTCTTCCACTGCGATGATCATCGATGGCGCACCTATACCTGTACTACATACTGAAACAGGCTTGCCTTTGTAGTTGCCGGTAAACACACGGTACTCGCGGTTTTCCGACACCATTTCTGCATCATCAAATAATGCCGCGATACGATTCGCTCGATCTGGCTCGCCGCATACAATAACGAGGGGAGCGATTTGTGTTTCATCCACTCCGATATGAGGTTGTTTGGCCATTTTTCGTTCCTTACGCAGCAGCGTGCGCTAAGGTTTTATCGCCATTGCGCTTAGCGCTACGAGCCCACTCACGCGTGCCATTGGCAGCGATGAACATAAGAATCGCGTACTGAACAGACATTGCGTAAACACCTTGCGTCGCGTAGATACCCACACTGATAATATTAATCACAACCCATAGAATCCAGTTTTCGACGTATTTACGTGTCATCAGAATTTGTGCAACAACAGAAAGTACTGTCATGGTTGCATCCCAGAACGGAAACGCGTCAGGTTCAAGCACCGGTTCAGCCAAGCTAGCACCAAAGAGATTCAAGCTATCAAAAGCAATGTTTGCTAGCGCAAAGAAAAATGGGTCGATATAGATCGTTAATAATGCGATACATGCAACGCTAATAGAGGCAGTAGTAATAAGTTTCTGTTTATTTAACCAGCGAACCTCCAGCGTTTCACCTTGTGCGTTTGGACGAGTCCACGCATACCAGCCGTAAATGTTCGCACAGAAGAAAAACAATTGAAGAAGCAATAATCCGTATAACTGAATTTGAAAAAAGATAACGGCAAAAAGCGTGACATTCAGCAAACCGAATAAGTAGTTGATGGTTTTTTCTTGGCTGGCAAACCAAATGCAAAGCAGTCCAAAAATTGTACCGAAAGCTTCGATCCAACTCATTGCGTAGCCGTCGCCGATCGGAATGTTAACGAGAGTATTATTAATATCGAGTAAGGCAAAGAGGTCCATAACATGTCCTTTATTATTTTGTTTGGAATACGCTTATATTAGAGCGTGATCCCCAACAAAAAGGAGGACATTTGTCCTCCTCTTGATGCACTCGATCATAAATCAGATTCATTACTTACTTGAAAGTACCTATTTATCTCAATTATTCATTCCAAATGAACTAGGACTCGTGTCCTAGGTAGCGCTTTTTGAACGTCGATGCTGACGCGAACAGTAAAGTCGAAGCAAATGTAAACACCACGCCAGCCAAGTATACATACTCTTCATTCGCAAGTAGTTCATAAACACTCACGACAAACACCGTTAATACTAGTGAAATATTGAAACGGTGAAACCACGGCCTCTTTACTGAATACTGTGCATATCTCTTAACTAACATAAAGATTTTCCATTCATCTCAATAATTTATAAATCTAATTATAGGCTTTATTAATAATAAGCTTTTTAAGCACTATCGACACGAAATCTTTCGAGTTACTCGCAAAAAATCACACTTTTCAAATGTTGAGTTAATAAATTCGAACATCTGTTTTGCATGCTTATTTATTTTTTAGCCCATTTTTTTATAAATTATATGCACTAAATTTGTTAACCATGCGTTTGTTTTTAATTAAGAGAAATTCGTCACACTGTTGCGTACAACCAATGTTGGTTCCAGTTGAACGACTTGAGCGTCGTTAGATTTGTCGTCCAGTCCTCGGACAAGAGTCTCAACGGCAGCCTGCCCCAAACGGTACTTAGGCTGATGAATGGTAGTTAGCGATGGCGACATAAATTTCGCGATATGGATGTCATCGTAACCAATAATGGACAGGTCGTCCGGCACTTTAATACCGAGCTCATTTGCGGCGTTAATCACACCCATCGCCATCATATCGTTAGAGACGAAAATCGAGCTGGGTAATGCGCCACGCTGAGCCATTTTTTTGAACGCTTGATACCCACCCTCACATTCGAAGTCCGATTCAATGATCCAATTGGCATTAAATTCCAAGCCCGCTTCGTTCATTGCTCGCTTATAACCTTCGTATCGCATTTGCGCTTGGTGTTTAATCAAAGGGCCAGTGATGCACCCAATTTCGGTATGGCCGCAATCAATTAAGTATTTCGCCGCTAAGTAACCGCCACGAAGTGAGTTGTCTTGGATTTTATCACTTGTAAATAGCATCGGCCCCCAGTCCATTACCACTACTGGGATATCTGGGTAACGCTCAAATACATCGATACGCTCTCCTTCTAGCGACGAACACATCAAAATCAAACCATCGACACGCTTTTGCAATAGCGTATTAATGGATTGACGCATACGTTCGTTATCACCCTCGGTGTTACATAAAATGAGGCTGTAGCCTTTTTGGTAGCAGCTGCGTTCGACGCCTTTTACGACTTCGCCAAAGAATGGGTTGGTTGAGGTTGTCACGAGCATACCAATGGTTTTGGTACGATTAACTTTGAGGCTACGCGCCAACGCAGAGGGCGCGTAGTAGTTAAGCTCTTTTGCGGCATTGTTAACGCGTTCAGAGATCTCTTCGCTCACAAAACGCGTCTTGTTAATAACATGGCTCACTGTTGAAGTGGAAACCCCTGCCAGTTTTGCGATGTCTTTCATCGTCGCCATGTTACTACTCCTATTTTAATGAGGCATTGTGCGCCTTATTGTTCAGCGAGAAACGCGTCCA
The DNA here is from genome assembly GCF_033338655.1 of Vibrio sp. Vb1729. Classification (NCBI taxonomy): domain Bacteria; kingdom Pseudomonadati; phylum Pseudomonadota; class Gammaproteobacteria; order Vibrionales; family Vibrionaceae; genus Vibrio; species Vibrio sp. Vb1729. Next base: position 582,890 of record NZ_JAWOTB010000011.1, on the reverse strand, counting down.
CCTCTTCGCGGGTTGGAATCGACGTTTGCGCGCCAAAGCGGGTCACAGAAATTGCAGCCGCCGCATGTGCAAACTTAATCGCTGATTCTAAAGGTAAATCTTCTAGGAGACCAGTGACGAATGCCCCATTAAATGTATCGCCCGCTGCGGTAGTATCCGTCGCTTCAACGCGGAAACCCGAGATGATTTCGCCTCGACCGTTTTGGCTTAGCCAAACGCCTTTTGCACCGAGTGTGATCATGACAATTTCTATACCTTTACCATGTAGCTCATTCGCCGCTTCTTGCGCGCTTTCGTTGTCTGTTACAGTAATACCTGTCAGAACTTCAGCTTCCGTTTCATTTGGTGTAATCACGTCAATGCAAGACAGTAATTCATCTGACAGTTCGCGAGCTGGCGCTGGGTTCAGAATGACATTGGTTTTGGCATCTTTCGCTACACGCGCAGCTTTCTCAATGCCGCACATCGGCGTTTCCAATTGCATTAACAAGTAATCTGCTTGGCGAATACGCTCTAAATCTGGCTCAATCGCTTCTGCTGTCAGTTTGGCGTTTGCTTCAGCTGAAATGCAAATGCTGTTCTCACCACTGTCCGACACTTGAATCATCGCGATACCTGTCGGGCAATTTGGCTGCATCTTCACACCAGTGATATCGATGCCGTCCATTTTGAAGTTTTCGCGAATGTTAATGCCGAATGAGTCGTCGCCCACACAAGCGATAAAACCTATGTCTGCATTTAATCGCGCCGCCGCGACGGCTTGGTTGGCACCTTTGCCACCTGGGATAACTTGATAGTTGCGACCATGCAGCGTCTCGCCTGGGCGAGGGAAAGAAGGCACTTGAAGAACATGGTCAGCGTTTACACTACCTAACACCACTAACTTATTCATACGGTTATCCTCGGTTCTGAATGAACCCTTTTTAAAAACTGTTTAGGAAAATACATTAGATGTCTTTAACTTCTCTTCCTGATGAAGGAGTCTCGATAAAAAGCCAAAGGCATCTATACCCCACACTTTGCAGTATTTTGGGTAAGTTTGCCCTCACCTCCTAAACGACAGATATAAACGGAGGAGAGAGCAAAAATTAGGATGATTTATTGAACTTAAAACTTACTTAGTGACTACTTTTAGTGGTACTGGGATGTACTCTTCTACTTCTTCACCTTTCAAAACTTTGTCAGCCGTTTCAACACCTAAAGCACCGATAAGGTCTGGTTGCTGAGCAATAGTTGCCGCTAGTTTGCCACGGTTAACTGCTGCAATGCCGTCTTCCGTACCATCAAAACCAACGATAACGACATCTTTGCCAGAAGCTTGAACTGCGCGAAGTGCACCTAGCGCCATTTCATCATTCTGTGCAAATACCGCTTGTACATCCGGGTTAGCCGCTAGCAGATTTTCCATTACGTTTAGACCTTTCGTGCGGTCAAAGTCAGCCGGTTGGCTAGCAAGAAGATCCATATCGCTGCCCTTCACGGCATTCATAAAGCCTTCACCGCGCTCACGCGCTGCCGATGTGCCCGCAATACCTTCAAGTTGAATGACTTTTGCTTTTTCGCCGACTTTTTCCATGATGTAGTGGCCTGCCATTTCACCACCAATTACGTTGTCCGACGCGATGTGACTCACGACTTCACCACGGCTTGCACCACGGTCTAATGTCAACACAGGGATCTTAGAACGGTTCGCCATACGAATTGCATTAGACACTGCATCAGAATCCGTTGGGTTGATAAGAATTGCTTTTACGCCGCGAATACTTAAATCCTCGATGTTCGACAGTTCTTTACTCGGGTCATTTTGCGAGTCCAGTACAATTAAGTCGTACCCCAATTCTTTCGCTTTTGCTTCCGCACCGTCTTTCATCGTTACGAAGAACGGGTTGTTTAGCGTCGAAACCACAATCGCCATGGTATCTTGAGCTTGCGCCGCTACCGATACGGTTGAAGAAAGAAGTGCAGCAGAGATAAGAGTTGCAAGTTTTTTCATCGTTCTAGTCCTTTGTGTAGGGTGAGCCAGTACACGTCCCCTGACTCGGTTTGTATTCACTGTTTTATATATACAGATTGTTATGAATTACTTGTTTTTGTTGTCTACCAATACCGCCAGCAAGATAACCACTGCTTTTGCAATCATTTGGTAGTAGGAAGAAACATCAAGTAGGTTAAGTGCATTGTTCAAGAAACCGATGATCAGCGCACCAATCAAGGTACCCATGATACGACCTTTACCGCCCATCAAGCTGGTACCGCCAAGAACAACCGCTGCGATAGCGTCTAGCTCGTAGCCCATACCCGCTGTTGGCTGCGCCGAAGAAAGACGAGACGTTACGATAATACCTGCAAGCGCTGCTAGCATACCGCAGATGGCGTAGACACCAATCTTCACTCGGTCTACATTGATACCTGATAGGCGAGTCGCAGACTCGTTGCCGCCTAGTGCGTAAACATAGCGACCAAAGCGCGTGTGGTTAAGTAAATACCAAGCCGCTGCGAACACAACCACCATTAACCAAACAGGAACCGGAATGCCTAGCGCGTAGCCAGTACCAAACCATGCAAACGCATCTGCGGTGTCAGTAAAGCCTGTCGAGATTGGTCGACCTTCGGTGTACACCATGGTCACACCACGTAGTAACGTCATGGTAACCAGCGTAGCGATAAATGCCTGCACCTTACCCTTCGCAATAATGATACCGCTGATCGCACCTAACGCTGCACCTGCGACTAAAGCAGTTGGAACCGCCACTAGCACCGGAACCTCAAGCGCAATCATGCTTGCCGCAAAGGCACCACACAATGCCAATACCGAACCAACACTTAAGTCGATGCCTGCTGTTAAAATAACTAATGTCATACCCACTGCGATAATGGCATTCACGGAGGTTTGACGAAGAATGTTGAGAATGTTGTCGACCGTAAAAAAGTTCGGGTTCAAAAATGACACAACAACGATCAGAAAGATCAAAGCTATCAGTGATTTTTGCTCAATCAGCCACTCTTTTGTGAACAACTTCTTGTTGCCAGTTTCGGTTGGTTTGCTCATGGTATTCGTACTCATGCTGCTTCCTCATTGATCTCTTTGCCTACGGCACAGGCGAGTAATTTTTCTTGATCGGCGTCTTTCGCATCAAATTCGCCAGTGATACGACCTTCATGCATCACTAAAATACGGTCGCTCATGCCGAGCACTTCAGGCATCTCGGAAGAAACCAAGATGATGCTCATGCCTTCGGCCTTAAACTTGTTGATGAGCTGATAAATCTCTTTTTTTGCTCCGACATCAACACCACGTGTCGGCTCATCCAGAATCAGAACTTTAGGTTTCGTCATTAACCCTTTCGCTATCGCAACTTTTTGCTGGTTACCACCAGATAAGTTGCCGATGATTTGATCTCGCGTTGGGGTTTTAATGTTGAATAACTTAATAAAATCTTCCACAGCAATCACTTCGTCGCTGTGTTGAATCTGGAAGCCTTTGGTCAGCTGGTTTAGCGAACAAAGTGACATGTTCTCCTTAACTGAAAGACCTAAAACCAAACCATCGCCTTTGCGATCTTCAGAGATGTAAGCGATACCATTTGCCAAGCCATCTTGCGGGCTAACCGGGTTAATAGTTTTGTTGTCAAGATTGATAACACCATGCTCACTAGGTAATGCGCCGTAAATGACTTTCATGAGTTCAGTGCGGCCTGCGCCCATCAAGCCAGAAATTCCGAGAATCTCACCGCGCTTGAGAGTAAAGCTCACATCCTGAACGCCAGACCCAGTCAAACCAATGACTGCAAGACAGGTTTCGCCATGTTGGACATCAATACGTGGATATTGCTCTTCTAATTTTCGGCCAACCATCATTTCAATTAGGCCATCTTCATCAGTGTCGGACACCTTGCACTCACCGATAAACTTACCATCACGAAGCACGGTAATATCATCACAGATTTCAAAGATTTCTTTAAGACGATGCGAAATGTATACGATGCCGCATCCTTGCTCGCGGAGCTCATTAATCACTTTAAACAGTGATTCCGTTTCGGTATCGGTCAGTGCGTCCGTTGGTTCATCCATAATGATGACTTTCGACTCAAACGAAAGTGCCTTTGCAATTTCCACCATTTGTTGTTCACCAAGGCTTAAATCGCCAAGCAATGTTTTTGATGAGTGCTTTACATTGAGACGTTTTAAAAGCTTGTCAGCTTCGTCATACATTTTGCCCCACTGGATACGCCCTAAGGAGCCAGTGAACTCTCGTCCCAAGTAAATATTTTCGGCAATCGTCAGTTCAGGAATCAGGTTCAGCTCTTGGTGAATAATGCTAATACCAGCTTCCTGTGAATCGCGTGGCCCTTTAAAGGCCGCCGGCTGACCTTGATATTGAATGCTCCCCGCATCCATGTGGTAAATGCCTGTCAACACCTTCATTAACGTTGACTTGCCTGCTCCATTTTCACCCATCAGCGCCATAACACGGCCTGGATAAACATTCAGGCTTGCTTTGTCGAGTGCTTTTACGCCCGGAAACGCCTTCTCAATTTCGCTTAGTTGTAGAATGGCTTGAGTCATAATCTGTCCTCAATATCTCTGGCTTAAAAAACCACGCCCGCTTGGAAAATAACGTTCGCATATGGCGAGCATTCGCCGGTTCTTACGATAGCGCGACTTTGCGCCGTACGTGCTTTAAACGCTTCATGTGACACGTAGCTCACTTCAATAGATTTGCCCGTTTCTTCACTCTCTTTGCTCAGTTCGTTGAGCAACGCTTCATGCAAAACTGGGCTTGCATCAGAGAACTCTTCCGCAATGATGACCCCTTCGATTTGGGACTCAGATAGAATTACGCGAACAGTATCAAGAAAACTTGGTACCCCATGCGTTAGCGCCAAATCGATTCGCTGAACATGCTCTGGGATTGGTAGACCAGCATCACATATCGTGATCTCGTCAGTGTGGCCTAGCGTCGCCACCAAGTAAGAAATATCTGAGTTAATTAGGGTACTTTTTTTCATCTCATCGACCTTTCGGTTACACGTTCATACAACCATGAGCGCCTGTTTTAAAGTGTTTTCGTTATTAACAGAAAACTCATCGAAACGTTTCGATGAAATAATAATTCGTCATCGCAATTTGACCAGTGTGAGATCGATAAGGTGTGAGAATGATCTGTAATTCAATTGTCATTGAATAGGAAAAGTGCACTTGAGTCACACTTTACCATCGAAACGTTTCGATGATGGTATTTCCCTGTCATTACGGTTAGGTTTTATACAGGGAGGAAGGAAAAGAGACGTCCAACTACTGAGAAAACCTCTAGTTAATAAGCTCGAAACCTTTCACGTCATCACAATTCTTAGATAGCTGCCTGATTTTGGAGAACGCTCACCTTACAATCTGGTTACAATTTGCCAAAACACATCATCCGTTCAGTACCTTACCTGGTACGCGACGTTTGTAGGGACACAAACGGAAACTAAGAACCATAATGAAGTTAAGCAATAGAGTCATTTTGCTTGTCGCGCCAGTGATCTTATTAAGCGCGTTAGTATCTAGCTATATTATTTATAGCATTCAAAAAGTGACGCTCATCAAGCGGGAAGACAGCTATATTCAGTTGCAGATGGAAAAGCTCGCCGGGCAGTTTCGACAAGCGAATATTTTTCTTAATAGCTATGCCTATACGCTCAGTAAAAGTGATGTATTACAAGACTATTTGGTTAATCATAACAACCCCTATCGTGAGCGAGTCTTGTTTAATCGATTAGACGAGACCGCTGAAGTATTAAGCCATGGTTACAAAGGCGATGCGAGCATGGCGATCCTCGACGGCAAACAAAACCTTCTCTACTACACAGAAAACAAATATTACGAATCATCGGGCGTGGTCGACCCAAAGGTATTAGAGTACATATCACGAAGTTTCAATGAGAGAGAGGCTTTCAGTCACACTGGCTTTATTTATAACTCCAGTGGACAAAGCATTCTTCTTCAATATGAGGTCGTCGACAAAAGAACGGGGACTCACCCTTTGAGCTTTGACTCGAAAAATGTGTTTTTTGTGGTAGTTTCCGTATCACTTGAAGCCTTTAACGAGATTAAGCATGACATCGAGTTTGACACGCACAGCGTGATTACTTTCGCCGACAAACCCATTTATCTTGATATTCCTCTCGCTCAAACCATTGAGCTGCTGCCGCACTTTTATGCCGTGCTTTCTCCTGCCGAATATTTAATGTGGAATAAAGTCGATAAAGTGTGGCTAGAACTTGCTTTCTCCTTTGGCGTAGCGGCGTTTTTCACTATCACATTAATCATTTTGGTGTTGTACCGCTATGTGTTGCGCCCTGTTTCTCGCCTTGATAAGCAGCTGAACGAACTTGAATCTAATCAACGTGACAATATTGAAAAGCTAGAAACAAACGATGAAATAGGACGCCTCTCTGCACGCTTTTTTGATATGTATGAGGAACTTAATGTCATCTATAAAAAGACAAAACGCCTAGCTGAAACGGATCACCTGACGCAACTTGCCAATCGCCATCGTTTTCATGAGCTTGCCACTCGTGAACTTATCTCCCCTTCGCAGTTTCTGTGGGTTGTTTACGTCGATCTTGATAACTTTAAATACGTGAATGATAAATACGGGCATGAATTGGGAGATAACTTATTAAAAGTGTTCTCATCACACATCAAGAATGCTTGTCAAAAGTTCTCGCACGATTACAACAGCCCCTGCTTTGCCGCCAGGTTATCTGGTGACGAATTTGCAATTTTGCTGAGCTCAAATCAAGAGGTAAAACGCTTGCCTGATTTGCTTGCATCAGAGTTACTAAAACCGATTAGTAATCTCAGTTCATCTTGGAGTAATTCATTTCCCGTTACGGCAAGCGTAGGTATTGCACAATATCCTCAAGACGGTACTGACATCGCGAAGTTACTCTCCAGTGCCGATGCGGCTATGTATCAAGCAAAACGGGCAGGGAAAAATCAATACGCCTATTATTCAGCCGCTCTCAATATTGAGTCTCAAAGACGAAGTCAGCTTGAACGTGCGCTCCGAAAAAGCAATGTAGAGGAAGAATTTCACCTTGTTTTTCAACCCTATATGAACAATCGAAGCAACGAAATTGAGGGGTTAGAAGTCTTGTTGCGCTGGGAAGCCGAAGGTATCGGCCCTATCCCTCCAAAGGAGTTTATTCCAATTGCAGAGCAAGCCGGATTATTTGATAAAATTGACCGCTGGGTTTTCGCCAATGCAACGGCGGAATACCATCAATTAAGGAATATTTTCGGCAAGGATATTGTTCTTTCGGTCAATCTTTCATCAGCAGAGCTAAACTCGATAGAAATGGCAAACTACATCCATGAACAAGCGACACTGCACAGTGTTAAACCAGAATGTATTGAGATAGAAATAACCGAAACCTTTGCCGCAGAACAACAAGGCACGGCCCTACTTGATGAGCTATCAAAACGTGGCTACCGTCTTGCAATTGATGACTTTGGTTCTGGTTACACATCGTTAACTCAGCTCGTTCAGTATCCGGTTCAAAAAATCAAATTTGATCGAGAGTTCCTCGTTACATTGATGAACACCAACAACGGCCATGTGATCAAACCTATTATTGAGCTATGCCATGCCCAAAATAAAACGGTTACAGCAGAAGGTATTGAACACAATATGATGCATGAATGGCTATCGGCATACCGCTGCGACTATATGCAAGGCTATTTATTTGGCAAACCAATGACTAAAGAACAATTGAGCTTGTGGTGGCAATCGGCAAATGACGACAGTCGATTTGATGCGTCCATGGTCAGCTCAATTAGGGTTTCAAGAACATAAGTTAAGGGGAGACGTACAGCAGTCACAACTGTGGCGGCTGTATTTAGCTGTATATGAGCTTCATTGATAGATGCTCAGCTTTTGTTCCCCCATACCTATATCTATGACTTTAGTTGAGTAAATCACTATTTATTCGTTTTTAAACCAGCACTTCCTTGAAATCCAAACCGGTCAAATTCAGCGCTTTGACGCTATCGTACAAGCCACCTTTTTTGTCCGTGCAAAACGTTCTGAGCCCAGCACCTTTTACTCTGAACAAGTTAGATTCATTAACGGCTTCTCTATTCAAAACGAGTTTCTTAAACGGTCTAGCACGACTTAGCTTACCATGACGAAGATTATACTCGGTAGCAGAGGCATCAATGGCATCAATTTGAGTGACAATGTTTAATGCTCGCCAAGGCTTTCCTTGTAGATTTAATGGTAAAAATTCGACATTCTCGCTCAAAACATCGAGCTTATCCGCAATAGAAGCGGATACAGCAAGAGTAAAAGATCCCCATGCTGCAATATCAGGCCTGGGTAATGGCTTTTCACCCTTAACGTCTAACCATTCAATATCAATACTTTTCCAACTGGCTTTAACAGACTCTCCATAGAGTTGGATAGGTTTGCTTGCCGTTACTTGAAGAGACATTTCCAATGGCGACTCTTGCAACATTGCAAAATCATTAACATTGGGAGTGACAATAAACACTTTATTAAATGCTGTCATAACCGTCCTTAAATAAATTTGAGCGCTTTTCTTAATGAGACGAGCGCTTTCACACCAAACCAAACCAAACCAAACCAAACCAAACCAAACCAAACCAAGCATAATAGATAGAGTTTAATTTCATGTTCAAAAATTTAATGAATTAAGATCTGGCGTTCTTATCTTTTAATTTCGAAGTTTTATTATTTATATATTTTAATCCACACGATAGAATTATTTTTTCAATTTTTACTATGTACCCTTCCTTATGTAATCGAATAAATTAGAAAATAAACAGTAGCACGCGTCACTTCACTTTTGTTGAGCTCATCACCCTCACTTAAATGATACATTCACAAGTTCAATTTTTGAACGACTTAGACTTAGCTTTGTCAATCGTGAATTAAAAACAACCGATTCACCGCTGTTTTACTGCCTTTTCTTACCACCCTGTTGTTTATTCATACATTATAAATGCACTTATACACATAACGATTCGGCGTTACGATTTGTTACGAGTTAAGTCACAAACTTTTGAGGTATTGGATAAAGTGTAGAAAAAGAAAACACATTGAAATAAAAAGAGTTTCTAAAGTACGAAAAATAAAACGCCGTTTTTATAAATTAGCAACTTCACAAATATCCTTAAACACAGTTTTATTAATTACATATATCAGATATTATTTACGCCGAAGTTTATAGAAACCATCGTTAAACTTCATATTTTATATAAGTTTCAATCAGTTAGTTTTTAACTCGAAAACTTATCGTCAACCCAATATCAAGCACCTAAGCGTGCAATAAGAAACATTGGGAATAGAATTATATTGATGTGCATGTTGTTTTAACGAATGCATGAAGCAATCGGTAAATTTGTAACACCATAGAGTTTTATTTAGCCAAGATGAAAAAATTAATTATATTATTTACATGTGCGCTGTTGTCTGTATCACCTTTTGCTTTTGCAAAACAATCAGATAACGAACCCAGGGATCATTTACGACCAAAGCAAGTTGAACATGTGTTTAAACAAGCCAAGCTAGATGGCATAGTAGACTTTAAGTTGTTCAGTGACGCTTACATCGCTTATCAGAAGACACCCGATAGAAAGAAGTCGGTACTAACGATCATCGACTATAGTAAACCATCAACTGAAAAGCGTTTTTATGTGGTGGATTTAGATAAAAAGAAGCTAATCTACAATACGTATGTTTCTCACGGCGTGAACAGCGGAAAGAAAACAGCGACACAGTTTTCAAATGTCGTGAACTCGCGAAAAACATCATTGGGCACTTTTTTGACTGATACCACTTACTACGGCTCAAATGGCTATTCACTTCGATTAGATGGGCTAAGCTCTGGATTAAACGACAAAGCTCGCGAGCGTTACATTGTCGTGCACGGTGCCGATTACGCAAACCCTTCCTTCATCAAGAAGAATGGATACCTCGGACGCAGTTGGGGTTGCCCTGCTTTGCCAGAGAAGTTGTCTCGCGAGATCATTGACACCATAAAAGGCGGCAGCGTTATTTACGCAAGCGCATAATATCGATGCGACACATATGGGGAAGAAAAAGAAGATTCTATTTCTTCCCTAGTAATAATCCTGTTAGCTTAATCGTCCTGTGCAACGACTCTCTTTCCATTTTCGCTTACTCGAAAGCGAAAATTATTGTGTTATTCGCTGATATACCTAAGTGCGATCAGAAAACTCTGTTCATCCCCCTTCCATCTCGTTAGTATACGCTGAGTTGATCAGACACTGGCTTTCATCGTTATCATAGTTCCACTAAGATTCCTTAATCATGGTGGGTAACTGTGGCTTTATATGTTTAGGGTTACTTCTTGCGTTATCTACACCGTATATTATTGATGCTTTCTTTGTCCCTGCTCTCAGGGCTCATCACAGCTTCATATGCGCATGAGTGGCACCACACCAAACATTACACTTCCGAGCGCCTACTTAAACTCTCTCAACAGGACGATTTTGAGCTAGCACACACTGATTTTCATGCCTCAGCTTCTCTGAGCTCTTGGGGTTCAGAAAGTTACTACCTACATATAAAGCGCGAGTTGTTCGGGCTTGTCTCCTGTCGCCGAACATCAGCTACTGATGGCGTTTTATCATCAGATTTTACTCCTGATTATTTTTTACTTATTGCTTTCTCTTCTCCACCACTACTGGAGTTGGCAAAACAAGCATCTCGCTTACCTCTAGACAGTTATGGCGGACTCATGAGTCAACGCTCTCTTTATCGCCTCTCAGGAAGAAAGGAAGCGAACTTAATGTACGTCTTTACTCATGGTCGCAACGCCTTCTCTGTTGTTTAACTTTTTATGACATACAGAGAACACGAAAATGTAACGATAAGAGCCAATATGCTCATTGTTACTAGAACCAATTTGAGGTCCATATAATGACAAGAATCGCTACAACCATCGCACTAGCATTACTATTTTCAGCGGGCTCAACCTTTGCAAACACAGAAACTAAGCCAGAAGAAATGAGTAACGACACTCTGTTAGAGTGTGCCAACGTTTCTAACGCACGTATTGCAGTTCCGGAACACAGAGCGATGTTCAGACACTACTTAATGTCTGAGAGAGACTACAGCTTTGACCAGCTATCGTCTGCCGAACTTGAATTTAAAGCAGCAGATAAGAATGAGTCTGAAGTAGAGAACATCTACAAGTCTCAGTGCAAAGAAGTTGGCGAATACCTATATAGCATTGGCTATTAAATTCGAAACCCTAACGACACTCAAAAAGAAAGGCGCAATGTATGCGCCTTTCTTTTTACTGACAAAAACCTGTCGATTAGATGTTTAATCTGCATACAAGCTTAAAAGTGCAAATCAAAGTAAACTTACTGGGAAAACTCAGACACATCCTTGGGTTTACAGAACGCTCGACGTGCTTTAACAAACAAGAAACTAAGCACTCCAATCACAAGAGTAATTATTGGTGCCGCCATTAATAGCATTGTGATCGCTTTGCTCATATTTTCTGGTAACAAAGGAAGTAATGAACCAAAACCGCATAATACCAGCGTCCATAAAATCGCACTCAACCACGCAAAGTAATGGAATTTACTAATACGTTTCACTCGCAACCCCATCATTAATGGCAATAGGGAGCGAACAACCGGAATAAACCGCGCACAAAAAAGCGCAATCAATCCATGTTTACTGAGTAATACGTCGACTTGTTCCAGGCGCTTTTGAGGAACCGCACTCACCCAGCCTTGGACCTTAGGTAAGCGATTTAGCCACTTGCCTTGTAAATAAGCCGCCCAACTTCCCAATCCCGCACTAACAGCTATCACCAACATGATCATAATTGGGTCAAGGACGCCAACCGCCGCCAGCGTACCGGATAATACGACGACACTGTCGCATGGGAAAGGTGCAGCAGGAATAAAACCACTTTCCAAAAAAATAATCACAGCAACAACAAAATAAACTAAACCTGCACTGCCTGGCGCCATTAACGCCGTGAAATCTTGATGCCAAAAGGCACTCAAGACCTGAATTATCGAATCAAACATAAACCGTTCCTAAGCATAATTAACCAAAAGTTGCAAAAACATGGAATGTGTTAGCGAGCATGTATAAAGCGGTATATGAAATTCGATTCTTTTCTCACGCCGATTCTGTATTTAAAGTGAGTAAAAATACTTTCAATACAACAACCTAAAGCCTCATTGCCGATGCGTTTTAGCCGCCTCATCGAGTAAATTGCCGAACGATGCGCCCACCATGCTACATCAAGCATTTCAAACCATTCGGGCTCTACATCGTCGTTCGAGCTCATTTCCTTAGCATGGCTAACCCTCAATACATTCCGGCTGTTTAAACTCGGATAGTCTTGTTGTATTGAAGAGATAGGATGTTCTGAAAAGTGCTTCGACTTAGCGTCAACAGCAATATTCTGGTTATGAAAGGAAAGAAAATTTGGGTGTGAGTGCGCCAGGCTCATGCTCGGAGCCAACAAGCAGAAAAGTAGTCCGAGTAAAGCAATCAGGGTCGTACGCACAAAGGTAACCAAAACCAAAATAATAAGTTCTTTTAACCCTGTGCGTAACTATTGGCAATTAGTATTCTTAATCGTTAAGAATACTAATTATTTTTCACCGTAAGGGTAGCTTTCAAACATCTTCGCGATTTCTTCTTGGATGAGAGATTCTCTTTTCTCAGAGCTCATTGACTCAGACAGTTTACGACTTGAAACGCCTTTCCAAACGACTTGATTAGCCTTTGCATCAACCAGTTCAACCACCAACTTCCCATACTTACGTTCTTTATATCTTTCTGGGCTTGAAGTGATCACACCAAAGCTATTCCAGCCATAGCCAAAGCTCACCGACGATCCTGAAGAAATAAGCTCGGATTCTTCTACGATATCATGATGTACGTAAAGGTCACCGCCACTATTTACCTTAATTAAACCCTTACCCTCAAGCTGTTCAGCAAGCCCTTGCTCAATACGTCGACCATCAATACTGGTAGGAGCTTCCGCCTGAGCACCGAAGTCAAACGTTCTGTAAGCTGAAAAGTCGGCTTGTTTATCTACATCGGTTGTAACGGTAGTACAAGCAGATACCAGCATCACCACCAGCCCTAATATCAAACCTCTCATCATGTTAAATCTCCTTTGGTTAAGCTGACTGTTTCAGCAGAATTACCCTGTGTTATACATACGCATCAACAGTAAAAAGTAATCATTTCAATATCTAGTCTTGACCATGAAACGTGACTGTTCAATAAACGAGATTAACCTTTACACAGAAAATCTTGAATATCATCAACATCTAAACACCTAAGAATTCGGTGTTTACGACCTAATTGGAAGCCTCTAGGCTTAGTAACGAAATCGCGAGTGCCACAAAAAACCAGAGACAATGAACACTTTAACATCAGTCCGCTACTTTTTTAGGCAACTGACAAACATTTGATGAGAAAAGACTTTTCTTTTTCGTCCAGTGTGGCATATTAAACGAGTCCTATCGATGCGCGGGCATCGTATAATGGCTATTACCTCAGCCTTCCAAGCTGATGATGCGGGTTCGATTCCCGCTGCCCGCTCCAATCTCTTTATCTCAGTTTACTCATAAAAATCCGATGGCGGAGCGAACAAACGGCGGCAGCGTTGTTTCCATGATAAGTTTGGTCGAGTTACGTCATAAAACATGTCTTTCCATTCTGCAAACGTCACGCGGATGGGATTAAAGCTGTTTACAGGTTTAGAAACCCCATACCGAACCGTTTCCACCTCTGGTTCAAACGTTCCGAACATTCGATCCCAAATAATTAATACACCCGCATAATTTTTGTCGATGTACTGACGGTTCACACCATGATGAACGCGATGATGAGACGGCGTGTTAAATACCCACTCTAGTGGCCCGAGCGAACGAATTGATTGGGTGTGAACAAAAAACTGTAAGCCCAGATTAAACAACACAACGAAGACAACCCATTTTGGCTCAAAACCAATAATCACCAAGGGCAACCAAAAAATCCACATCCCCGCTAGCGGATACATTAAACTTTGACGAAAGGCGGTACTGAAGTTCATTCTTTCCGAACTGTGATGAACAACGTGCGCGGCCCACATCCAACGAATACGATGGCTAGCCCGATGAAACCAGTAATAGAAAAAATCTTGCAGGACAACAAGTAAAAGAAAAGCTGAGACGCTCATTTCGATATCAAACAAACGCCAATCGAACCACCACAAATACAACTGAGCAATCAGTAAACCCGTGAGTATGTCTGTCGCTTGGTGTAAGCCCGCAAGAACAAAATTACACGCTACTTCAGGGAAGTAATACGTCGCGCTTTCAGGCAAGCATCCCCTTCTTTGTCCGAACCAATATTCGGCAAGCATGCAGAAAAAGAAAACTGGAGCCAGAATCATCAGAAGTAATTCTGGGCGGTCCATCAACTGCGTCCAATCCATTGTGTTTCTACCATTTTGCATAGTGATCTTCAGTAAGACCCATAACTTCTTCTAACTGATGTTTGATGCCATTTCCATCGATAAGATAGCCAGAGAAATAACCGATATACTGACGAAAGTTACTTTTGAGAAGCCAAAAATTTTTCTTCTCTGAGCGTCGATTCAAAGGCGTGAACTGTAAGTTAACTCGTTTATCTTCAGACGTAATATGCCACTTTTGCCCTTCATCACTTCGTGAAAACTGAAACTGCACAGGTTGCAAAAAGTGACGCTGACCATTAATCCACAATACATTTTCGCAATAGCCAGTTTCATTAACGCCAGCTGCCAAGTTCAACCCCAGACGCCTGTCATCCTCAAAGCAATTGATACTCGCCCAGCGCCAACTTGTTTCTCGCCGCATGTACCCAGCGGAAAAATCGTAACCAGCAGCCACCTCTGAAAGATCTTGCTCTTTTCCTAATATGAACAAGTTACCGTCTACTGCTAACGCATTGTGCTTCTGAGTATATGTCCAACCCGCATAACCTGTTGGCGTACACAACATTAATGGCAAACTCATGTTTTCTGGACGTAAATAGAGATCCGCATTGACTGACTCTGTCACAAAGTGGACGTGCCAAATACCATCCTTAATAGAAAACTGAACTCTTTTGTTAGCAAGATGGGCAAGACTGCACCAACTGGAAGGCTGAGTTTGATAACCTATATTAAAAGGTTTCAACCATTGTTGCTCAATCAACTTATTCTTTTTAATATCAAACAGGTAGCAAAAGCCGGATGCTAAATACCGTATATCAGCAATCGCTACTCCAATGACGTAATCAGGTGTGACCAAATTGACGAACTGAAACTGCTTATAATCGCGGTAACGGCGCCACTTAGACACTGGCTTATCCATCTCATCGAGGTAAGTAAATTTATCTAGCTGTAACGATGTTGGAATTCCATCAAGGTGGCCAAACGCTGGTAGACCATTCTGCTGAATAAACGAGTTCAGAACCTTAAGCTCATCCATATAGTTGTCTTTTCACAAGTTATCACACACAAACTTTAACATGACGTTAACATAAACAATTTGCGTAACTGCACAACAACATCGACTAAAGTGATTTCTGCTTGTTATATGTGAAACTGATCACTCAACCACCCGCTTACTTAGCTCGCCCTACCTATCTCAACCAACACTGCCTGGGTTAGAAGCTGCACATTCTCATCCGCAGGAAAGACCACTACAACCATTGAATCTTGGTCAAAATCACTATTTAATGGAAATACATTCATATAAACTGATTGCTTATTCACATCAAGGAAGAAATCTATGTCATACATACACGATACTATTGTTGCGTTGCAACACAGTAGCCCTGCGCAAAAAGAATTTTACCAAGCGGTAGAAGAAGTATTAACTTCTCTCGCGCCGGTAATAGAAGGCAATAATAAATATAAGGAACAAGCGATTATCCAGAGGATCGTCGAGCCAGAACGTCAAATCATGTTTCGAGTTCCTTGGGTTGATGATGCTGGAAATGTACAAGTAAACAAAGGTTATCGAGTTGAATTCAACTCTGCTTTGGGGCCGTACAAAGGAGGATTGAGATTCCATCACTCAGTCAATGCGAGCATCATAAAATTTCTCGGCTTTGAGCAAATCTTTAAAAACGCACTGACTGGCCTTCCTATCGGTGGCGGCAAAGGCGGTTCAAACTTCGATCCTAAAGGAAAATCCGACGGCGAGATCATGCGATTTTGCCAATCATTTATGAACGAGTTGTACCGTCATATCGGTCCTGCCACCGATGTTCCCGCAGGCGATATCGGCGTCGGGGCGCGCGAAATTGGCTATATGTTTGGTCAATACAAACGATTGACGGGGCGCTACGAAGGTGTGCTTACAGGCAAGAGTCTGCTTTGGGGGGGCTCACTCGCCAGAAAAGAAGCGACAGGATATGGCGCCGTCTATTTTGCAGAATGCATGCTCAACGACCGCAACGATTCATTGAAAGGGAAAACTTGTCTCGTTTCTGGTGCTGGCAACGTGGCTATCTACGCCATTGAAAAACTGTACCATATGGGAGCAACGCCAGTTACATGCAGCGACTCTCGAGGTACGATCTATCATGAGCACGGTATTGATCTTAAGCTCCTAAAACAACTGAAAGAAGTGAAAAGAGCAAGCTTAGAAGAATATTTAGAAACTTACCCTGAAGCAGAATACACACCAGAGGGCGACTATCCTAATGAAGGACATGCTGTTTGGCGATATCAGGCTGATGCTGCCTTCCCTTGTGCGACTCAAAATGAATTAACGTCAGACGACGCACTGGCTCTTATCGAAAACGGATGTATTTTGATTAGTGAAGGGGCGAACATGCCAACCACCCGTGATGCTGCCAATATTATCGTGGACTCAGACATAGCTTATGGGCCTGCCAAAGCAGCCAATGCAGGCGGTGTTGCAACCAGTCAACTTGAAATGGCGCAAAACGCCAGCATGCAAAACTGGACGTTTGAACAAGTGGATAGTCAGTTGCAAACCATCATGAAAAATATTTTCATCAATGCAAACGAAACCAGTAAAGAGTTTGGCCAACCTGGAAATTTAGTTTTAGGCGCCAACATTTCAGGCTTTAGAAAAGTCGCTGATGCAATGATTGAGCAAGGTGTCGTCTAGATGAACGAGCCAGCAGGATGACTGCTGGCTTAATATAACTCCGCAATAGGCCGCGCTTTTTGATAAAGAGCTCCACTTAATTCGCAATAAGCGTTGTCACTTCTGTTTTAACGGAGTTGGCGATAAAGCAATTCTCATGGGCCATGTGGTGCAGTTTTTCTAATTGAGATGGTGTCGGTTGTTTTTCACCTGAAAATGTTATCTTAGGGTTTAACGTTACCTTTGATACCCACTCTTTTCCGTTTTCGCCTTTTTCAAGCTCCCCTACCGCTTCATCGAAGTAACTGTCCACAACGTAACGCCGCTTTGCTGCAATAGACAGGAAAACGAGCATATGACAACTAGAAAGTGCCGCGACAAACGCTTCTTCTGGATCAACGTTTTCTTCTACGGATAGTGGTAATGGTACTACGTGGGGAGATGGAGATGCTGGGACTTGCAACCCTCCATCAAATTGCCAAATGTGTGCCCTACTATACTTATTATCCTTAAACTCTTCGCCAGCTTTACGATGCCATTTGATTAAAGCGGAATGCTTACTCATTCTAACTCCCTGATTTTCCGACGACGAATCAACACTATCCGTCCTTGCCACAGTAAACCACAACAAAATGAGTTAAGGAAAGCATCGCACTCACAGGGACTATAAAATCTGTTGAGGATCGGCATTGTTCTTCTGGATATCATCCAAAAGTCTATGAGACTGATGGATGTTGACCTGTAACCGATTGATCAGCATCTGCAACTGCTCAATCTCGGGACTTTGGTTGGCTTTAAGTTGAGTTTCCAGGGCCTCCGTTTGGCTCGCCAAAATAGGTAAACTTAGGTTCAGTGCCATCCCTTTCGTTTTGTGCAACGTCAGCTCTAATGAAGCAAAGTCTTCAGCCATAAAGTATTCAATAAGTTCATCAACAGAAGTCTCAAAATCGGCAATAATGCTTTTTAGCAACTCGTCGAGCGCTTCTGGCTCATCTCGTAAAGAAGTAAACATGCCTGAACGGGAGAGTTCTTCCTCTGTTAACCTTAAGTTCTCGATTGGCTTACGTTGCAATTGAAGCACATTGCTGTCACTCGTTAGTGGCGGATTCTGTTTCGGTTCGAGTCTGGCGGCAAACTGTTTGAGAGCGTCTGAAAAGCTCTCATGCTGTAGCGGTTTCGTAAGCACATGGTCTGCTCCTGCTTCAATAAAGCTATCGTGAGCTTCACGAAATACGTCTGCCGTGTACGCAAAGAGTAATGTCTTGATACCTAACTCTTGTCGGATAACGCGTGTCGCCTCAACGCCATTCATCTCGGGCATATGGTTGTCCATCAAGATCAGGTCGTACTCGTTCTCTTTCGCCTTTTTAACCGCGATTAATCCATTTTCTGCAACATCCACTTCATGCCCAAGCTTTTCGCAAAACCCTTTTGCCACAATGGCATTCACACGGTTATCATCAGCAAGTAGTATCTTTAAATGGTGTGATTTTGCGCGAGGTTTCGGTGCTTCTTGCTGCTTTTTCGGAGCAGATTCTACCCAAGGAATCGGCAACTCAACGATAAATTGACTTCCAACGCCTTCTATACTCTTCAGAGTAATATGGCCACCCATCAAATCGGTTAGTTTTTTGACGATGGCTAACCCAAGCCCTGTTCCGCCGAACCTTCGAGTCGTTGATGAGTCTGCTTGCTCAAACGAGTTAAAAATATGCTCGTGCTTGTCTGGCGCAATACCAATACCGGTGTCGCTCACGCGCATGACCAACAACTGATTCGATTCATCTAACTCGGTTCTAACCAGCACATGCCCTTCATTGGTAAACTTCACCGCGTTACCGGCGAGATTAAACAAGATCTGTCGTAAACGCGCACAATCACCAGTAAATTCAGTATATTCAGAAACCTCGTTTTCCAAGATTAACTCGATATTTTTTTCATCAACAAGTGGTTTTATTGCGCTACACACCGGAGAAAGCACTTGATCGAGCTTAAACTTAGCTTGCTCAAATTCCAGTTTGTTTTCTTCAACTTTAGAAAAATCCAAAATATCGTTGAGGATAGTCATCAGATGCTGGCCAGAATCAAGAATAACCCTAATATGCTCTTTCGTCGTCGGCTCTTTGGTCTCTTCTGCAATCATTTGAGAAAGCCCTAGTACACCATTCATCGGCGTCCTTAGTTCGTGACTCATTGCAGCGAGAAAATTTGATTTCGCTTTTGCCGCTCGCTCGGCTTTGTTTCTCGCCTCTTCAATTTCAAGATTCAACTGTTTTAAGTTATGCATTCGGTGATGTGACTGATAAACAAACGCGCTAACTAGAAACATCACCGCGATAAATACAAACAACCACGTAAAACGCGCCTCACTTTGAGCAATATTGAGTAACCGATGCTCTGAGCTTTCGACAAACTCAATATAAGTGTGATCAAGCAGTTCATTCGTCAGCAATTCAATTCTTTTATCACTCGTTTGAAGCCGTTTAAGGAAGTTCGCTTCCTTTTCACTCTCAACTTCAGTTTGTGTTAGAAGCAACTGGTTGAGAAATTCAAAATAACGACTGCCACCCAAAGATTGACCGCTCTCGGTAGAAACATCTTGCTGATATAAATTGAACAACATGAGTAATGCATACCGATTTTCTACCTGAACACCAATTAACATATCAAGCTTCAACGTTGTTTGAAGCACTCGCTCCTTAAACTGTTCAAGCGTATCCCTAACTTTTATACGATTGGGTGTCACGGGAAACCAAACTGATTCCTTTGATGATTCCAACAGTGCCTGTGCTGCGATTTCTATCTCTACTAAAGATGTTGTTAACTCATAGTTTTTCCTATCTTCAACGGCATATCGGTTCACGATAACATCACGCTCTTCAATCAATTCATGTCCGATATTCATTAGCTCTGCATGAAATTCTTGAGCGTTTTTTGAATTCATATACGACATATACGCCAGTGTGCAGCACGTCAGTATCCCAATAAAAAAGCAAAAGTTGATCAGTTTGAATTTATTCATTTTCCAACACCTCTAAAATTATGGGTCTAGGTGCTGTCAACGACTGCAAGAATGCTTCAATGTCCGCGACATTCTCATCGTTCATCGTTATACCGAGCTGGGTTTTAGCCATGATTTGTATCGCGTCGGATAACTTATCGACTTGCCCATTATGAAAATAAGGACTCGTTAGCGCGACATTGCGTAAACTGGCTACTCTAAAATAGAATCGCTCTTCATCTTCTATCGTAACGAGTTGCCTGCCCGAGTCCTCTACTACTGGCTTATCCTTGAAATAGGCGAACCTTTGGATCATCGCTCCGCCGATATTTTTACCCTGATGACACTGCACACAACCTGAAGTCTGAAATGTTTTCCAACCTCTGATTTGCTGTTCACTCAGTACATGCGTGTAACCCAATAAGTAAGCATCGAATGGTGCGCCAGGCGTCTGCAGCCCTTCAACAAACTCCACAATAGCGGACTTGATATTATGAACGTTAATCGGCAATTCATCGTCACGACTAAATAGCGCTTGATAATGTTCACTCTCTTTTACATATTGCTCTATCGTTTGCCAGTTTGAGTCCATTTCCATTGGATTATGGATTGGACCATCAATCTGAGCCATCAAGGTGTTTTCCGTACCATCCCATAAAAAACGATAATTTAACGCTGCATTAAACACTGTTATAGAATTTCTAATTCCATCACCTTTCACCCCCGTAGAGACTGGTGTGTTTTCAGCGCCATTGGTTTGCAGATTGTGGCATGT
The DNA here is from genome assembly GCF_033338655.1 of Vibrio sp. Vb1729. NCBI lineage: Bacteria > Pseudomonadati > Pseudomonadota > Gammaproteobacteria > Vibrionales > Vibrionaceae > Vibrio > Vibrio sp. Vb1729. Next base: position 561,963 of record NZ_JAWOTB010000011.1, on the reverse strand, counting down.
CGCGCAGCTGACATTACCATTTGACGATAATTGAGGATCGCGGAAGAGATGCCAGCCAATTCTCGCTAGCTTAATATCCACATTAGGATCGCCCTGTATGGGCTGAACTAGGGAGATATCACCTAACATCTTCGCGTTTCTTGCGGTTGTTGTTTGGCTCAAAATGAGTGTTACAACAGCTAGTGCGATTGCGCTGAATTGCCTCATCAACTACATACCTTAAACTTGTCATTGATATGAACTTAGTTGCACTTTGGCGTTTTTTCCACCGACAGGAAGTTGAAAAAACGAGTTAAGTATTGCTTTGTTTAAGGCTTTGGTTGAAGAGGGAGTAATAAGGCGAATAGGAAGAAACCTATCGCCTTATGAGTAGCTAACGTATTGAAATCTGAGTTTAGTGTAGAAAAGCCAAAAACCGTTGAAACCAAGTCACCTCTCCATACGAGATCAGATCGAAAATAGTAAAGAATACGGCACAGATAACGGCCAACTTAATCAAACGCTGAACAATAAACATAAACGTCACAATTACCAATAATTTGCTTTAGTTTACTATCTCACACAGCGTTTATATATAAAAAAGTAGTCTCCTAATTAGCCTCGGCAACTTATTCATTAGAACCTATACTCAAGCATCTCTAAGTTATTTGGATATACTTGAATTAGGATTTCAAAAAGTCCCTGTGACCACACAAGGAGGACTGCATGAAACGACTATGGATATGGTTCTTACCTTTACTCTTGATGGCCAGTCAAGCACTGGCGAATACCGTTTGGATTGTTCCTGTCAAAGGCCCTATAGGGCCTGCTACTAGCGACTATTTATCTCGTGAAATAGAAGAAGCTCAACTAAACGGTGTCAGTTTAGTGATCTTAGAGATGGACACACCAGGCGGCTTAGATAGCGCAATGCGAGATATTATTCACGCGATTACCACCTCCTCGACTCCCATTGCGACTTGGGTCGGCCCATCTGGTTCTAGAGCCGCCAGTGCCGGAACATACATCTTGCTCGCTAGTCACGTAGCCGCCATGGCTGAAGCGACAAACCTCGGAGCTGCAACGCCCGTCGCGTTAGGTGGTGCGCCTCAACCTCCTTCATCGGATGATGGCAAAGAGCAAAACGCGGAAGAAACGCCAGAAGGAACCAACGAAAGCTCAGAGAAAGTTCCCGCTAAAACCGCAATGGAGAAAAAGGTAATTAACGACGCCAAAGCCTACATTAAGGGCTTAGCAAAACTTCATGGACGAAATGCAGAATGGGCAGAGAAAGCAGTAAGCGAGGCGGCGAGCTTGGATGCAACAGAAGCATTAGAATTAAACGTGATCGATTACATCGCCAATTCGCCAGAGGACTTAGTCAAAGCCATAGATGGGCAAACTGTTAAAGTAAACAATCGCACTGTGACATTGTCACTTGAAAATCCAACATGGGTTGAAAGAACGCCAGATTGGCGAGCAGAAATGTTAGCCGTTATCACCAATCCAAACGTTGCCTACATTCTAATGCTCATCGGCATCTACGGTTTACTTCTTGAATTTTACAACCCAGGAATTGGCTTACCCGGTGTGCTAGGTGGGATTTGTCTGCTTCTTGCCATGTACGCATTACAAATGATGCCCGTCAACTACGCAGGTCTTGGTCTGCTGTTACTCGGTATTGCACTAATGATAGCGGAAGCATTCAGTCCGAGCTTTGGTATTTTGGGTTTAGGCGGCGTTGTCGCCTTTGTACTCGGTTCGATATTTCTCATGGACAGTGAGTTACCAGGGTTCCAGATCGCCCTTCCTTTGATTTTTGGTATTGCCATATTTTCCGTAGCTCTAATCGTGCTGACCGTCGGCCTGCTGCTCAAAATTCGCCGCCGGCGTGTAACGACGGGTTTAGAGACATACCCTGGGAAGGTCGCCGTGGTAAGCGATGACTTTATCGATGGCGAAGGACGCGTTCAACTCAACGGTGCGTTATGGCGAGCTAAAGCCAAAGACCATCAACAATTCAAACAAGGTGATCACGTCACCATTGTTAATGTTAAAGGGCTGACCTTAACTGTGATGCCTGATGACCGCCAAAATAAATAGGAGGCGCTTTATGATGCTCTATACCGTTGCGGTGATCGTGGTGCTGCTGTTCGCACTAGCGACCCAAATGTTCAAGGTTTTGAGAGAATACGAACGTGGGGTTGTGTTCTTTCTTGGTCGATTTCAAGAAGTCAAAGGACCTGGTTTGATCATCCTTATCCCATTTATTCAGCAAATGGTGAGGGTTGATTTACGTACTGTCGTTTTGGATGTGCCGACACAAGATTTAATTACCAAAGATAACGTTTCTGTGCGCGTCAACGCGGTCGTTTATTTTCGCGTAGTCGATCCTCAAATGGCGATTAACAATATTGAAAGCTACAGCGATGCTACCAGCCAGCTAGCACAAACCACGCTGCGCTCGGTATTGGGTCAGCATGAACTCGATGAATTGCTATCAGAGCGAGAACGCCTCAATAAGGATTTACAATCCATTCTCGATCAACAGACTGATGACTGGGGAATCAAGATTGCTACGGTTGAAGTCAAACATGTTGATTTAAATGACAGCATGGTCAGAGCCCTAGCCCGTCAGGCAGAAGCAGAACGTAACCGTAGGGCGAAGATCATTCACGCTACTGGTGAGTTAGAGGCTTCAAATAAATTAAAAGAAGCAGCGCAAATGCTCAACGAAGCACCGAATGCACTGCAATTACGTTACATGCAGACACTCACTGAAATCACTACAGACAAAACATCCACTATTATTTTTCCAATGCCGATCAATCTTGTCGAAGCTGTCAGTGATATCGCCGAAGCGGTGAAAAAGAATAAAGAGACACAAGATAAGTAAGATTCTGCCCCTAGGAAGTAACGACCACTCACGTTACTTCCTTATTTGGTACTCGCTTTAAGGATGTGCCCATCTTCTTTATCACATTCTTGTTTCATTACTTCTAAGCCCGTTTTAAAGCATGTTCGCCAAGCGGTTTCAACATCGGCATCGTACCCAGAATCACACTGCCGAACCGTTTCTAACAAACTCTCAAGCCAAACATCAAAATCCTGCGGCTCTATACCAATATCTGCACTTGCATGCTTTTTCCCATACTTTTCCACCATTTTGTGCGCTTCGGTCGAGGTATCTGCCATCATAAAAAACACGATAGACCCTCTAAGCATTCTCACTTGTTGGTGCATGTCTATACCGTCAAACTTCTGTCTAAAGTTGGCGCTTTTCGACCATAAATTTTTGTAGAACAAGTCGAAAAACTCCTGATCTGAAGTACAACGTTCATAGCTATCATTAAAAACTTCAATCACGTTCATGTTGCTTTCCCCTACGCCTCAATATGAGTTTAATTTAATATCAAATAAAAGCTTCCAAATAAGGACTTTTAAGTTTCAAATCGATCAACTCACATCGATTTTCAACAAAAAGTAAAAAGTGATTTAAATAAACACCCTCTTATCAATGAAAAAATATCCATTATCATGAACCCATATTCGAGGTACGCATGGTTTTCGATGCTAGTGCATCCTCATCTGTCATCACATAAAGAGGATATAAACGTGTCCCATCAAATCATTACCGATCTAAATAACCGTTACACTGCAAAAAAATATGATGAAACCAAGCGCGTTTCTCAAGAAGACATGGCGATAATCAAAGAAGCACTGCGTTTGTCGGCGTCTTCTATCAACTCACAACCATGGAAATTCATCGTTATTGAAAGTGATGAAGCGAAGCAACGTTTCCACAATACGTTTGCAAATATGCACCAGTTTAACCAACCACACGCGAAAGCCGCATCACATACGATTCTGTTTGCTTACGATCCTAAATTTACTAAAGAGAAATTTGCGAAACGTGTGGATGCAGAAGTAACATCTGGCCACTTGCCAGCGGAGATGTACAACAACTTTATGGGTGCTTACGCTTTTGCCGATGCAAATACGGACGAAAATGGCTTCAACGGAAACTGGACAAAAGCACAAGTCTATTTGGCACTAGGCAACCTACTACACACATTGGCACGACTAGGCATTGATTCAACACCGATGGAAGGTGTCGATCCGGCTCTGATTGGAGAAGAGTTTAAAGAAGAGCTCGAGGGCCATATTTGTGAAGTTGCGCTGGCGATTGGCTACCATAAAGATGGGGAAGATTACAATCATGGTCTTCCAAAAGCACGCCTTGCAATGGATGAGGTAATTACGACTCTATAGTCGACCATTGTCTTAGCTTAGCGACTTAACTCATTGTTTAAACTAAAAAGAGCCGCATTAATGTGCGGCTCTTTTTTACTTGGTTCTGCGTCAACGTTACGCAACTTGCTCTGACTTAAAATTACCAAGCAATGCATCGTAAAGCTCATTGTCGCTTAACACACCAACCAGCTTATTATCTTCAACCATAAGCAGAGGCTGATTGCTGCGCTGTTTAAGTTCAATCGCTTCTCGCATACTGATTTCTGGGCTAACCTGAACCAGAGAGTTTTCATTAACTTCATCAAGGTTCGAAGAATCGCTCTTCCATTGAATCAACGATTTACCTTTATCCGCTAAACTTAACCCCTTGCTCTCTTGTATCACCCAAATATCTTTATCAGGGCAAATCAGAACACGCGTATCTTCGCGAACCAAATCGTCACGCATTAAGGAACGTCCCTTCAGCACATTTAATGGATTAGTGTGAGCAACAAAGTCCGCCACATAATCGTTTTCTGGAGCAAGAATGATCTGTTCTGGCTTGCCATGTTGAATCAGCTTTCCTGATTCCATAATGGCGATGTTGTTGCCGATTTTAAGCGCCTCATCCAAGTCGTGACTCACAAAAAGAATGGTTTTGTTTAGCTTTTCTTGCAGCAGAATCAATTCATCTTGAAGCTGAGCACGAATCAATGGGTCAAGCGCTGAAAACGGCTCATCCATTAACAAGATATCTGTGTCCATCGCGAACGCTCGCGCTAGGCCAACACGCTGCTGCATACCACCAGAGAGCTCGTGCGGGAATTTCGTTTCCCACTCAGACAAACCGACCATTTCGAGCTGTTCACGCGCTTTTTTACGGCGCTCAGCTTTACCAATGCCTTGCATCTCTAGACCAAACGCTACATTGTCTAACACCGTTAACCATGGCATCAATGCAAACTTCTGAAACACCATGGACACGCGGTGCGTACGAAGGTGGCGCAGCTTCTGTTCGTCACAGTTAGAGAGCTCAACCATATCGTCGCCATCTTTGATTTTCAGAGAGCCACGAGAAATATCGTTCAATCCGTTAACCGTTCGCAGCAAACTTGATTTACCCGAGCCCGAAAGCCCCATCAAGACACAGATCTCACCCTGTTTCACGTTCAGCGAAACATTATCAACCCCAACCACTTGGCCAGTTTCATCAATGATTTCTTGTCGAGACTTCCCTTGATCTAGTAGTGCTAGCGCCTGTGCTTGTTGCTGACCAAAAACGACATCAAGATTTTTAATAGTAATAGCGTCCATGATTATGCCTCCTTCTGGTTTGGTGCTTTACACAAGCGATCAAGAATGATGGCAACGAGTACAATCGCTAAACCCGCTTCAAAACCTTGTGAAATGTTTACCGTATTCAGTGCACGTACGACTGGCTTACCAAGCCCATCAGCACCAACAAGCGCCGCAATGACAACCATAGACAAAGACAACATAATACATTGCGTAACACCGGCCATAATACTTGGTAATGCCGCAGGCAACTCCACCTTAAACAGCAACTTCATGCGGCTGGCACCAAATGCTTTACCCGCTTCAAGTAGCTCCTCAGGAACTTTAATAATGCCGAGGTACGTCAATCGAATTGGCGCAGCGATAGCGAAAATGATGGTCGAGATTAGACCAGGGACAATACCTAAGCCAAACAGAACCAAGGTTGGAATTAGGTAAACGAATGTCGGTACGGTCTGCATCAAATCGAGTATTGGCCGCAACAAGGTGTATAACCAAGGACGGTGCGCCGCCATAATGCCCAACGGCACGCCAATTAATACGGAAATCGTTGTCGCTGCAAACACAAGGACAAAGGTTTCCAGCATTTCTTGCCAGTAACCAAGGTTGAGAATTGCGAGTAAGGCCAACACGATAAATACGACAAGAGGAATGCTGCGATGTAAGAACCAAGCAATTGCCGCCGTCATAATGATTGGCGCTGCAGGTGGCATCCATTTAAAAATGTCCACCACGAAAAGAATGATCGTTTCAAGTGTAATAGAGATTGCATCGAAAAAACCCGATGCATTGATGGTTAACCAATCGACGCCAGTTTCCATCCATTGGCCCAACGGTAGTTTGTTGTCCGTAATAAAATTCAAAATAAAACCTTTGTGTTAATGAAGCGGGCAAAACTCTGCCCACTTTCTTTTAAAAAAACGAGCTCAAATACTGCTTATTAAGCGTTTGTTTTTAAGTAGTTTGTAATAGCTGTTAGCGCATCTTGGCCATCTACCGTTTTCACGCCCTCTAGCCACGCTTCAATTTGCTCTTGGTTTGCATTCAACCATGCTTGCGCTGCTTTTGATGGCTTCTGTTTCTGGTTAAGAATCGCTTCCATCAGTTCATTTTCCATTTCTAGGTTAAACTCTAGATTTTTCACTAGCTGACCTACATTTGGACACTCAGCGAGGTAATTTTTACGTACGTTTGTGTAGACGTTCGCGCCGCCGTAGTTAGGACCGAAGAAGTCATCACCACCCGCTAGATATTCCATTTCAACGTTACTATTCATTGGGTGCGGCGCCCAACCTAGGTATACAATCCATTGATTGCGGCGTGCGGCACGTGATACTTGAGACACCATGCCAGCTTCACTGGACTCAACTAGGCTGAAATCTTTTAGGCCGAATGCGTTACTATCAATCATTGACTGAATTAAGCGGTTGCCATCGTTTCCTGGTTCAATGCCGTAAATGCGGTCTTTAAATTTGTCGGCATGTTTTACTAGGTCAGCGAAGTTGGTTACGCCTGCGTCATAAACGTATTTTGGAACCGCTAGCGTGTACTTTGCGCCAACGAGATTCGCGCGTACGGTTTCAACAGTACCTGCATCACGGTATTTCGCGATATCACCTTCCATCGTTGGCATCCAGTTACCTAAGAAAATGTCGATATCGCCATTAGCCATAGAGGAGTAAGTTACAGGCACAGACAGAAGATCGGTCTTCGTTTTGTACCCCAACCCTTTAAGTAACTCTGATGTAACGGCAGTGGTCGCTGTGATGTCAGTCCAACCTACATCTGCGAAACGAACCGTTTCACATTGGTTGGCGTAAGCGCCTGTTGCTAAAGTACTTAGTGCAATTGTTGAGAAGATTTTTGTCATCTTAGACATGTTGAATTCCTTGTAATGATTACTGACTTTTTCATTTTATGAGATCGAATCGAGATCTCTTTTTGGCGGATGCATTCGTTGCATCTCTTGCCAGTCCGGTGCAATCCAAACTGGTACGTTGTTCGACGTTTCTAGGGCGTTATCCAAAATCATATCCGCGGCGCGTTCTGCCACCATAATCGTTGGCGCATTTAAATTACCGTTCGGAATGGTTGGGAAAATAGAAGAGTCCACCACACGCAAGCCTTGAATACCGCGTACTTGGCATCGCTCATTTAAGACGGCTAATGGGTCGTTATCTGCGCCCATTTTGCAGGTACAAGATGGATGGTAAGCACTCTCGACGTTTTGCTTCACCCATTCATCAATCTGTTCATCCGTTGTGATGTTCAGACCGGGTTGGATCTCATCCCCACGAAACTCATCCATGGCTGGCTGATTGAGGATCTCGCGAGTAAGGCGAATACAATCACGCCAATCCTGCTTATCTTGTTCAGTGGAAATGTAGTTAAACTCAATCTTCGGCTTATCATTCGGATTCGCAGAGACAACTTCGACCGACCCGCGACTTTCTGGCTTGTTAGGTCCAACGTGCACTTGGAAACCATGACCATCAAAAGCAGCTTGCCCGTCATAACGCATTGCCGCTGGCAAGAAGTGATATTGAATATTTGGCCACTTTAGCCCTTCTCGAGAGCGGATAAATGCACACGATTCAAAGTGGTTAGTAGCACCAAGGCCTTTGCGAGTTAATATCCACTCAGTGCCAATCAAGCCCTTGCTCACCAAACCTAATTTGCTGTTGAGCGTGATAGGTTGCTTACAGTGATATTGGAAGTACACTTCTAAGTGATCTTGCAGGTTTTTACCTACCCCCTCCAACGAGTGTTTCACCTCAATGCCCGCTTTTTCCAATACTGCCTTAGGGCCAATGCCTGAAAGCTGCAACAGCTGAACGGAGCCAACCGAACCCGCACTCGAAATCACTTCATTATTCGCAAAACATTGCTGAATTGAACCTGACGTTTCAAACTCAACGCCTACCGCTTTCTTGCCTTCTGCACCAGTTTCTTCTAATAAAACTCGATGAACCGTCACCCTCTTCATTAGGGTGAAGTTTTTGCGTTTTTTAGCGCGGCTTAAGTATGCATTAGAGGTCGAAGCGCGTACGCCTTTGTCGACGGTCATATGCATTGGGCCAAAGCCCTCTTGCTGATAACCGTTGTAATCTTTTGTTTCTGGGTAGCCCGCTTCTTTGCCTGCATCAATAAAAGCTTGGTACAGTGGATTGAGCTTCATATCGTTGCCGTTACATGTGCCGACTGGACCGTGATCGCCCCGATATTCATCAGCACCACCAATCCAAGACTCTGCTTTACGGAAATAAGGCAAACACGACTGATAGTTCCAGCCTTTCGCGCCTTCCTCTTCCCACTGGTCAAAGTCACAAGCGTGTCCGCGAACGTAAACCATGCCGTTGATAGATGAGCTACCGCCCAGAACTTTTCCGCGAGGACAATGAAGTTGGCGACCATCCAACCCTTGCTCTTCAACCGTCTCAAACTGCCACGCGTATTTTTCAGTGTTCATCGGGTAAGAAAGCGCTGTTGGCATTTGGATAAAAATACTTTTATCCGACCCACCCGCTTCGAGTAATAGGACCGAATTTTGACCACTTTCACTTAAGCGATCCGCTAACACACAGCCGGCCGAACCCGCACCGACGATGATGTAATCGTAGTGTTGTTGCATTTTTATTCTCCTAGGAGTTAATACTCATCACCGTAGATAAGTGAGCGAAATTAGCGTAGGAAAAATGCTTGAGAACAAGGCGGAAATTTTGATAAGTAGTTAACCTACAATCAAAATTGACAACGTAGTTATCGAGCATTTTAACAAGCTAAAGTGGTCAGTTATCTACTATGAGTAGTATCATTTGTAAGGGCTTTCGAAGTCGCTTAGCTGAACCAGAACACTCTTCGTTTGTGTGTAATGTTTAAGGGTTTCGACTCCGTTTTCACGGCCAACACCTGATTGCTTGTAGCCGCCAACTGGCATTTCCGCAGGTGAGTCACCCCATGTGTTCACCCAACAAATACCCGCTTGAATTTGATGGATCACACGGTGCGCACGAGATAGGTTTTGAGTAAAGACACCTGCCGCTAAGCCATAATCGGTGCCATTTGCGCGCGCAATCACTTCCGACTCATCGCGGAATTTCAGAACTGACATTACCGGGCCAAAGATTTCTTGTTGAACGTGGCTCATGTCATCATCGCAATCAACAAATACGGTTGGAGCAACAAAGTTACCATTAGCTAGGCCATTGTCTGTTACTTTGTAGCCGCCAGTCAGTAACGTCGCGCCACTCGCTTTCGCGGCTTCAATCGCTCCTAAAACTTTCGATTCATGATCTTTAGAGATTAGCGCGCCAATCTGCGTGTTCTCATCAAGCGGATCGCCGACGACTAACAGCTCGGTTCGGGCTTTAAGTTGTGTGATAAAGTCGTCATAAATACCTTCATGGACAAATACGCGTGTACCGTGCGTACAAACTTCACCTTGGGTGTAGAAGTTCGCCACCATGGCCGCAGAAACGGCATCGTTTAACTTCGCATCATCAAAAATAATCAGTGGAGACTTACCACCAAGCTCCATCGTTACTTGTTTTAGTGTCTTAGCGCTGTCACTCATTACGACTTTACCGGTGCCTGACTCACCCGTGAATGACACTTTTGCGATATCAGGATGCGCCGTTAGCATCTGTCCTACTCGGTAATCCCCTTGCACGACATTAAATACGCCATCTGGCATGCCCGCTTCTGAATAAATTTCGGCGAGCTTAAGCGCCGTTAATGGTGTTTCTTCTGATGGCTTGAAGATCATTGCGTTGCCCGCAGCCAGTGCTGGCGCCGATTTCCACATCGCAATTTGAATTGGATAATTCCAAGCGCCAATACCCGCGCAAATGCCCAATGGCTCACGACGTGTATAGAAAAACTGATCGTCGCTGAGTGGCTGCTGTTCACCTTGTAGACTTGGAGCAAGGCCAGCGTAGTACTCAAGAACATCGGCACCTGTTGTGACATCAACCGCGATAGCTTCTTGAATGGGCTTACCAGTATCTGCCACTTCCAATGCAGCCAGCTCGTCATTACGCTCACGTAAAATGGCAACGGCTTTGTGTAAAATACGGCTGCGCTCAATCGCAGTCATCGCCGACCATGCAGCAAAACCTTTTTTTGCCGATTCAATCGCTGCTTGAAGATCGTCTTGGTTCGCTTGTTTAATGTTGGCCAATGGCTCACCATTCGCCGGATTGTAAGTGGTGAAGTGTTCATCTGAACACCCGTCGTACATCGCACCATTGATATAGTGTGCTTTCATTTCCATTTTGAAGACCTGTAACTTTTATATTTTTTCAGAATAAAACGTAAGTTGTTTTTCGAGATAATCGTTGATGATGATTCTCGCTCTTTCTGCATCAATGCCTTGCGGGTTGAGCGTTCCGCGCAGCCAAATTCCATCAATAAGTGATGCAATACCATGAGCAACCAATTCAGCCTGCTCTGCATTTAATAATGCTTTGAGTTCTTTTCTTAGGTGGGACAATAGACGTCGTTCGTTGACACGCTGTAAACGCTTGAGCTGCTCGTCATGCATTGAGTACGACCAAAACGCCAGCCAAGTCTTAGCAACTTGGTTTTCTGCCTGATAGCCGACAAAGTTACCGTCAATGATTGCATTAATTCTTTGGTGATGAGCATCACTTGGCAGCTCACGTAACTTCTGTGTGATAGTGGACGAAAGCTGACGCAAGATTTCTCGCATCGTTTCCTCCAGCAATCCGTGCTTACCACCGAAATAGTGGTTGATAATCCCCGTTGATACACCGGCTTCTTTGCTGATTAACGAAATACTCGCCGCGTGTAAACCGACTCTATCAATCACTGACATTGTCGCTTTCACAAGCTGCGGTTTTCTGATTTCAGGCATCCCCACCTTTGGCATTTTGCGTCCCTGTTATTTTTAATTGAACGGTTAGTTAAATATAAAATGCCTGAAAATTAATTCGAACTCAAATTATTTTTAAAGAAAAATGTTAGTAAAAAAGGATGAAAAGTTGAGGGTGTACGAAAAATCGCTCGGTAAGAACTTGTCGGGATAACTAGATTTTAGTTTAAGAACAAACAAACAAGAAAAACAAAATCAAATACTTAACTCTTACTCTATTTTTAAAACGATTATGAACGAGTTGATTTTTGAACAACAAAAATCTGTGCCACAAAAAATTTATATCGACCACTAATCATTTCACCTGTACACGGTTTATTTGTACAAAGAATAGACACACTAGTTTGTTATAGTTTTGTAGACACAAGTGGCATTCGCACTTTGAAGGTGAAGAAGGCAAAGAGAGAGGTTATATTGAACTCCATGAATATGCGATTCGATATCCTTAAGCCATTTTTAAGTAATATCGCCAAGTGACTTTAAGATGTTAGATTCAGCGTTTTATATTCGAAGCAAGGATCTCAAAGTCACTTGGCTATCAAAGTAAATGGGAGGGATAAGTTCAGAATCATCGTGCGATGAGCCTGAACTCTTGATTTCTGTTACGCTAGCGAGCGACCTTTCACGCAGTTGCGTCCGTTCGCTTTCGCTTGATAAAGCAATTTATCGGCCTGATCGCAAAGTGATTTAAAACTCATCTCATTATCTTCAGTGGTAACGACTCCAAAACTACAGGTCACTCTCACTTCTTCTTTCTGTTCCGTAACAAAGCCATGTAGGGATAAAGCGCTACGTAAACGTTCTGCAGTAATAAGGGCGTTTTTATGGTCTGTATTGGGCATAACAACAACAAACTCTTCCCCACCAAAGCGAGCAACAATGTCGTTCTCACGTACAGTTTCCTCCAACACTTTGGCAACGCCCGTTAGTACGGTATCTCCAAACACATGCCCATAGGTATCATTTACCTGCTTGAAATAATCCACATCGATTAACGCTAAAGTTACTGGCCCCGATTGTGGTTTATTTGGCACCATTTTCTGTTTATCGAGTTTGCTATCTACCCATTTATTTAAAGCTAGATAACCGTACTTAACTTGCTCGACTTGCTCAAAAACAAAGTGTTGTATCTTTTCTTGCTTAGATTGAGGTACCGGTTTCTCTTTTCGCTCACGCCTCACTTCTACTGGCTTAGTGAACCAGTCCTCTAAAAAACGGCGATTGAACAACCCTGTCAATGTGTCTGTCTTTGCGAGGCGACGCATTCTCAAACGCGAGCGATTGACGACGAGAAATACTACCGCCATCAAAAATAGAACACCGATGAGCGCAAGTAGCGCTTCACCCAATAAGTAAAAAGTACGACGGTTATTTTCTAGCTCCATACGCTGCAACACATTGTTCCAGTTGAGATCTTCGTTCTCATATTCAAGTCGTTCCAATTCAAATAACGTCTGCTGGCGCTCAAGATTTTCAACTTCTCTTTGATTACTAAATTGGATAAATTTATCGTGATAGTTACCGTAAGTTTCGAATGCTAGTTTAAAGTCATTGCTCCCCGCATAGGCCATAGCGGCGACTTTTAGTAGCTCCATTTGCTGTTGCTTGACGTATCGACTCTCTATAATCTCCGGCAGCATTGGCGCGATCATCGCTAAAAGTATTTCAAATTGCTGCTGCTCTAACATATATTCGGCTTGTAACAACTTAAATGTTGCCAAATACGCGCTAGACGTTTCTCTGTACTGTAAATTCTCCGCCAGCTTCAAGTGGTTAACCATCTTCTTTTCTTGATTCGTCTCGCGATATAAAGCTGCAAGTTCAAGGTTAACTCGAAATCTAAAGCGTCCATCACCGATAATTTGAGCCAGCTTTAACGCTCGCTGATATGACGCTATCGCCTCTTCGTATTGGAACTGTGCTTTATGAAGTTTCGCTATCGTCAAAACGCTCAACAACTCATTGAACGACATACGCCTATCCCTAAAATAGCGATATGCTTGTTCCAAAAGCGCCTCAGATCGGTCGTAACCCTGAATTTTGACAAGTACGTCACCTAGCTCTAGTGCTGCACGTTCGACCAGCCCGTGAACACCTGAAGATTCAGCCGCATCCATGGACGACATAAGTGCAGCATAAGATTTTTTAAACTCACCTTGCTCATCGTAATAGCGTCCTTTTAGCAACAGGATTTCCGATTCAAGTTGCTTATCACCATTCTCACGCGATGTTTCCAACAAGCTATCCAACGCAGAAAGCGCGGTATCGATATCGCTCTTTCCAACCATAGTTCGCATCTGAATCAACTTAAACAGGAGATACTCATGGCTCTGTGGACGCACAAGCTCCAATCCTTTTTGAACGACACTCTGACTCTCTTCTACGCGCCCTAGCAGCTCTAAAACCGTGGCCTTGGCAAGCCAGTAACGCACCAACAGCGCTGTTGGTTGGTTTTGTAGTAAAGACTCTTCTTCTAACGCTTCAATCAAAGCTAAAGAACTCTGAGGTAATGCGTAAATTTGATTTTCGATACCTTCTAACGACTGTAAAAACTTACCTTCCTGTTCCACCTTTTCTGTGGAGGCCTGAACAGAAAAACACAGACACCCTAATAATAGCGGCATCGTCCTAAGCGAATGAAATAGTGACATTATTGCTCTTCCCTAATGGGTAGTTACTTCAGTGTAATTGAGAATTCTGATTATTTATTATTAAGACAACTGAAGGTTATTCAGTCAGCCTCATATTCCCATGTATTTTGCGCTGAATAATAAATCACCATCTTTAGATGCCGAAATAGTTTTCGGTCACAATATAACCAATGAGGGTATTTTTTACACACCAAGAATAATGATCTCGTTAGTGAGACAAAAGATCGTCTTAGTTGTGAGTTAATACATTTACATGACAAGCAATATAGAACTAGCCATTCACATTAGAAATAGAATAAATTTTTATACCGTTCGATGAGATAGCAGTCGACCATGCATCCAATACATTTTTCAGATAGAAGCAATAGAAGAAAGGAGAAAGTGGAAGGAAGCGGATAATCAAACTCGCTCCCCTTTTTTATGTTGCAGAGGGGGTTACATTCGCATTCCGCCATCGACTTCGAACACTCGTCCGGTCACGAATTCGTTGGTTAACACGTATTTTATGGTCGATGAAATTTCATCCGCCAAACCTAAACGTCCAACCGGAATCATTCCGATTAAACGTTCCATCGCTTCAGGTTTTATTTGGTCTGTCATGGCAGTTTTGATGACACCCGGAGCAATCGCCACTGAGCGAATTCCGAAACGCCCTAACTCTTTCGCCCACACCGTTGCCATGGTGGCTACCGCCGCTTTAGATGCTGAATAGTTGGTTTGACCAATATTCCCGGCACGCGCAACGCTGGATATGTTGATCAGAACCCCTTTGCTATCGGTGTTCAGCATTACCTTGCTCGCTTCACGGCCACACAGGAAAGTGCCTGTTACATTCACATCTAGAACAGACTGAAATTGTTCCAGCGACATCGTGTTAACCTGACCATCTTTGACTTTAATGAACATGCCATCACGCATAATACCTGCGTTATTGATAACGCCATTGAGCTGCTTGAAATCTGCCTCAATTTGCTCAAAAGCACTGCACACCTGCTGTTCGTCAGTCACGTTCGTCACATAAAAACGAGCGGTAACGCCGAGAGATTCACATTCCGCTTTCGTTTCAGCCAGTTGCTCTGAATTGAGGTCGATAAGCGCAAGATGAACGCCATTTTCCGCCAGTGACAGTGCCATTTGTTTACCCAGCCCCTGCCCTGCCCCCGTGATCGCAATGACCTTATTTGCTAACTCCATAAGCGCTCCTTAGGCCTGATTTTGCTTTTGGTAGAACTCAAACAAGCTTGAAAAATCTTTTTGCCCGTTGCCCTGACCGTTGTGAAAATTAAACAGATTACGAGCCAAGCTGCCCATTGGCGTTGATGTTTGACTGGCAACCGCCGCTTCCATCGCAAGACCCAGATCTTTAGCCATTAACTGGCTCATAAAGCCGCCTTGATAACCATTGCTTGCAGGCGTACTTTCCATCACACCTGGACAAGGGTTATAAAGCTCTAGCGCCCAGTTACGTCCTGAACTTTGCAACATGATGTCGGAAAGCACTTTGGGATCGAGTCCGTTTTCCATCCCTAAATTGAGTGCTTCACAGGTGCCGCTCATCAAAATGCCCAACATCATGTTATTGCAGATCTTCGCCACCTGACCAGCTCCAGCATCGCCTGCATGGAAGATGTTTTTGCCCATGTGGCTAAGCACCGCTTTGGCTTGAACAAAGTTCTCTTGTGAGCCGCCAACAATGAAAGTTAACGTACCTGTTGCTGCGCCCGCAACGCCACCAGATACTGGTGCATCAACAAAACTGATACCAAGTTGCGATGCTTTTTCGCCAACCAAACGAGCAGTCGCCGGATCGATGGTGGAAGAATCAATCAGCAAGGTACCTGATTCGACGCTATCTAAGATGCCATCTTGACCAAGATAAACGCTTTGAACGTGTTGGCTCGCTGGCAGCATAGTGACAACCACGTCAACACCTTGTACTGCCTGCTGAACGGAATCGGCACTTGAAGCGCCCAATGCGGTCAACTCCTCAACTGCGTTTGGGTTCAAATCAAATACTTCGACGTTCAAGCCCGCTTTGAGTAGATTCTTAGCCATAGGCGCACCCATGTTACCAAGGCCAATAAATGCAATTTTGTCCATATCGTATTTCTTCCTTGTACTAAAGTGCCGCTATAGCTACCGACGGTGCGGTCAGTGGGTATTCTGCTGAGTCAATTGGCGAGAAGAAGCGCTCCAAAACTTGTGGCGTTACGTCAGAAACCGTGCGATGTTGCCAAGTCGGTTGATTGGTTTTATCAATAATCAGCGCACGAACCCCTTCTCTAAAATCACCTTCTAAGCCACAACGTAGTGTTAGGTTAAATTCCATATCAAAACACGCTTTCAAAGAGAGGTTTTGATACTGCGTTAACTGCTGATAAGTGATACTGAGCGACAACGGACTGCCATAGTTCAGTGACTTCTGCGCATTGACGAACCACTTGTTATCAACGTTAGCACGGCTGATTGCATCAACAATTGACGCTAAGTCACCCGAACATAACTGCTCAATCAATTCCGCATAGGGCATCAACATCCCTTCGGTTGGCTCGTCCACGTGTACCGAACGCAGCGTAGTGGCGATTTTTTCGTTGATGTTCGCTTCACCTTTCCAACTTACCGATGCAAGCAGATCCAGCAGCACTTGCTTGTTTTCTGGCTGTGCAATCCATTGGCTTAACCCCAACGCTTTCATATCTGTTGCGTTAATTTGGCAAGCAGTCAAACTTAAGAACAGTGCCAAATGTTTTGGCAACTGGTTCAGGAAGTACGTCGCGCCTACATCTGGGTAAAGGCCAATTTTAATCTCTGGCATTGCAAAGCGTGTGGTGGTTTCTGCTACGCGATGGCTAGCACCCATAAATAAGCCCACACCGCCGCCCATCAAATAACCATGTCCCCACGCGATGATCGGTTTTGGATAAGTATGGATAAGATGATCACAGCGATATTCGAGGTCAAAGAAGGTTTCCATCGCTGAAAACGCAGAATCAAAATCTTGCTCTTTGTTTTCAAGTGCACGATAGATCGCTTGAATATCTCCGCCAGCACAAAACGCTTTTTCACCTTGAGCATGCAAGAATACCGCGACGACGCTGTCGTCCGTTTGCCATTCACTAAGCTGTTTGTACAACTTCTCAATCATCACGTAACTCAACGCGTTGAGAGCAGTTGGATTATCAAGCTCTAGCACACCAATAATAGAGCCATCAGCGCACTTAAGTTTTGAAACATTTACTGTACCTGTCATTTGGCCTCCGCTAGCTGTTTGTCCATTGTGGCTTGCGCTTTTGCAAGAACGCATTCACACCCTCAGTCTGATCTTGTGTATTGAACAGCTGTAAAAACAGTTCACGCTCTAAAACCAATCCAGCTGCGTGAGTTTGGCTGCGTCGACCTTGAATTAGCGTTTTGCACGCAGACACAGATTTCGGTGATTGACCTGCAACACGCTGTGCTAGCTCCATAGCCGCTTCGAGTGCTTGACCTTTCGCCACCACCTCTTCGACTAACCCAATTTTTTCCGCTCGCTCGGCCGTCACACGCTCGCCACACAGGATCATACGCTTCGCCCGACCTTCACCTACCAACGCGGTCAGGTTTTGTGTCCCACCCGCACACGGCAACAAACCTACCGATGCTTCAGGAAGTGCCATTTGTACTTGTTCTTCTGCGATACGAATGTCACACGCCATCGCCACTTCCAGACCGCCGCCCATCGCATAGCCATTAATCGCTGCGATAGAAACCCCATCGAATGCAGAAAGCGCTTCAAACGCTTCACCAAATGCGAACGCCATGTCTGCTGCTTGTGATTTATCACCCGATGCAAAGTTATTAAGATCTGCTCCAGCAGAGAAGAACTTCTCGCCTTCGCCTGTTAAAACCAACGCATAAATAGAGCGATCATTGCTAAGTTCAATCGCCAACTCTTTTAGCTGATTCAAAGACTCAAGTGTCCAAGTGTTCGCTGGCGGATTACTAATCGTGAGCTTGGCAATATGCGCTTCGCGCTCTAATTTGATTTGTGCCGTCATAATCTTTCAGTCCTTTTTAATTTCTTTAGGTAAGGCTGTGTCTCGCTGACTAAAGCAGCTCAACGCCTTCCGTTAGTAATCGTCTTGCGACGATCAGACGCATGATTTCGTTGGTACCTTCAAGGATTTGGTGAACACGAACGTCTCGGAAATGGCGCTCGACTGGATATTCTTTGATGTAGCCATAGCCACCGTGAATTTGCAGCGCCTGATCGCAGACTTTAAAGCCCACATCAGTAGCAAAGCGTTTTGCCATGGCACAGTACGCACTTTTTTCTGCGTGCTGGGCATCGAGTTTAGCGGCAGCGAGTCGCACCATTTGACGCGCAGCGACCAGCTCAGTCGCCATATCAGCAAGCTTGAACTGCAACGCTTGAAATTGCGCCAGTGAACGGCCGAACTGTTTGCGTTCGTTCATGTATTGCTTGGCTTCGTTCAGTGCTTGTTGCGCAGTACCGACGGAACAAGTAGCGATATTGATTCGACCACCATCAAGGCCAAGCATGGCGAACTTAAAGCCTTCTCCCTCTTCACCCAACAGATAGTCAGCCGGAATACGAACATTTTCGAAGGTAATCATGCGAGTTGGCTGGCAGTTCCAACCCATTTTGGCTTCTTTTTTACCGTAGCTAATGCCTTCGCAATCAGCAGGAACAACGAATGCAGAAACGCCACCCGCTCCTTCGCCGCACGAACGCGCCATCACGACAAGAACGTCCGTATCACCCGCACCAGAGATAAATACTTTTGCGCCATTCAGGACAAACTCATCGCCGTCACGCACTGCACTGGTCGTCAGTGAAGCGGCGTCAGAGCCTGCATTAGGTTCGGTTAAACAGTAGGAAGCGAGCTTTTCACCCGAAATTAGATCCGCGCTAAACTGCTGCGCCACTTCGGCTTTGGCAAAGCTGGTGATCATCCACGTCGCCATGTTGTGAATGGTCATAAACGCAGTAGTCGCGGTACAACCCATAGCCAACTGCTCGAAAATGGTCGCCGCATCCAAACGAGACAATCCCAAACCACCATGCTCTGGCGGCGTATAGATGCTCAGAAAGCCAAGTTCACCTGCTTGACGCAGTACATCTTTAGGGAAATGATGGTTTTCATCCCACTCGGCCGCGTGCGGCGCTAACATTTGGTCTGCAAACTGCTTTGCTACTTCGGCAAACGCGAGTTGATCTTCGTTTAATTCAAAATCCATCTTGAAGTCCTAAGGTCTAATTCGTTGCATTTGTATCCGAGCCAAGCCCACTTAAACGGTGGCGCTTGGCTAGAGGTGTCGCTAATCCAGTAATTAGCTAAGTTGAATGGTCATGTTTGGACCGCTTGGAATGTCATCTTCAAACCAACGCGCGGTGACAGTTTTCGTCTCGGTGTAGAAGCGAACCGCTTGTTTACCGTAAGCATGCAGGTCGCCGTAGAAGCTGCCTTTCCACCCAGTAAATGAGAAAAATGGCAATGGCACCGGAATCGGAACGTTGATGCCTACGTTACCTACTTCGATATTGTGTTGATACTTTCTCGCGGCAGCTCCGTTCGCCGTAAAAATAGACGTACCATTACCAAAGCGGTTTGCATTGATCAGTTTAATCGCTTCATCTAGGTCATCCACTTCCATAGTTAACAGCACAGGCCCGAAAATTTCTTCCTGATAAATCGACATGTCTGTGGTCACGTTGGTAAACAGTGTTGGCCCCACCCAGTTACCGTTCGGGAAGCCAGGCACTTGGTAGTCTGTTCCATCCAGAACACAATTCGCGCCTGACGCTTTGCCTTCATTAATCAGATTCACCACTCGCTGCTTCGCTTGAGGGCTAATCAGCGGACCATAACCGGCGGTTTCATCATCCCACGCGCCAGGCTGAACCTGAGCTAACGCCTCTTTAAGCTCTGGAATCCATTCTTTGGTTTCGCCGACAAATACGGCAACCGAAATCGCCATACAGCGTTGGCCTGCAGCACCAACTGACGCGCCAACTAGGTTATTGATGACTTGCTGTTTGTTTGCATCCGGCATGATGACCATATGGTTCTTAGCACCTGCAAATGACTGCACGCGTTTCAGGTTGTCTGTACCTGTTTTGTAGATGTACTCACCAACGGGCACAGAGCCAACAAAAGAGATCGCACGAACAACTGGATCAGTCAGAATGCGGTCGACTTGCTCTTTGGTCCCGTGAACAACTTGCAATACGCCTTTTGGTGCGCCAGCTTGTTCAAACAGCTCCGCCAGTTTCATTGCCGTTAGTGGCACTTGCTCTGACGGCTTCAAAATAAAGGTGTTGCCACAAGCGATCGCCATCGGGAACATCCACAATGGGATCATCGCAGGGAAGTTAAACGGTGTGATGCCAGCACAAACACCGAGCGGTTGAATGTAAGAGTAACCATCAATATTGGTTGCGACATTCTCAACCGTTTCGCCCATCATTGAGCTACAAATGTTCGCCGCTTGTTCTACGACTTCAATCCCACGCCAAATGTCACCCTTTGCATCCGCGAGGGTTTTGCCTGTCTCACTTGAAAGCAGTATCGCCAACTCATCGTGTTGCTCTTTTAGCAAATGTTGGTAACGCAGCATCAATCTAGCACGCTCCGGCGCTGCAACTTCTTTCCAGCGTTTGAACGTTTCTGTTGCGCTGGCAATCGCCGCATTCATTTCCGATTCCGTGGCACAAGGTACTTGTGCAATCACTTCGTTGGTTGCCGGGTTGGTTACATCTAGCCATTGTTTTGAATCGGAGATGGCAAATTCACCACCGATATACTGCTTTACTTGTTCTGTCATGATGACATCCTTGTATTTTTCAGCTTGTTACTGACTACTGTTATGTAAGTGAAACTTTGTTGAGAGTGATTTAGCAGATTTCAATCGCGATAGCGGTAGCTTCGCCGCCGCCAATACAAAGCGATGCAACGCCACGCTTACCACCAGTTTGTTTTAGCGCATGAATCAAAGTGACAAGGATTCGATTGCCACTTGCGCCTATTGGATGCCCCAGCGCACAAGCCCCTCCGCGAGGGTTCACTTTGCTCTCGTCCAGTTCGAGTGCTTTTACCGCGTATTGAGTCACGACAGCAAAAGCTTCATTGATTTCCCAAAGGTCCACGTCCGATTTGTCCCAGCCCGTTTTTTCCAGCAGCGATTCAATCGCGAAGACTGGTGCGATGGTGAACTCATCAGGCTGTCTTGCATGCGTGCTGTACGCGACAATTTTGGCTAGAGGCTGAAGGTTTTCCTGACGACCAAACTCACTATCGACTAAGATCATTGCCGACGCACCATCCGAAATGGAACTAGAGTTTGCTGCGGTTACGCCGCCATCTTTGGCAAACGCAGGGCGTAAGGTAGGAATTTTAGTGACGTCGAGTTTGCTCGGTTGCTCATCATCTACAACCAAGGTTTCGCCGCGCCGACTTTTTACGTTAACAGGCACGATCTCTTCTTTGAACAAACCTTGCTCGATTGCTTGCTGCGCACGAGTCACCGACTGCTGCGCCCAGGCATCCATACTTTCACGGCTGAACTGATACTTTTGCGCCGTCTGTTCTGCAAAGACACCCATCAGCTCGCCTTGGTAGGCATCCTGCAACCCGTCATAAAACATGTGATCAAGCACTTGCTCGTGACCTAAACGGAAACCATCACGCGCTTTCTTTAATAGATAAGGAGAAGACGACATGTTTTCCATGCCACCAGCGATGACAGCATGCGCATTACCAGATTGAATAAGGTCATATGCCAGCATCACGGTTTTCATACCCGATCCACAAACTTTGTTCAGTGTCGTACAACCAATCGATTGTGGCATTTCAGCTTTAAGGCTTGCTTGTCTTGCCGGCGCTTGCCCCACACCGGCGGGTAAAACGCACCCCATCAACACTTCGTCTATTTTGTGCACATCGAGTTGGCTTTCGGCTAGCGCCCCTTGAATGGCTTTCGCACCGAGTTCCGTGACATCTGTTGAAGCTAATGCACCTTGAAAAGAGCCGATAGGCGTTCGCTTAGCGGCAACAATCCATGTTTCATTTTTCATTCCATTAACCTTTTGTTGACGTTTACGTCATAACTATACTAACATTTACGTTAACGTCAAGTTTGAGGTTATTGTTTGTTCGAGTGATTCTTTTATTTCGAGTAAATGCGAGTGATATCAAGGCTCAAGAGTGGATGTTGTTTGTTTACTTTAACGTTAACGAATTGTATATTCATGTAAATGTTATACGAAAGTCGTAAGGTTAAGGAATGAACACATTTAAGATCAGCGAGCTCGCGAAAGAGTTCGACATTACTACTCGAAGCATTCGCTTCTACGAAGATTTAGGTCTCCTAACTCCAGAACGTAAAGGCAACACTCGAATCTACAATGGTCGCGATCGAATTCGACTAAAGCTGATTTTGCGAGGTAAGCGATTGGGCTTTTCTCTTGCAGATATCAAAGAGTTATTTGAACTCTACGATACCGATCAAAGTACTGAGCAGTTGAACTATATGATTCGGTTGATCGAAGAGAAGAAGGCAGCATTGCAACAGCAAGCAAACGACATTCAAGCGGTAATGATGGAGTTAAATGCTGCGCAGTTGCGATGCCAAAACACACTGAGATCCATGAAAGGCGAAAAAGTCACCTAACACCTCAACTCTGGGATGTAGGTGACGTAAAGGCAAGGACACGCAATGAAATCTACCTACTCTTCCCTGAACTTTGTTTATGACGAAAATACCGATTTGCTTCGCGAGCAAATCAATAGTTTTGCTGCAAGAGAAATTGCGCCGCTAGCGCAATCTATCGACCAAACTAACGACTTTCCAAACCATCTTTGGTCCAAATTAGGTGACATGGGTCTTTTAGGTGTGACCACCAGCGAAGAGTTTGGTGGTGCAGGCATGGGCTATCTCGCCCACGTTATCGCTATGGAAGAAATCAGCCGAGCATCCGCTTCGGTTGCGTTAAGTTACGGCGCTCACTCCAACCTTTGCGTCAACCAAATCCACCGTAACGGCACACAAGCGCAAAAAGAGAAACACCTACCTAAGCTCATCTCCGGTGAACATATCGGCGCCCTTGCTATGAGTGAACCCGGCGCCGGCTCTGATGTGGTCTCTATGCAGCTTAAAGCGGAACGTAAAGGCGATATTTTCCTGCTAAACGGCAACAAAATGTGGATCACCAACGGCCCTGATGCACACACCTATGTTGTCTACGCAAAAACCGACCCAAGCCAGCACTCCAAAGGCATCACGGCGTTTATTGTGGAACGCGGATTCCCTGGATTTACTCAAGCACAAAAACTCGACAAGTTGGGTATGCGCGGCTCGAATACGTGTGAGCTGGTCTTCCAAAACTGCGAAATCCCTGCGGAAAATATTCTCGGCGAAGAAAACCAAGGCGTGAAAGTATTGATGAGCGGCCTCGACTACGAACGTGTGGTGCTTGCAGGCGGCCCACTTGGCATCATGCAGGCGTGTATGGATATCGTTGTGCCTTACATTCACGACCGTAAACAGTTCGGTAAATCCATCGGTGAATTCCAGCTAGTTCAAGCAAAAATCGCGGATATGTACACACAAATGAATGCCGCTAAAGCGTATGTTTACGCCGTCGCTGCCGCTTGTGATCGCGGTGAAACCACACGTAAAGATTCTGCTGGCGCGATCCTCTACAGCGCAGAGCTGGCAACCAAGATGGCACTGGATGCGATTCAACTACTTGGCGGTAACGGCTACATCAACGAGTTTGATACGGGCCGTTTGTTGCGAGATGCCAAGCTGTATGAAATCGGTGCGGGCACTTCAGAAATTCGCCGCATGCTTATTGGTCGCGAATTGTTTAACGAAAGCGCCTAATCAACATACCTAGGCGTTCTGAATCTAAATAAATTCCTTATTCAACCTAAATCTTATTCAACATAGATAAAGGCGGGTGGTGTCACCCGTCTACCGAATGGAGATCGGCTATTTATGGCTTGTTTGACGACCAATATTAATACCCACTCAGAGCAGTATCAGGAAAACTACCGCTCTATGGCGTCACTTGTAGATCAACTTTATACCGTGACTGCCCAAATAGAAGATGGTGGCGGTGAGAAAGCCCGCGAGCATCAGCAGAAGAAAGGCAAACTTCCGGTACGTGAGCGCATTCTTGCCCTACTCGACCCTGGTTCGTCCTTTCTAGAAATTGGTCAATTTGCTGGCTGGGATGTGTATCCAGATTACGTTCCATGTGCTGGAGTGGTTGCCGGTGTGGGTGTAATTGACGGCAATGAGTGCATGATCGTCGCGAACGACGTGACGGTAAAAGGCGGCAGTTACTACCCACTCACCGTGAAAAAGCACTTAAGAGCACAAGAAATTGCAGAAAAATGCCAACTGCCGTGTGTTTACTTAGTCGACTCTGGCGGCGCTAACCTACCCCGCCAAGATGAGGTATTCCCAGATAAAGACCATTTTGGCCGTATTTTCTACAACCAAGCCCGTATGTCGGCCAAAGGCATTCCACAAATTGCGGTGGTCATGGGGCTATGTACCGCTGGCGGCGCTTATGTTCCTGCGATGTGTGATGTTTCCATCATAGTCAAAGAACAAGGTACGATTTTCTTGGCAGGTCCACCTCTTGTAAAAGCAGCGACAGGTGAAGAAGTCAGCGCGGAAGATCTTGGTGGCGCAGACGTTCACTGTCGCACCTCTGGTGTGGCGGACTATTACGCAGAAAATGATCACCACGCGTTAGAGTTGGCAAGACAAGCGGTTTCACAAATCAACCACTTGAAACCCGTTCAACTCAAGCAAAAAGCACCTCAGGAACCACGTTTTCCTGCCCAAGAGCTGTACGGCATCGTCGGAACCGATCTTAAAAAGCCGTTTGATGTTAAAGAGGTCATTGCCCGAATTGTTGATGATTCCCAGTTCGATGAATTTAAAGCCTTGTTCGGCGAAACCTTGGTCTGTGGCTTTGCCCATATTCACGGTATGCCGATTGGCATTGTCGCTAACAACGGCATTCTATTTTCGGAATCAGCACAAAAAGGCGCGCATTTTATTGAGCTGTGCGCACAACGCAAAATTCCTCTGCTCTTCTTGCAGAACATCACGGGCTTTATGGTCGGTCAGAAGTACGAAGCCGAAGGCATCGCCAAACATGGTGCGAAAATGGTAACTGCTGTTGCGTGTGCAGACGTGCCGAAGTTTACCGTGGTTATTGGTGGATCGTATGGCGCAGGAAACTACGGCATGTGTGGCCGCGCTTATGATCCAACCATGATGTGGATGTGGCCAAACGCGCGCATCTCCGTCATGGGTGGAGAGCAAGCGGCTGGCGTGATGGCGCAAGTGACCCGCGATATCAAAACTCGCAAAGGTGAAAGCTGGAGCGCGGAGGAAGAAGAAGCGTTCAAACGTCCAATTGCGGAGCAATATCAGACTCAAAGCCATGCGTATTACGCCAGTGCTCGCCTGTGGGACGATGGCATTATTGATCCTGCAAAAACCCGTGATGTTGTCGGCATTGCTCTGTCTGCTGCGCTTAATGCGCCGATACCAGACAGCAAATTTGGCATCTTCCGTATGTAGTCGGATGCAAGGCAAACCTTAACTCCTCGCAAACACCGATGTTTATACAAGTAACGGTTAGCGAGCATTGGAATAGAGACTGAAATGTCAGACAAAGGAAGTCACATGACCGGACTACTGCTTGAAAAAGACAGCAATGGCGTTGCTTGGTTGAGCCTCAATCGACCAGAAAAACACAACGCGTTTAATGACGCATTGATTGCCTCACTAATTGAGACACTAGAACAGCTCGAAAAGGACGATTCTCTCCGTGCACTGGTGTTTACTGCACAGGGAAAACACTTTTCTGCGGGAGCAGATCTGGGCTGGATGCAGTCAATGGCAACCAAAACCGAGGGTGAAAACCTGCAAGATGCACAGCAACTAGCAAAACTTTTGCATACGCTGGATACCTTTAGCAAACCAACCATTGCTATGGTGCACGGCGCTGCATTTGGCGGCGCGCTTGGGCTTATCTGCTGCTGCGATATCGCTATTGGTACACCTGAAAGCCGCTTCTGTTTGAGTGAAGTGAAGCTCGGTTTGTTACCCGCCACCATCGGACCTTACGTAATCCGAGCGATTGGACAAAGACAGAGCCGACGCTACTTTTTAACCGCGGAACTGATTGATGCCGAAACCGCACTATCGATGAGTATTCTTCATCAGATAGACGCTCAACCACGTGAAGCCGTCAATCGCACCATTGATCACCTGCTTAACAACAGTCCACAAGCCATGCAGGCAGCAAAAGCACTCTGCTTACGTTGTGACAATCAACCTATCGATCACTCATTAATTGAATACACCAGCCAAGCTATTGCAACCGCTCGCGTGTCCAGCGAAGGACAAGAAGGACTAGCTGCATTTTTTGAAAAGCGCGCCGCCAATTGGAGGAATCATGTTTAAAAGAATACTGATCGCAAACCGCGGTGAAATTGCCTGCCGAATCATTAAAACCGCAAAAAGCATGGCTATAGAGACGGTTGCCGTCTATTCCGAAGCGGATCGCAGCAGCTTACATGTTAAACAAGCGGATTTCGCTGAATTCATTGGCCCCGCTCCGGCGAGTGAATCGTATCTCGATATCGATGCGATTATCGGCGCTGCGAAAAAATGGCAAGCCGATGCTATCCACCCTGGGTATGGTTTTCTTTCCGAGAACCCGAAACTGGCGAAAGCGTGCAGCGAAAATGGCATCGCCTTTATTGGCCCTTCCACCAGCGCAATTGAAGCAATGGGTTCGAAGTCGCACGCCAAAGCCATCATGTCTGAGGCGAACGTGCCCTTGGTTCCCGGCTATCACGGCACAGACAACAGCGTAGAGCACTTATTAGCGGAAGCTGAAAAAATCGGTTACCCAGTGATGCTTAAAGCAACCCAAGGGGGTGGCGGTAAAGGCATGCGAGTAGTCAATAGCGCAGCCGAAATGCCTCTGGCCATCGACGGTGCGCAGCGTGAAGCACTTTCAAGCTTTGGCGATAAGCAGCTTCTAATCGAAAAATGTATATTGCAGCCTCGCCACGTTGAAGTTCAGGTATTTGCTGACCAACATGGCAACTGTGTCTATCTTTCTGATCGCGATTGCTCCATTCAACGCCGTCACCAAAAAGTAGTCGAAGAAGCACCAGCTCCCGGTCTTAGTGATGAACTGCGTAAACAAATGGGTGAAGCTGCGGTTCAGGCCGCTCAAGCGATCGACTATGTTGGCGCTGGCACGGTGGAGTTCTTACTCGATAGCCGAGGTCAATTCTACTTCATGGAGATGAATACCCGTCTGCAAGTTGAACACCCTGTCACTGAATTGATCACCGGCGTTGATTTGGTGGAGTGGCAATTCAAAGTCGCAGCTGGCGAGCATTTACCTATTTCGCAATCTGAAATCACCCACAACGGTCATTCAATTGAGCTGCGAATTTACGCAGAAGATACAGACAATGACTTTATGCCGTCGACTGGCCGCATTGACTACTTAAAAGAACCCGTATCAGACAGTAATGTGCGCCTAGCGTACGTACGAGTTGATAGCGGTGTTACCCAAGGCGATAGCATCAGCGAATATTACGATCCAATGATCAGCAAGCTGATCGTCTGGGGGCAAACTCGTGATATCGCTCTAAAGCAGCTTAAGCAGGCGTTAACTAAATATCACGTACGTGGCGTAACGACAAACATTGGTTATCTGCACAGCATTATTTCGCAGCCAGCCTTTGCAGAGATTGAGCTTGATACAGGTTTCCTCGTCACACATCAACAAGGCATAAATGAGCAGCAAGACGTGTCGGATTCAATCTGGCTTACATTGGCGGCGGTTGCTCGCCGGAATGATCTGATTTCAAAATCAGACAGCTCAACGTTACCCGCGCCAACCAAACGAGGTTTTAGACTGTCGGTTGACAACGTTTACCGATTTAACTTCACGGATGCCAATGCCAACCATCAAGTACGTTTGCAACAATCATCGCAAGATACAGGATCTCACTTCACTGTCCGATGCGGCGAGGATCTGCATCAGGTCATCCTGCTTGAAAGTGACAACCAATTTATCGTCGATATTGATAATATGCGTTACACCTTTAATGCACTTAGCGATGAACAAAGAACAACACTATTTTATCTTGGTCAGCAGCGCACGTTCGCTCATCAACCTAACTTTGACTCTGCAAAAGATGTAGATGATGAACTAAGTCCAACCGCACCACTCAACGGCATAATTTCAGCAGTTATGGTGGCTAAAGGTGACGAAGTGGCGGCGGGCGATCCGCTTTTGGTACTCGAAGCAATGAAAATGGAATACACCATCACGGCTCCGGTCGCAGCAACAGTCGACGAATTGTTTTATCAGCACGGGGACCAAGTACAGCACGGTTCCATACTGCTGAATTTGTCTTTGATATCGGATAACGTCAGTGAAGATAAGGAGCGCGAATATGCTACCAGCGAAGGTTAATATCGTCGAAGTCGGCGCTCGTGATGGTCTGCAAAATGAAACGGCAGTGACGCTGGTTGATAAAATCCGTTTGATTAACCAACTAAGCAGCAGTGGCTTAAAGCATATTGAGGCGGGATCTTTCGTCTCTCCAAGGTGGGTGCCTCAAATGGCCGATTCCGATCAGGTGTTTGCTGGTATCTCAAAAAAGCCTGACGTGGTTTATAGCGCGCTCACACCAAATCTCGCAGGGTTAGAACGTGCGCTGGAAAGCGGTGTAAAGCGAATTGCGGTGTTTGGCTCCGCTTCAGAAACGTTCAGCCAGAAGAACATCAACTGCAGCATTACCGAAAGTCTCGCTCGATTTGAACCCGTTATCGAATTGGCGAACCAGCACAACATTCCTGTACGCGGGTACTTGTCTTGTACCATGGTGTGTCCATATGAGGGAGTAATCAAGCCAGAGCAAACTACCAAGGTCGCCAATACGTTGTTTGATATGGGATGTTATGAGATTTCGCTCGGTGATACTGTCGGTAAAGCAACGCCTAATCGCGTTATCGCCATGCTGGATTCGTTGTTAACGCTACTGCCAAAAGACGCGCTCGCGGTACATTTTCATGACACCTATGGACAAGCATTAGCCAATATCTACCAAGCCTTGTTAATGGGCATCAACACCATTGATAGTGCGGTTGCTGGTTTGGGCGGCTGCCCTTACGCGAAAGGTGCCAGTGGCAATGTTGCAACGGAAGATGTACTTTATCTGTGTGAGCAACTTGGGATTGAAACGGGCGTTGACCTTAGCGTCATCAATGAAGCGGGTTGGCAAATTTGCCGTGCGTTAGGAAAACCTCCAGCTTCTAGGGTCGCATTGGCTCTAGGCGATCCGTATAGCTTGTAAATCATCAACCATCATAATCAAATAATGTATTTAAACGGGCATGCAGACGTACGTGCCCGTTTTTTATTGCTACTCATAAAAACCTTAACGCTCAACGGTCTTCATCACATTAATTAGTGCCTGATTTCAGCTACAATTTAGTTTCAAAGCGAACATATAAAACAGGATCAGGTAAATGCTCATAACATTTCGTTGTCGAAGCCACTCAAACGTCACAATGTTTGGTGATATTGCATTAGATATGCTCAAAATGATGGGTCACAGCGGCACTGTGCCGGGATCAATTTCCGCTCAAGATGTTCCTGACGCGCTATCAAGATTAACTTCTGCTCTATCGGCGAAAAATGCAGCTGAAGAAAACCTCCCTACTGATGTAGACGAAGAGGAAGAACAAGCAGAGCCCGCGGTAAGCCTAGGACGCAGAGCGTTTCCACTGATTGAGTTGCTAAAATCAGCAATCAAAGAAGAATGCGAAGTCATGTGGGACAACCAATAACGCCTTCAAACTGGTTTCTAGCGAGGTTAATCCGTGTTGTGACCGCCTCGCTATCACTACTCGAAGCCAAGATAAGGGCACCAACACCGCTTATCGCCCTATCCGTTTCTCTCCCTAGACAACTTGATTTGCCCATCAATGTGCACATCTTGTTGTGGAAACGCGATTTCAATACCGTGCTTTTCGAAAGCTTCATAGATTTCAAAACGTATGGCACTTGCGACCGATCGAATCCCGCCCTCAACCGTTGAGTTAATCCAAAAATAAGATTCGAAGATCAAAGCATTGTCACCAAAGTCTTGAAAAAACACGTCTGGAGCTGGCGAACTCAGAACTTGCGCTTGCTGCGAAGTCACTTCCGCCATTAAGGCAGCAACCTGTTTGACATCGCTCCCATACGCGACACCGACGACGACCGAGCCACGAACTAATCTGTCGCATAACGTCCAGTTGATCACCACGTTCTCAATCAACTGACTGTTGGGTATGAGCATATGAACACCATCGGTTCGCCTGATTCTCGTTGAGCGTGTATTTATTTGCTCGACAGTGCCTTTGGCGCCCTCAACCTCTAAAAAGTCCCCAATTCGGATTGGCTTTTCACCAATCAAAATCCAGCCACTTATGAAGTTGTTAATGATGTTTTGCGCACCAAAACCGAAGCCGATAGCGATGGCACCAGACAGAAAGGCGAACGCGGTGATTGGCACATTGATCATCGAAAGTGTGGTCATAAAAATAATGGCTAGAGCGATGACAAATAATATCCGTTTAACCAAATGAATCACGTTTGGATCTTTCCCCGATGAGGACATTCTTGACGTAACGGTTTTGATTAAAATTTTGGACAACCATAAAGCGACAATCACCCATGTCGGCACCATCAATATCGCCCACAACGTGATAGGTTGTTCGTTAAAGGTAAACAGTGTTGTTTCTAAAAATGAAATGACCCGTTCGAACATAAAGTGCTCACTCTTGATTCATCGTTGCCAGCAAGCCAGAGCGCATAAGTCATAAATTTTTGGATCAATCGATAGCGCAGCGGCTCAATTAAGTTCTTCTTATTAACTATATTGTAATCTACGTAAAACGCTTCGAGTGGTTTCCCACTTTGGCTTCAACCGATTAAGCCATTTAGGGAATACGTCTTTGTGAACTAAACGAGCCAATCAACCAACTGGATACGCAAGGCAAATCAGTGATAACTTTCTGATTTTTAAGCATCAAATTTTCACTTCGAATCACTCTCACTTATTATGCACCTTATTGCAAATAACATTGATGGAATGATTGTTATGTCAGAACTGACTCGGATGCGCTCTGGAGAAACCTATAATTGTCTGGATGAAGAACTAAAGCTAATGCGCGCCAAAACTGCGCAGCTTGTCTTCCAATTTAACCACGAGCCAAACCCAGATATCCGTAGACAACTATTGGCGGAAATGGGCGTCCAATTAAAAAACAGCGCCTGTATAGAGCCACCGCTACAACTTACCTACGGTTGTCACTTGTCCATCGGAGAAAACACCTACATCAACTGGGATGCCATTATTCTGGACAATGGGCAGGTTGAGGTTGGCGCGAACGTCATGATTGGGCCTAGAGTGCAAATTTACACAGCCGCTCATTCACTCGATACACAAAGACGCTTAGCCGGAGATGAGATCGCCAAACCGGTAACAATTGGCAATAACGTTTGGATTGGTGGGGGCGCAATCATACTGCCGGGCGTGACCATTGGCGATGAGGCCGTCGTCGGCGCTGGCTCTGTCGTAACCAAAGACGTTGCGCCGGGCGATCGAGTTGTTGGAAATCCGGCGCGCTCCATTAAACCAAAAAACTGAAGAAAGTCGCTATTTCGCCAAATGCTCGCGAATAATATTAGCAAGCAGATTGAGAGCATGAACATATTTGTCATTGAGCTCAAAAGAAGCGTTAAGACGAATACAGTGATCGTATTGTTCTGTCAGGCTGAACATCTTTCCCGGTGCGATGCTGATATTACCTTTTAGCGCTTCTCGATATATCTGCAAGGCATCAATATGCTTGGGAAGCTCTAACCAAATAAAGTACCCACCGCTTTGGCTTAACACTTTGACTGCTTCAGGTAACAGCTCACTAAGCAGAACCGTCATCTTACTTTTACGTTCAAACAGCTTTTTCCGTAACTGCTTCAAATGAGATTCATAATTGCGGCTTGTTAAATAGTGTACCAATGTCATTTGCACTGGTGCACTCGTCGCTAATGTACTCATTAACTGTAACTTTTGTACCTCTAGCGCCCGCTTTCCCGCCGCAACCCAACCAATACGTAGCCCTGCGATTAACGATTTTGAAAACGAGGAGCACAACATGGTATTGCCCGTGTCATCAAACATTCTTAGTGGGTAAACCGAGTCATTCTCGGCATGCAGTTCGCTGTACACATCATCTTCAATCACTGGCACGTTATATCGCTGTGTCAGCTCAATCAGCTTTTGTTTTTTCTCGTTGGTGAGCGTAAAACCCAGAGGATTTTGGAAGTTCGACATCAGCCAACATGCTTTCACATCGTGTGTTTGCAGCGCTCGTTCCAATGAGTCTAGGTCAATGCCCGTGACTGGGTCTGTTCTTACTGAGAGCGCTTTCAAACCTAACCGCTCTAAGGATTGCAATGCACCATAAAATGCAGGCGACTCCACAACCACCCAATCTCCCGGTCTTGTGCAGGCTTGCAAACTGAGCGTTAACGCCTCCAGCGCGCCTGCCGTAATGACAATTTCATCGGGTGAAATTTCAATGCCTTTCGCAGCATAACGCTTCGCGATGATGGTGCGTAATTGCTCGTTTCCCGGCGGTAAGTTATCAAAGGTGGTGGAAATCGGCATATTGCGAGCGGCTGCGCTCATCGCCCGATTCACGTGATATCGTGGGTACAAACTTGGGTCTGGATAGGCAAAGCCAAAATTGATCATGGATGGATTTTTACTCGCCTGCAGAACATCAAAGATAAACTCATTGATGTCTACCTGCTCAGTCCACGAAACCGCGGCTGGCGCTTGGGGTTCATTTGAGCTCTTAATATTGGGCGCGACTCGATAACCAGATCGCGGCTGTGACGTGACCCAGCCTTGAGATTCCAGAATTTGATACGCGTGCAACACCGTCATCAAGCTCAAACCCGAGTGTTCAGATTGGCGACGCAGCGAAGGCAGCTTGTCACCCGGATGCCATATCCCCGATTTTATCTGCCTTTTAAGCTGTTCCACTAACTCTTGATACTTCGCCAAACGCAAATCCCCTTCCATAAAGCCGAATTCAAAATAATAACACTTCAATATTTAATCTGTTATAGGTTTATAGTCACTGTCTGTACCTACTTCCCTCATTCCGCTCCTTTTAAAATAGCTCTCTCATAAAACTTAAAAGATCAAAGGAAGTTTAATGTTTGGCCTCGACGCATTTATGCTTGCACGGATACAGTTCGCCTTTACGGTATCCTTTCATATTATTTTCCCCGCTATCACCATAGGTTTGGCCACCTATCTCGCCGTGCTGGAAGGCTTATGGCTAAAAACACGTAATCCCGATTACCAAAAGCTCTATCACTTCTGGTCGAAAATTTTTGCGGTTAACTTTGGAATGGGTGTTGTATCTGGTCTTGTCATGGCCTATCAATTCGGCACCAACTGGAGTGGTTTCTCCGACTTCGCTGGTTCTATCACAGGCCCATTACTGACTTATGAAGTGTTAACGGCTTTCTTTCTCGAAGCCGGATTTCTTGGCGTAATGCTGTTTGGGTGGCGTCGCGTCGGCGAAAAGCTGCACTTTTTTGCAACCTCGATGGTGGCGTTAGGAACGATCATTTCAACCTTCTGGATTCTCGCCTCCAACAGTTGGATGCAAACGCCACAAGGCTATGAAATTGTCGACGGACGTGTGGTGCCAACCGACTGGTTTGCTATCGTTTTCAATCCTTCATTTCCTTATCGTTTGGCGCACATGAGCGTCGCGGCTTTCGTCAGTTCAGCACTCTTTGTAGGCGCGTCAGCCGCTTGGCATTTATTGAGAGGCAATCAATCGACTTCGGTAAAAACCATGTTTTCGATGTCGCTCGGGATCTTAGTGTTCCTTGCGCCACTCCAAGCCGTGATTGGCGATGTGCACGGGCTAAACACCTTGGAATACCAGCCCGCCAAAATCGCCGCCATCGAAGGACATTGGGATAACAGCGATGGCAAACCAACCCCATTGATATTGTTCGGCATGCCAAACATGGAACAAGAACGCACAGACTATGCCTTAGAAATTCCTGTTTTAGGAAGTTTGATCCTACGCCACAGTTTAACTGAGCCAATCCCGGCGCTGAAAGACTTCCCGAAAGAGGAACGACCGAACTCACCTATCGTCTTTTGGTCATTTCGAATCATGGTCGGGCTAGGACTTCTGATGATTTTTCAGAGCTTCTACAGCATATGGTTACGAAAAAAGAACACGCTTTATACCTCGCGTTGGTTCCTCAAGTTTTCATTGTTTATGGGGCCATCTGGTCTTATCGCAATACTCGCTGGCTGGTTTACGACAGAGGTTGGTCGGCAACCTTGGGTCGTGTATGACGTACAAAAAACGCGTGATGCGGTTTCTGCACACGGAGACCTACAAATGAGCATCAGCCTGCTGTGTTTCCTTGTTGTATACAGCTTGGTGTTTGGTTTTGGGTATTACTACATGATCCACCAAATCAAGAAAGGCCCCGATGCAATCGAACACGATGAGCACGACATGACGACCGTTTCAGGTCGCATTTAGAATTTGTCACAAAGTGAAGGTAGAAAATATGCATTTTGATTTATCCGTGATTTGGTTCGCGATCATCGTTTTTGCCACTTTGATGTACATCATCATGGACGGCTTCGATTTGGGTATTGGAATACTGATGCCCTTCATCAAGGATGAAAAACAAAAAGACGTCATGGTCAACAGTGTCGCGCCAGTTTGGGATGGCAACGAAACTTGGATTGTGCTTGGAGGCGCATCTCTATTTGGCGCTTTTCCGATGGCTTACGCGGTGATTATTGAAGCGCTAACCATCCCTTTAACGTTGATGTTGATTGCTTTGATCTTTCGTGGAGTCGCATTTGAGTTTCGCTTTAAAGCATTGGAAAACCACTTAAAGTTCTGGGATCGCTCTTTTATGGTCGGCTCGATTTTAACCACGTTTTTCCAAGGCATCGTTGTTGGCGCGGTAATTCAAGGCTTTGCGGTGGAAAACCGCGTCTTCGTAGGTAGCCAACTCGACTGGCTCAGCCCTTTTCCCATCTTCTGTGGTTTGGGTTTAGTCGCAACGTACGCGCTGCTTGGTAGCACATGGCTCATCATGAAGACGGAAGGTGAACTGCAAAACACGATGCACCGCTTCACTAACAAAACACTACTGGCGATGATCTCCGCATTAGTCATTGTGAGCGCTTGGACTCCACTTGCTTACCCTGCCATTGCGGAAAGATGGTTTTCTCTGCCTAATTTGTTCTACTTACTGCCCGTACCTGTCATTACTGGGCTGGTATGTTTGAAGATTGCCGACTCCGTTAAAAAGCGTAAAGAGCGCAGCCCTTTCGTGATGGCGTTAGTGATCGTGATTCTCGGGTTCGCTGGGCTTGGCATCAGTATCTGGCCAAATATCATTCCTCCTAGCATATCAATATGGGAAGCAGCGGCTCCTGCAAGCAGTCAGCGCTTTATGCTCGTTGGAGCAGTGATCATCATCCCGATCATTCTGGCTTACACCTTTTGGAGTTACTACGTCTTCTCCGGAAAAGTAAAAGAAGGCGAAGCGTACCATTAACGAGTTGATAAGGAGTGAGTATGAAAATCAAAAATTGGTGCCGCCAATGGGCTTGGATGATTGGAATATGGGTCGTTAGCGTCGCTGCATTAGGGTTAGTGTCTATGTTATTTCGCGTCATGATGACCGCTGCAGGGTTAAAATCTTAGCGCGGCATTTTTAAGTCAATAAAAAATGGATGCCTCTAGATCTTGTGTAAGAGCTAGAGGCGTTGAACCTAATACTCAATCTTAATGAAAAAGCCAAGCGTTAAGAATCTACTCAAAACATTCTTTCATAAGTCTACATTGCCTGAAGTCGTTCATGCATGCTTACGAGATCAAAAGGTTCAAGCTTTTTCGCAATGCTCAGTAATGCTTCCTTTTTATCTTGCGGTAAACTTTGAAACTTCGACTCTAAACGTAAATCCACTTTGCTAAAAAGTAGCTTTCTAATTTGACTAGCTTTTGCCTTTGATAATTGCAATCCATCATTATCGGAGGTTTCAATTATCATGATAATTCTTGCTAAATCACTGAATTCATCATCAGAGCATAAATAAAGTGATTGTTTGTATAAATAGCCAACCGAAATTTCAAAATCAATATTAAGCGCTTGAATCTGACCGACAATGTTTTCACTCATATCATTTTGAGAAGCAGAGTTGATACAATCATCAAATCGCCTTTCAAATGTAACAAATCGATTATTGAGCTCGTCCAACATAGTCGTATCTTTTGCGAATGATTCTATAGGTAAAACCAATAAGAACATTGGCAGTAGGTATTTTTTCAGCGACCGACTATTCACAATCAAGTCCTTCTTCTAAAAAACTTTCATGCGGTGTTGGTGCAATTGTTTCTTTCAAATTCAAGTCCATTAAACTCGCCAAATGGCTTTCATTAAACTCTGATAGCTTTTGCAGCTTTAGACTGGCTTCATTAAACTCTTGGTAGAACTTATCAGGTTGAGGTATCACGACTGTTTTTATGTTTGCTCGTGTTGCCGCAAGCATACCCGAATAAGAGTCTTCAAAGGCAATACAGTTACTTGAATCTACACCTAGTTTATTGATTGTTAAAAGGTAGACATCTGGCTCTGGCTTACCCTGCTCTACATCGTCTGACGATGATATCGCGTCAAAGTAACTGGCAATACCGAGTTTGTTCAAAATGATGGGAATGAGTTGATAAGGTGAATTAGTAGACAACCCTATCTTAAACCCTTTTTCCTTAAGCAATTTGAGTGTTTCTGTAACACCCTCTAATTCGCATCCTTTTTCAATTATTAATGTCTCCACTTTATCCACAACAGCATTCTCTACTTCCTCTAGGCTCTTTTCTTGCCAAGGATTACGTTCATACCAAAACCTTGTTACTTCACCTGTCGTCATAGTTGCAGTCTGCTTTGACAGCACTTCGGTCACTTGGACACCAACTGATGAAAACACCTGCTTTTCCGCTTCCTTCCACAAAGGTTCTGAATCAATCAGCAACCCGTCCATATCAAAGACCGCAGCGTATATCATTGGTACATCCTCAGTAAGTTCTATTCGTTGAGTAAGATTTGTCTATTCAACCAAAGCATAGCTTTGCATATAACGAGTGAGAGTATCACATTTGCCTGTGGCTATCAGAGCCAGTTCGATGACTCATCTTTAAGCCTCAACATGACCGATGTGCATGGCTACTTTTAGCGCTTGTTTATTGAGATTAGATGCCTCCCAAGCAACAACAACACGACTAATGAGAGGGATATCCTCAATCTCGGCGACTGTCGCGGAATCATCGAGATGTTCAGCCAGTGAGCGCGGTACGAGAGCGATACCTAACCCGGCCTGCGCCATGGCAATCGTCGTACGAAGTTGCGGTGCTGCGAACTGTGGTTCGAGCCTTACTCCTGCGTCGGAAAAAAGTGTGCTCATGCCATCAAACAATGCGGGGCCCGTCTCTCGTGGAAACAGTAAAATTTTATGGCCTCTCAACTGTTTCATCTGGATACAGGGATATTTTGCCAGCTCGTGGCCCGCCGGAATCACTGCGACAAACGGGTCGTTAAACAACACCTTGTGCTCAAAAGGCTCACTGGCGTAACAGGGTAGCCGCATGATTGCGAGATCAAGTTGTTTGCTTTTTAACTGAGTGGCAAGCTCTGGCATTGATAGTTCCGCCGTCTGTAAATGAACCCCATTCTCTTGAATACGCCCAATCCTCTCCAATACCTTAATGCAGGTTGATGTTGACGTCGCGAACCCAATTTTAACCTGCGTATTTTCACCACGGGCAATCTGTCGGGCTTTTGCTTTAGCGCGTTCCACATCAGCAAGAATATTTACCGCATCCGTATAAAAGACTTGCCCTGCATGGGTCAGTTCTACTCCTCTAGACAAGCGCTTAAATAAGTCCACGCCAAGCTCGTGCTCTAGCTTTTTGATTTGTTGACTCAAAGGAGGTTGCGCAATCCCTAACTGTTCAGCTGCTCGGGTAAAGTGACGAGTCTCGGCGACCGCGACAAAATACTTCAGGTAGCGAAATTCCATATATTTTCCATATCAAAATAAATCTTTTTTATATTGGATTTAGCACCGTGTAGAAGTCAATCTAAATATACTCTTCATTGCATAACTGGTCTTACTCATGCGTGGATTTTATAACCCTCTATGTGCTTGTTCGCTTGAAGTAGCGAAAGAATTTTCTGAATACCATCACGTTACCGGAGATGGTGAGATTTATCAGACTTCGTTAATGAGTGCTTTGATCGCTGGTGTTTACGAAGGCTCAACAACCATAGAAGAACTGCTGAAACATGGGGATTTTGGTTTAGGTACGTTCAATGAATTGGATGGTGAGTTGATTGCGTTTGATAAGGAAGTTTTTCAACTCAAGTCGGATGGCTCCGCAAACCCGGCAGACCTGGCGCAAAAAACGCCCTTTGCTGTCATGACTTTTTTTAAGCCTGATATCGAGCTGCCACTGACATCGCGCATGTCACGTCATGAAGTCCATAGCATCATAGACGAGATGGTTCCAAGCGATAACCTATTTTGCGCAGTGCGCATTGATGGCGTTTTCGATTCAGTTCGTACTCGCACCGTACCTAAACAAACACGCCCTTATCGGCCAATGCTTGAAGTGGTCAAAGAACAACCAACGTTCCGCTTCACGCATAAGCAAGGCGTGGTCGCCGGCTTTCGCAGTCCTAAATATACGACTGGCATCAATGTGCCCGGCTATCACGAACACTTTATTACCGATGACCGCCAAGGAGGTGGTCATATTCAGGATTACAGCATTTCGTCAGGGTTCCTCCAGATTGGCAAAGTCTCGCGGCTAGTGATTGATACCCCAGTATCGACAGACTTCCTCAACGCCAATTTGGCTCCGGAAGATATAAATACCGCCATAGAAAAGGCGGAAAAGTAACAAAGTCAGGCAAATAATAAGGACAACAAATGCAATCCAAACCTTCAAATAAAAATGGAGCTCAGTTGATCGCTCAACAGCTAGAGTCTCTCGGCATTAAGTACATTTTCGGTATTCCCGGTGCAAAAATCGATCGACTGTTCGATGCGATTGAAGACACTAACATCCAAATGATTCCGGTACGCCACGAGGCTAACGGCGCATTTATGGCGGGCGTTATGGGAAGACTAACCGGCAAAGCAGGCGTCACAATGGTTACGTCAGGCCCTGGCTGTGGAAATCTAGTTACGGGGGTTGCAACAGCAAACTCCGAAGGCGATCCGCTGATTGCTATCGGTGGT
Source organism: Vibrio sp. Vb1729 (assembly GCF_033338655.1). Taxonomy (NCBI): domain Bacteria; kingdom Pseudomonadati; phylum Pseudomonadota; class Gammaproteobacteria; order Vibrionales; family Vibrionaceae; genus Vibrio; species Vibrio sp. Vb1729. Next base: position 522,424 of record NZ_JAWOTB010000011.1, on the reverse strand, counting down.
GCGGTGAAACGAACTGACCAACAAAAACAAACACACCAGAGCATGGATACCGTCAGTATTTTTCGCTCTATAACTAAGTTCAGTGCTGAAGTGCAGCATGTGGACGCCGCAAGCGAGATCATGGCGAACGCATTTCGTATCGCAGAGTCAGGTCGTCCTGGGGCTTGCTTTTTGAGTCTCCCCCAAGATGTTTTATCCGAGCAAACCCAAACGGACATTATTGTCCCCTCGCCTTACACACAGCCTGGTTGCGCAGACATCGCAGCAATCGAAGAAGCGGTCAGTCGAATCAGTAAAGCAAAGCGCTGTGTGGTTTTACTTGGCCTTCACGCGAGCCGCAGTCAAAACGCTGCTGCTATCGCTCGGTTTCTTCAAAATACGCAGCTACCCGTTGTCGGCACTTACCAGGCCGCCGGCACGGTAGACATCAATTACTATCATCACTTTGCTGGGCGTGTCGGTTTGTTTAATAACCAACCTGGCGATGTTTTACTGCGGGACGCCGATTTAATTCTCACCATCGGCTTTAGCCCAATAGAGTATGACCCTGAGCTTTGGAACAGCCACCGCAACCCAGTGATTCACCTCGATATTGAACCAGCAGAATACCAACTTAATTATCTGCCTTGTGTTGAAATCGTCGGAAACATTGCGCAGTCATTAGACAAGATGGGCAGCTATATCTCTGAATATGCTCGCCTTTCCCCAACGGCACTTTCAGTACTGGAAGAGGTAGCACTGCAACGGCAAGTGATCAAGACCTATCCCAATGTCTATAACAAGCAAGGGTTTCATCCACTGGCGCTAATTAAAGCCATGCAATCTATCATCACACCAGATACCACGCTATGCCTTGATATGGGGAGCTTCCACATCTGGATCGCTCGTTACTTAAGCTGTTTTCGAGCTCGCCAAATGCTGGTGTCTAACGGCCAACAAACGATGGGCGTTGCACTGCCATGGGCCATTGGTGCCAGCCTACTAAAACCTGGTAGCAAAGTGGTATCGATATCAGGAGACGGCGGTTTTATGCAATCGAGCATGGAGTTAGAAACCGCGGTTAGACTGAACTGCAATATCGTCCATATTGTGTGGGTTGATAACGCCTACAACATGGTAGAAATGCAAGAGATCAACAAATATCAGCGCTGCTCTGGTGTGAAATTTGGACCAATTGATTTCAAGGCGTACGCCGAATCATTTGGCGCGAAAGGCTTCGCAGTGACTAGTCAACACGAATTACTACCGACATTGAATAAAGCCATGGATGTTGAAGGACCAGCAGTGGTGGCTATCCCCGTAGATTACAGCGACAACGACAAACTGATGTTGCCGCGCACAGAGAAAAATCAAGATCCCGTTTTTGTAAGTTTCGAAGGAGAAATCGCATGAGAGGATTAAAAAATAAAGTCGCACTCGTGACTGGCTCTGCCAATGGCATTGGTTTGGCCATCGCAAAACGTTTGTATGAAGAAGGCGCAAACGTCGCTCTTGCCGATTGGAATGAAGAGCAGTTGGCAAACGCCGTTGAGGGCTTTGATAAACAGCGTGTGTCGGCACATTCCATTGATGTTTCTGATCCAGACAAAGTCGCAGCACTGATTTCTGATGTTGTTACCCGTTTCGGTAAACTGGATATTTTAGTAAACAATGCTGGCGTACATGTCCCAGGTTCCGTGATTGAAGGTAGTTTGGAAGACTGGAAGAAGATCTCTGGTGTAAACATTGATGGTGTTGTTTATTGCGCGAAGTTTGCTTTGCCTGAACTCTTAAAAACGAAAGGTTGTATGGTAAATACCGCGTCCGTTTCCGGTTTGGGTGGTGACTGGGGTGCCGCATTCTATTGCGCGAGTAAAGGCGCAGTGGTGAACCTTACCCGAGCGATGGCATTGGACCATGGTGCGGATGGGGTAAGAATTAACGCCGTATGCCCAAGTTTAGTAAAAACCAACATGACAAACGGCTGGCCGCAGGACATCCGCGATAAATTCAATGAGCGCATTGCGCTTGGCCGAGCAGCCGAACCTGAAGAAATTGCGTCTGTCGTGACTTTCTTGGCAAGTGATGACGCATCTTTCATTAATGGCGTAAACCTACCTGTAGACGGCGGTGCCACCGCATCAGATGGTCAACCTAAAATAGTATAAGCATGAAATAGACAGATCAGTAAGAGACGTTCTACTACCTTTCGGATCGATGCTGATCTGTCGCTTTACGCTCTGAGCACATAACCCGTGCCAGCAATAAACTCAACCACTCAACCGCTGTTAGAGATATCTCAACAACTTAAACCAGCAACGAGAAATTAATGTTTCACACAAACCGACAAACTATGTGAGCATTCCATCAGACATAGAGTGAAGACTTATGTATCAGCGATTCACAAAGAACCAGACAGTTTCCGCGAATACTTTCTAAAGAAGTCTCAGTGACGACTAACGTTTCTGCCACACCATCCATTGCTCTCTGCCTTTAAAAACCTCAACACTGTTTGCCACCACTGAGGACTTCACAAGTTCAAACGTGGGCTCTAGAAAAGATGCCAGTTCCCCACTTCTCAAACAAAATGGAGGGAAGCGTGATAGGTAATCATCATCTATAACGAAATAACCAATTAACAAACCGTCTCTTGGCAGCAATTTATCCACCATAGCAAAGTATTCTGACCACATGTCTCTCGGTAGTGCTGCGAGAAAGGCCCGCTCGTAAATGACATCAAACGAGTGAGAAAAATCGGCATTAAATACATCACCCAATACGACTTTATCTTTGTAGTTACCTAACGTTGATTGCGCCATTTTTACCGCTTCTTGGCTGTAATCCATCGCGATCACGTCATGCCCATATTGAATAAAAGTGCTCAGTTCATAAGCGGCACCACACCCAGGAATAAACACTGACTGGCCTACATGAAGTGAATTGTCGAGATAATCCTTGAGTTCTTGAGGTGTCGATTGGGCATCCCAAGGCATAGTGCCTCGGATAAACAAATCATCCCAGAATTGTGTGTTAATCATTGGTGCCTGTTTCATTTACCCGCTCCCTGATTGCGGTAGTAAAAAATAAAGGGATACGCAGCGCAATGTGGTATCCCTTTTCTAGCCTTTTGTCTGACGTTGTTAGTTTTTTATGACAACCACTTTCTACTGCACTTATGCCACCAATGAGTTAACTGCGAAGATCATTGATTAACGGCTGCTCCGCTTGGTTCGGTACAAACTGGACATTGCCTTTCAGTTTAGTGACAGACTGGAGTGTTGCTTGAATGTCCTCTGCTGATACATGCACATCATGACAACAGAAAGTAATGGCATCGTTGAAGCCATCGCGCTCAATTTTCAAGGAGCCTTTAATATCGTGGCGACGACAGACTTCTTGGATCTGATGCGGATAAACAAACAGCCCTTTTACTTTCACCGCGGAGTCTGCTCGTCCCATCCAGCCCTTAATTCGTGCATTCGTGCGTGAAGAATCAGAACTAATCTCTAGATATGCCGATAAATCTCCCGTTGCGTAGCGAATCAGCGGGAACTTCTCATCGAGCGACGTTACAACGACTTCACCGACTTCTCCCGGTTGTACAGGAACACCATCAGGATCAACGATTTCAACAATAATATCTTCGGAAATCACTAATCCTTGTTCACCAGACACTTGATAAGCAATCAAACCAAGCTCTGCACTTGCGTAGGCTTGAAATACTGCAATGCCTTTTTCCTCAAACATCTGTTGCATGTCTGCTGTAACCGCTTCACCAGAGACCAGAGCTTTCTCAAAGCTAGGCAGCTCATTGTATTTCTCTTGATACTTTTGTAGCAACGTCAGCAAATACGAAGGTGTACCAGTGTAACCATTAGGTTGAAGCTGTTTAATTGCCTCTATTTGCGCTTCGGTATTGCCTACTCCAGCCGGAAATACCGCACAGCCACAAGCCCTTGCGCCACCATCCATAATAAATCCGCCAGGAGAGAAATGGTAAGAGAGCGTGTTATGCACTAAATCACCCGCACAGAACCCAGCAGCGTGAAACGCGCGCCCCATACGCCAGAAATCGGCCTCATTCGTTTGAGCCTCATATAAAGGCCCAGGAGACTGAAAAACACGTGCCATTTGACCAATGGCAACGCTATTTAAGCCACCAAACGGCGGTTTAAGTTGCTGCTGATTAGGTACATTGAACTTACGTGTAATCGGGAACTGAGCAAGCCCTTCACGATTGTTTGCCAATGTAGGCTCTAACTCAGAAAAATGCGCCGCGTAATGTTCGCTATTGGCTTTCGAATTTTCAATCAGTGCTGGCAAACGTTGAAACAGCGACTCTTCTCGCGCCTGTAGAGACAACGATTCTTTCGCATCAAATAGTTCGTTCATCCTTGCTCCTTACAACCAACGCTTACGACGTTTGTAAGATTTCAGATTCTTAAAGCTCTTGCGATCTTCATCGCCGCCGCCAAGGTAGAATTCTTTTACGTCTTCATTGTTTAGCAATTCGTGCTTGCTGCCATCTAGTACGATTTTGCCTGATTCCATGATGTAACCGTAATCGGCCGCTTGAAGAGCGAAGTTGGCATTCTGTTCAACCAAAAGCATGGTAATACCTTGCTCTTTGTTGATCTTGTTAATAATGCTGAATACTTCTTTAACTAGCAGTGGAGAAAGCCCCATAGACGGTTCGTCCAACAAAATCATCTTCGGTCGAGCCATTAACGCTCGGCCAATCGCTAACATTTGTTGCTCACCGCCAGACAAATAGCCCGCCAGGCCAGTGCGCTCTTTGAGTCGCGGGAAATAGTCAAACACCATTTCGATGTCTTGTTCAACTTCGTTGTCAGAGCGTGTATAAGCGCCTAAGCGAAGATTTTCTATTACCGTCATATCTTCAACAATTCGGCGCCCTTCCATAACTTGGAAGATGCCCGAACGGACGATCTCTTCCGGGCTTTTGTTGTCTATACGCTCGCCCATGAAGTTGATTTCGCCGCGCGTCACTTCACCATCTTCGGTTTTCAATAAACCAGAAATGGCTTTCAACGTTGTGGATTTACCCGCACCGTTGGCGCCCAGTAAGGTCACAATCTGCCCTTTTGGAACTTCTAAACTCACACCGCGAAGTACTAGTATTACTTCGTCGTAGACGACTTCAATGTTGTTCACTGAAAGCAGTATTTCTGCCGGTTCGATATTCGTTGCTAATTCAGCCATCAAACTACTCCTTGCTAGGGTGAGAGTGTTCTCTCACCCATCCTTATTTTCAGTAAGCTTTGTTATTAATAAGTCGTAGATTAGTAACCTAGCCAATCGTCACGACGTGACAATGTCACCTGAGATACTTTCTTAATATCAACTGCGCCGCCATCGTTGTTGCCCATAAAGACGTTCACGGTTGTTGTGCCTCGGTGATCTTCCGGTTTCCAGTTCGCAGGGACACAAACACCTTCTAAGCCTTGTGGTACCCAGTTGTCATGGACATACATGCCCTTCTTGATGTTTTCACCTGTGATGCCACCGTTGTCTTTCGCCCACTCCATTGCTTCTTTCATATAGAACGCAGAACAAATACCGCGAATGTAATGGTGAGTTCTGAATTCGCCCGGCTCTGATTCAGACTGCTTAGAAATCTCACGGACCAGTTTCATGCCTTCATTATCGTCTCCCCAAAACGCCGTCATACCTGGGAAAACGTAATCTTTAAGGCCATCGCCTGCTGCTTCAAGCACTGGCTTGTCGCCGCCCCAAATGTTTGCCATGTACTGGAACTCTGTCCCAACCGTGTTACAAGACTTCACTAGTGAGATAACCGAGCTACCGATATTGGCAATGTAACCGTAGTTGGTGCCTGACTCTTTCAGCGACAAACATTGCGCTTTAAAGTCCCCTGGTTTTAGTGACACAACGACTGGGTTTTGCACATCAAAACCAAGCTCTTTGGCGTACTCTGCACACGCTTCTTTTGGCGCATTCGGGAATGGATGGTTATCGCCAATGTGCGTAAATTTCGGCGCACCTTGATTGCCCTTAGATTCCCAATCTTCTTTCGCCCACTTAACTAGCGCACGGCACGCATCTGAGTACGACGCACCATAAAAGAAATTATAAGGCGCTGGTTTCGCGGTTTTTGGGTTTTTGCCAGTTGGGTCAGTTAAGTGACCAGAGTAAGAAGCAGAGAACACCGGCACTTTGTCTTTGGTAACAAACGAAATAAGCGCTTCGGTATCCGCCGTACCCCAACCTTGCAGCGCAACCATGTCTTTACGCGCAACCCAACGTTTATAGTTAGAAATCGCCACTGGTACTTTGTACGCCATGTCTACTGTTTCAAATTCGAGCTCGGTACCGTTAATGCCACCGTTTTGGTTAATCCAACGCAATGCGTCTCGCACGCCAGAACCATAAGGCTTGCTCACATAGGCAGTTGGTCCAGAAAAGTCGACTAATTGCCCGACAAACACAGAATCTTTTGCCCAAGTTGCGGTAGTAAACAGTGCAGATGACAGCACCAACGTTGTCGCTAAATGTCCTTTGTTCATAACTCGTTGTCCTTGTTATTGAGGTATATTCCACTTAATTCCACGTTAATATGAGAACGGATAGTGTTTCCAATATGCTCGAATCTGTTGCCAGCGATGCGATAATCCTTGAGGTTCGAAAATAAGGAACAACATGATGACTAAACCAATCGCCATCTCTTTGAAGTAAGCCAGACCATCAGTGAAAGCGGTGGTATCACCAAACGCTGAAAGCCCCGTTACGCCAAACTCCAAAACTTCAGGCAGCAATACGATAAATATCGTCCCCATCAATGTGCCTTTGACTGAACCCAAGCCACCAATGATGATCATTGCCAAGAACTGGATAGACATCATGATGGTGAAGCCTTCTGCTGATACAAACCCTAGATAATGTCCGTAGAGTGCCCCCCCGATGCCTGCATAGAATGCACACACTCCAAATGAGAGCAGACGATACTTGGTTAGGTTGATGCCCATGATCTCTGCTGATAGATAGTGATCTCGTACTGAGACAAACGCGCGACCGTCACGAGAACGGATTAAGTTTGATGCCCACATATACATGAAGATCAGCGCAAACAGAGCGATGTAGAAGAAGCTTTCGTCAGTCGTAAACTCAAAGCCAAACAAATTAATTGGGTTCGCGCTAGCACCGTATGAGCCGCCACTGAACCAATCTGCGCGAGCAAAGAAGTCCTCTAGAATAAACTGCGCCGCCAACGTTGCGATAGCTAGGTATAAACCTTTAATTCGAGCAGCTGGCAGACCAAACAGCATCCCCACAATCATGGTTAAGTAACCCGCGAGCGGAATCGCAAACACGACTGGAATGTTAAACTGGTTATTTAGCCAAGCCGATGCAAAGGCGCCAAAGCCAAAGAACGCACCGTGACCTAGCGAGATTTGTCCGGTAAAACCAACCAAAATGTTTAAGCCCAATGCCGCGATACCGAGGTATGCAATCTGAATAAACAGGTTTAGGAAGTAAATATCCAAGACCAGCGGTGCTGCCAGCATGGCGATGACACCTGCAATCGCAAGGCTTCTGATGGTTTTGGTTTCAAAAATTGGCGTATCGCTTTTGTATGTGGTTCGAAAATCCCCACATGGGCGCATGCTAAGTTGAGCCATGTTATTTCTCCTTAAATACGCTCAATATCTTTGGTACCAAACAGGCCATATGGCTTGAAGGCAAGAATGATTAACAGCACATAGAATGGTGCGATGTTGTACAGGTTACCCACTTGCAGGTATTGGCTATCAAAAAACTCAGCCAAGTTTTCTAGCACCCCGATGGTAATACCACCGACAATTGCGCCGACTACCGAGTCTAAGCCACCTAAAATAACGGCTGGGAAAACTTTGATACCAATAATGGATAGCGCGTCAGATACGCCGTTAACGATACCGATAACAATCCCTGCTGTTGCAGATACCATTGCCGAAATGGCCCAACTGATGGCGAACACTTTCTTGATGGAAATGCCAAGACTCTGGGCTACTTGCTGGTTGAATGCCGTTGCGCGCATTGCCAGACCCATTTTGCTGAATTTGAAGAACCAGTAGAACGCGCCCATGATGAGCATTGAGAAGATCAAGCTCAGAATGTAAGCAAACTCAACATTCAAACCTCCGATATTTACCACGTTGGTTTCGAACACTTGCGGGTACGACACAGCAGAGACACCGAATATCCACTTCATCAGCGCTTGGAAAAACATCGATAGACCGATGGTCACCATGATCACAGAGATAATCGGTTCACCAATCAACGGTCTGAGCACAATGGTTTGCACGGCGATACCAAAAATCATCATGAACGCGAGCGTGAGTAAAAAGCCAATAAAAAACGGTAACTGTAGGTGCACCAATGCCGCCCAACATACCCATGCGCCAATCAACAAGAACTCACCCTGAGCAAAGTTGACCACCTGGGTCGATTTGTAAATCAATACAAAGCACATGGCGACAACGCCATACAACATGCCAACGATCACGCCATTAATGACGAGTTGCAGTAATAAATCCGTATTCACTATGCGATCCTCCGTTGTTCGCTATCCACTAGTGTTGGCTCATGCTCAATAAGCGTTTCAATAACTAGCGACGTTTGAATGCGTGTTTTAGTGCCATCTTGATAAGTGATCACTGTATCGACATCGACTTTTGGATCGTCGCTGTAGATGGTTTCGATGATGTCTCCGTATTTCTCTGCAACCACACCACGACGCACTTTACGCGTACGAGTTAACTCGCCATCGTCGGCATCCAACTCTTTGTAAAGTAGAATGAATTTGCTGATTTTCTGTGCATCCGGTAGGGATTCGTTCACTTTTTGAACTTCTTCACGAATCGCTTGGTACACTTCTGGTTGAGCAGATAAGTTGGTGTAGTTGGTAAATGCCAAGCCGCGTTGCTCTGCCCACTTCGCGACGATCGCATAGCGAATACAGATGATGGCAGACAGCCAAGGTCGACCTTTACCTACCACCACGGCTTCTGCAATAAACGGCGAGAACTTGAGTTTGTTTTCGATAAACTGTGGCGAATAACGGTCGCCATGGCTGGTTTCCGACATATCTTTCAGACGATCAATCACCACCAAGTGACCGGAATCTTTAAAATAGCCCGCATCGCCTGTGTGCATCCAACCATCTTGAACATCTTCATCATATGCTGCTTGGTTGTTTAAGTAGCCAGTAAACATGCCTGTACTTTTCGCGATGATTTCACCAACGCCATTGCTGTCCGGGTTGATGACTTTCACATCTGCATTATCAAACGCAACACCAACGGAATCGTAATCCACATCATCCGCTTGGTGCACGGTGTATGCGCCACACATTTCGGTCTGACCATAAAGCTGCTTAAGTGGCACACCAATAGCTTGTAGGTAACGGAAAGTATCAGGCCCCATCGCCGCGCCGCCCGTTGCAGCAGATGTTAGGTTCGAAAAGCCTAAACGGTCTCGCAAAGCACGCAAAAGAATCCATTCGGCGAGTTTAGAACGTTTGCCCTGCTCTAACGCTTTGTTGGCTAAGCTCATGCCCAGTTTGTACATCTTTTGCTTAAACGGTGTCGAATCCATCATTCGTGCAGACACGTCTGCCACAATGTTTTCCCACACACGTGGCGCTAACAGCACAAAGTTTGGACCGATTTCACGCAAGTCGGACATCATGGTTTCTTGTTCTTCCACAAAGTTAACGATTTGACGAGAAATCAACGCCTGACCAACCACGTAAACCTGCTCCATAATCCAAGGCAAAGGCAGAACAGAAACGTAGTTGTCGCCTGGGGAACGAGGGTCTGCACGCAAGTAAGCCGCACAGTGATCCAAGAACGTGCCACTGTGTAGCTGAGCCAATTTTGGTTTAGAAGTCGTACCCGACGTTGTACAAAGAATTGAAAGATCGCTGCCTTTGGTTTCAACAACCATATTGAGATATTTGTCTGGGTCCGCTTTATCAATCAGCTGACCTTTTTTGTAGACCTGTTCAACATCAATCAATCTTGGATCATCGTATTTACGCATTCCACGAGGATCGCAGTAAATAATGTATTCAACGCTAGGAATTTCATCACCAAGCTCAAGCAGCTTGTCGCATTGCTCTTCATCTTCGGCAATCACGACTTTTGCTTTGGCATAGTTGATAAGGTACGCCACCTCTTCGTGCATAGAATCTTGATAGATGCCCAGCGAGAAACCTTTGATCGCATGTGCCGCTAACTCGCCCCATACCCATTCCGGGCGGTTATCACCTAACAAACCAACGACATCTTGCTCACCAATACCCAAATCTTGTAGTGCCAGTGCCATCCACTTGACGCGGTTTTCGTAATCCTTCCAAGTGAACTCTCGCCAAATACCAAACTCCTTTTCACGCATTGCGACTTGTTCGGGCCAGTTCTTGGCATTGTGTTGCAACACTTTTGGAAAGGTATCTAAGCGGGTTATATCTGCCCAATCATTATGTTGCTGTGCCATTATGCACTCTCCTCTAATGTCGGTAACTCTTCGCCTAAGTACGCTTGTTTCACATGTGGGTTGGCCATCACTTCTTCAGGCTCACCCGTAGCAATGTGTTTACCGAAATCCAAAACCAAAACGCGATTAGAGATGTCCATGACCACGCCCATGTCGTGCTCAATCATGATGATCGTGATATCTAATTCTTCATTCAGATCCATGATGTAACGTGCCATGTCTTCCTTTTCTTCCAAGTTCATACCTGCCATTGGTTCATCAAGCAGCAGTAACTTAGGTTTTAAGGCAATGGCACGAGCAAGCTCTACACGCTTACGTAAGCCGTAAGATAGGGTGCCTGCAGTCGCTTTTCGGATGTGCTGGATTTCTAGAAAATCGATCACGTCTTCCACATATTTGCGGTGCGCCATCTCTTCTTTCTGCGCATTAGAGAACCAATAGAGTGGCCCCGTGACGAAGTTGTTTTTTAGTAGGTGGTGTCGGCCAACCATGATGTTGTCCAGTACCGACATGTGAGAAAAGAGCGCTAAGTTTTGGAAGGTTCTTCCCAACCCTAACTCAGCTCGTTGGCTAGGTGTCCGTTTAGTTACGTCATCTCCAGCGAAGATTACAGAGCCTTTGTTTGGTGTGTATCGACCAGAGATGCAATTGAGCATTGAGGTTTTACCTGCACCGTTTGGACCAATGATTGAAAAAATTTCCTTTTCATTCACATGGAAGCTCACGTCAGTTAAAGCTTTCACCCCACCAAAAGCCAATGAAATATCGTTTACCTGCAACAGAGGCGATTCCGATACCATAGTTGATCTCCCTTTCGTTATTTTAAGTGCGTTCCATTGAGCACTATTTGATCAAACCTAACTTTGATACTGGTAACCGCTTTTACACCTATGCATCAACTTTGTATTCAGTTTACGTAAACGTCAATTTAAAATCAGAATAGTGCCTGAAAGATTAAGTTGCAATCGAGTTCATCGAGAAAGATTTGAACTAACGCAAACTTTAAGTAAATAAATTGTTAATAAAAATTATTCTCAAACGCTTACATATTTGGATAGTTCGGACCACCACCACCTTCTGGCGGAGTCCAGGTAATATTTTGACTTGGATCTTTGATGTCGCAGGTCTTACAGTGGATACAGTTGGCCGCATTTATTTGCAGCTCTGGCTGCTGCTCCCCCTGTACGATTTCATACACGCCAGCCGGACAATAGCGCTGTGCTGGCTCTGCATATAATTCAAGGTTCTGCTCAATAGGGATCCGCTGGTTCTCCAGTCGTAAGTGGCATGGTTGATCTTCCTCATGGAAGATATTGGATAGATAAACGGAAGAGAGGCGATCGAAACTTAACACGCCATCAGGCTTCGGATAGACAATTTCATTGCTGTTTTCCGCCAATAACAGAGACTGATGATCAGGCTTATCACAGCGGATATGCCACTTAGCTTTACCTTTTAACACGTTATGTTCCAGCAGCGCTAAACCACCGCCCAGCCACGATCCAAAGCGGTGGATTCCACTTGAGAAGTTACGTGCTTGATAAAGCTCTTCATACAGCCAAGACTGTTTGAAATGCTTTTGATAATCAGCAGTAACTGACTGACTCTCAAGGGCTTCACATACTGCTTCAGCAGCAAGCATTCCAGATTTTATTGCGGTGTGTGTGCCTTTGATTTTAGCGCCGTTAAGTGTTCCTGCATCACAGCCAATTAACAAGCCACCAGCAAACTGCTGCGTGGGAAGCGAATGAAAGCCGCCCTTGGTAATCGCTCTCGCGCCATAGCTAATACGCTTCCCATTTTTGAGGTATTGCTCAATCAACGGGTGGTGTTTAAAACGTTGAAACTCATCAAATGGACTCAAGTGCGGATTCTTATAATTCAAGTCAACAATCAACCCGACGGCAACTTGGTTTCCCTCTAAATGGTAGAGATAACTGCCACCTGTAGCTTCATTTGATAACGGCCAACCTAATCCGTGCACTACTAAACCTTGCTGATACTGCTCTGATGGGATTTCCCACAGCTCTTTAAAACCGATAGCGTAGTGTTGAGGCGTTTTCTCTTCAGCAAGATTAAATCGGTTAATCAACTGCTTACCAATATGCCCCCGTGCGCCTTCAGCAAATAAAGTAAACTTCGCTCGCAGTTCAATACCAGGTTCGAAATTTCCTTTTTGTTCACCATTTTTATCTAATCCCATATCGCCCGTGATCACGCCACAAACACGACTATCTTCATCGATGATCGCTTGACTGGCGGTAAAACCTGGGTAGACCTCCACCCCCAAGTTCTCAGCCTGCAACGCCATCCATCGGCATAGACTGCCCAAACTTATGATGTAATTACCTTTGTTATGTAACGTATTAGGCACCGCCCAAGAAGGCAGTTCATGACCATTGATGTCATTGCCTAGATAGTAGGTTTTATCTTGGTTTACTTTGGTATTGAGCGGAGCGCCTTTCTCTTCCCAGTCGGGAAAAAGCTCATCCAAACTCCGCGTTTCAAACACCGCACCCGATAAAATATGCGCTCCAACTTCAGAACCTTTTTCTACCACGCAAACAGAGAGGTCTTGTTTTTTTTCTGCTGCTAATTGTTTGATTCGGCATGCCGCAGACAAACCTGCGGGACCAGCGCCTACAATCAGAACATCAAATTCCATGCAGTCTCTTTCCATGATTGCATTCCTTTTTCTTTGCATGTTGCCAACTTGTTAATCAACAATATATTTAAAGTTGACGCAAACGTAAAGGTAAATTAACATCATTTTAAAGACGTCATCACATCGTCTTCACTGTAAACACATAGTCTTCACTGTAAAAGGAATCTAACGTGAAAATACTAGTGCCAATCAAAAGGGTCATTGATCCCTACGTTAAAGTTCGCGTGAAAGCGGACCATAGCGATGTTGAAACCAATAACGTCAAGATGACGATTAATCCATTTTGCGAAATAGCCGTTGAAGAAGCCGTACGACTAAAGGAGCAAGGTATTGCAGATGAAGTCATCGTTGTCAGTGCTGGCGGTAGCCAGTGTCAGGAGCAACTACGTACCGCGCTTGCATTAGGCGCCGATCGCGCTATTCATGTCGATACTGAAGACAAAATAGAGCCATTAGTTGTTGCTAAGCTGCTCAAAGCTCTAGTTGAGCAAGAACAAGCACAGCTTGTGATTACGGGTAAACAATCCATTGATACGGACAACAACCAAGTGGCTCAGATGCTGGCCGCCCTACTTGACTGGCCTCAAGCAACTTTCGCTTCCGACGTGAAGATTGAAGATCAAAAAGTTCAGGTCGTGAGAGAAGTGGACGGCGGCTTGATGACGGTCACGATGAACTTACCTGCGGTGATCAGTACTGACTTACGCCTGAATGAACCGCGTTTTGCCTCTTTGCCTAATATCATGAAAGCTAAGCGCAAGCCGTTAGATACCATCACACCTGACAGTCTGGGTGTTGAAGTGGTATTTAGCCAAACCATTCAAGAAATCACACCGCCAGCGCAAAGAAAAGGTGGCATCAAGGTTGAATCTGTCTCAGAGCTTCTCGATAAGCTGCGTAACGAAGCGAAGGTGATTTCATGAAGAACTTAATCATAGCAGAGCATGACAATAACCAATTGCATGCGGACACACTCAAAGTGGTTAATGCAGCAAAACAAGTCAGCCAAGACAATGTTTTGATCGTAGTGGGCCACCAGTGTGAAGAAGTCGCTCAGCAAGCTTGTCGCGTTGATGGTATATCAAACGTAATTTGTGTCGATGATGAGCAACTTAAGCATCAATTTGCCGAGAGTATCGCACCTATTGTAGTGAGTATTGCTGAAGGTTTTGACGCAATCTGGGCTAGCTCATCATCAAAAGGGAAAGATCTTGCACCGCGAGTAGCAGCGAAGTTCGGCGTTGGGCAAATTTCCGATATTGTCCAAGTTATCGATGAAAACACTTTTATCCGCCCTATTTACGCAGGAAACGCATTTGCCAAAGTGACCACCTGCGACAAGGTTCGCGTCGTCACCGTGCGCGCGTCTGCGTTTGAGCCGGTTACTTGTCACAACCAAGCCGATATTAAGCATCAGCAGGTCACTATCTCAGCTCCAATGGTTGAATTGGTTTCTGTCGATAAAACCGTGTCAGAGCGCCCTGAATTAAGCGCGGCAGAGGTGGTTGTGTCAGGTGGACGCGGGGTCGGTAGCAAAGAGAACTTCGCGTTGATCGAACAAGTGGCCGATAAACTAGGTGCTGCCATTGGCGCTTCTCGCGCGGCGGTTGATGCCGGGTTTGTTGCCAACGACTTACAAGTGGGTCAAACCGGTAAAATCGTTGCACCTAAGCTTTATATAGCGGTTGGGATTTCCGGAGCTATCCAGCATCTTGCAGGAATGAAGGAATCCAAAGTGATTGTCGCGATCAACAAAGATCCAGAATCTCCTATCTTTGAAGTTGCCGACTATGGATTGGTTGGTGATTTATTTGAGGTACTACCTCAGCTTGCCGAACAACTTTAAACGATCAGATAAGGGGCGAACACTGCTATGTTCGCCCCTTTATTTTGTTTTTGGTCATATTCAAAAGAATTGAAATTAGAGGGACCTATGCCAAATTCTGCACCTATTTGGTCACCATCTGCTGAGCGCGTCAGCAATAGCAACTTATTACGGTTCATCGAAAAGGTTAATAAAGAC
This sequence comes from Vibrio sp. Vb1729, assembly GCF_033338655.1. Taxonomy (NCBI): domain Bacteria; kingdom Pseudomonadati; phylum Pseudomonadota; class Gammaproteobacteria; order Vibrionales; family Vibrionaceae; genus Vibrio; species Vibrio sp. Vb1729. The sequence continues at coordinate 507,239 of NZ_JAWOTB010000011.1, read as the reverse complement.
AAAGCCGAAGGTACCGTAATCAACAATTACACGTCTCTACACCAGTGGTCCATTGAGCACAATGATGAATTTTGGCGACATACTTGGCAGTTTTGCAACGTAATCGGAGATATAGGTTCGCAAATCAAGAGCCTTGGCAGTCCCAAATGGACACAAACAGGTTCTAATCATCACCATGTAAATAGAGACACAGTATGGTTTGCTGACGCCACGCTGAACTACGCAGAGAACCTCCTATCTCAGGCTGAACAAGCACCAGAGCGTGAGTTTATTGTTTTTAGCAATGAAAGCGGTGAACACCGACAACTCACCGGTAAACAGTTGCTTGAACAAGTTTCCGCCATTCAACAATGGCTACTCAATTGTGGTGTCGGTAAAGGCGATGTCGTTGCGGGTTATTTGCCCTACCTTCCTGAAACCGTTATTGCCATGCTGGCCACCACCAGTCTTGGTGCCATTTGGACTTCAACCTCTCCTGATTTTGGTATCGATAGCGTCGTAGAGCGTTTTGGTCAGGTCAAACCGAAAGTTCTTTTTTGCTGTGATGGCTACCAGTTCGGAGGCAAAGCTTTCGATATGACGGACAAGAACACCACTCTTAGTAGTAAGTTAAGCAGTGCCTCCGAAGAGACTACTATTAGCGTATGCCAAATCGAATATTTACAAAACGCTGAGAGTGCTAGCACTTCTGAGTTTGTTTCTTGGTCCGATATTACTCACCACTTTTCTCCACAATCAATTCAATATCAACCAACGCTGTTTAATGACCCGTTATTCATTTTGTATTCTTCTGGTACAACAGGTCAACCTAAGTGTATTGTCCATTCCGCAGGCGGTACCTTGCTCAATCACCTCAAAGAACATCAACTGCATTGCGACATCAAATCGCAAGACAAGATTTTCTACTACACAACATGTGGTTGGATGATGTGGAACTGGCATGTTTCCGCTCTTGCGAGTGGAGCAACCTTAGTGATTTACGACGGTAGTCCGGTTTATCCTGATCACTCCGTCTTATGGCGATTAGCAGAAGAACATAACGTGTCGCTGTTTGGTACTTCAGCGAAATACTTAGAAGCACTGGAGCATGCGAACTGCTCTCCAAAACTAGAACATAACTTGAAGTCACTCAAAACTCTGTGCTCAACTGGTTCGGTGCTTTACCCAGAACAATTTAATTATGTCTATCAGCACATCAAGCAGGACTTGCATCTCGCTTCTATTGCTGGCGGCACAGATATTTGCGGATGCTTTGTACTTGGAAACCCAATCTCACCAGTTTACAAAGGTGAATGCCAAGGCGCAGGGCTGGGAATCGACGCACGTGTTCTAGAGGGTGATGGACATACTATTACGCAAAAACGTGGCGAACTGACTTGTAATAACTCACTACCTAGCTTCCCTATTGGTTTCTGGAACGACAACGGCGAACGTTATCACAACGCTTATTGGAGCAAGTTTACCGATATCTGGCACCATGGCGACGATGTGATGCAAACCGAACATGGCGGCTTTATTTTTTATGGCCGTAGTGACGCAACCTTAAATCCAGGCGGCGTACGAATCGGTACCGCTGAAATCTATCAACAAGTGAACGCGTTACCCGAGGTTGAAGACTCCATCGCTGTCGGCAAGTTAAACCAGCAGTCTGAAGAAATCTGGTTACTAGTAAAACTCGCTCACAACGTCGAGTTAACCCAACAACTCACCGATTCAATTCGCCAAACATTGAAAACAAAATGTTCACCGCGCCATGTCCCACGACAAATTTTTGCTATCAGTAATATTCCTAAAACGCGCTCAGGCAAATTGGTTGAGCTAGCAGTGAAACAATTGGTAAACGGACAAGCTGTAAAAAACATTGGTGCTATTGCTAACCCAGAAGTGCTGGAAGAAATTAAAACGCTTTTCAACATAGAAAGTGGCGCCACCGTCACTTAGAGACTCAACAAGTCTTCCAACAATACAGACGGGTATAACCTAACTGTATTTTTAGCTCGCTCGATAACTCCTCCCCACTTTCGTGGAAACTGCGCGAAATATGCTTCATGTACACAAAAAAGGTGAGATAATTCTATCTCACCTTTGAGCCATATGAGCTGGAGCATTAGTTTGGGGGTTAAGCTTTTATCAGTTGGCTCATATCTTCGCGAACTTGTGGCACCGTTAAACCAACGATGATTTGAAGGCTCTCTTGATTTCTAACAATATTCACCGCTCCGTGCTGTGTGAAAAATGCGTTCTCCTTTACCAGAGAGACATCTTTAACTTTAACACGCAGACGCGTCGCGCAATTAGTTAACAATTCAATGTTTTCTTTTCCACCCAAACCTTCAATAAAGGCACTAGCTTGTGACGGACTTGCGCTACTGTTATGGACCGCTTTCGCTTCTTTGTAGTCAGCTTTTGAATATAACTTACTATCTGCACCTTCACGTCCCGGAGTAAGTATGTTGTATTTTAAAATAAGCGCGCGAAACGTAACAAAGTAAACACCAGTAAACATGAGACCAATAATAATCTGAATCACGTATGTTCCCGCATGGTTACCAGCCAAAGGCAACCAGTTTTGGAAAATGAAGTCTATCAAGCCAGTCTGAAAGTTACCGGAAACACCAAACATAAAGGCGATCGTTGCCATTGTCGCAGATAACAACGCATGCAAAGCAAACAGCGCAGGTGCGATAAATAAGAATGTAAACTCTATTGGTTCGGTGATCCCTGTAAGAATTGCTGTGATTGCGGCTCCGAGCACTAACCCCATCACCATCTTTTTATTTTCTTTTTTCGCAACTGAATAGAGTGCTAGTGCGATACCCGTACAACCAAACACTTTACCCATTCCCGTCAACATCAAACCACCCTGAGGAAATTGTGTCGTTAAACTTTCCGAGCTCTGGGCGAATGTCTGTATATTTTGAATCCAATAGGCAACCGTTCCGCCATCGACTGCAACTGGCCCATAAAAAACGGGACCATATACGAAATGATGCAACCCCGTTGGTATCATGATTCGCTCTAAAAACGTAAATAGCCATACCCCTAACGATCCAGCAGAAACCAAGAATGATTGCAGATTATTAATACCATGCTGAATACTTGGCCAAGTCAAACAAGTTAGAATTGCCATCACGACCATAATGGGGAAACTAATGATCACAACCAATGGCGTTCCGCCAAATACAGCTGCCCAATCCGGTAGCTTTTTATCAAAGAATCGGTTGTGAACCCAAACAGAGAGACTTGCAATTAAAATGGCACCTAGCAAGTTGGTATCAAGCGTTAGAATGCCACCAACTTCAGTCAAACCTCGCTCACCTTCCGTATAGTTCACGCCCAGTTCTGGCCCCCAAAATTGAAGGATTCCACCAATAACGTAGTTATACGTAATATAGGAAACAAGTGTTGCAAGTACAGCGCGACCAGATGCTTTTTTAGCTAAAGCGATAGGTAACCCAACGGCAAAAATAAGTGCCATATTTTTAAATACAGCGAGTGATGCCTGTAAAATGATCGTCGAGACTTTAACCCAAGCACTCCCCTCTAGTGCCCAAGGAAACACTTCTTGATTTAACAGCACAACAGAGAAACCCAATAACATGCCCGCTGCTGGAAATAATAGAACGGGAACAAACATCGCGGCCCCGAACCTTTGAATAATATCTTTCATATAAACCTCTTGTTTCATTCACGGAGCCTACAAGTAGGCTCCGAACGTCCAGTTGTTATTGAAAAAATTGAGGAAGGTAGGCTTTATTTTCTTCTAGTAATTGTTTTGTTATTTCTTTAGCTTTTGGCACATTAACCACGGTACGGTTAAGTGTGAGTGCATTAATCAGCTTTTGCTGACTTCCTTCGTACCAAGCATCCACAACTAATTTCTCGTAACCAAGTTGGCTCTCAATCATGGCTTTTTGGAAGGTTGGGATTTTTCCTACAGTAAAAGCTTTCGGTCCATCACTAGTTAGCGCAGCTGGAACTTCTACCATGGCATCATTTTGTAAATTTGTAATAGCACCATTATTCGGTACGATGACGAGATACACATCGCTCAAGTTGTAGGCTAGCGAAGCCGCGACTCTCACCATGTATCGACCATGGATATCGGCATGCAGTGTTTCGTGCTTCGTGGTGCCCGCTTCAATTATTCTTGCGTTCAATTCGAACACTCGTTTCTCACGGCCGTTAATTACCTGCCTTGCACGAGTATTATTGATATCCTCTTTCGCCACCATTTTTTCAGGGTACAAATAGTACTGAAGATACGTATTCGGCAAAAACTCTGGATTATCAGCAAGCATTGTTCTCATGTTTTTGAATGTGGCTTGCCACGATGGGTCATCCGCTATTTCCGCATCAACCGCACTGATCCCTTCTTTTAGGATGATATTTTTAATTTTATCCGTTAAGTCTTCACCCTGTTTATTACGAATTTTGGTAAACCAGCCATAGTGATTAAGCCCAAAATATTCAGGAACAAAGTCCCAAATTTCACACCCTAACAATTGCGCATAGCTGACCATAATCGCTGCTGGCATATCACAAATATTTAGAATTCGCTTATCATGCGGAAATTCACGATTTAAAGCTTCAGCGACAATTGCCGCCGGGTTGGTGTAATTAAGAATCCACGCATCTGGACACGTTTGTCGGATCTCGTTCACTAGCTGGATCATATCGCCGATAGAGCGAAGTCCATATGCCATTCCTCCCGCGCCACATGTCTCTTGCCCAACACAAGAGTTGGATAGCGGGATTTGTTCATCGCGCTCGCGCATGGCCAACCCGCCAGTGCGGATCTGGATAAAGAAAAAGTCCGAATCTGCGAATGCGACAGATTTATCCGTTGTATAAACAAACTCTTCAACTTCTGGATAGTGTTCTCGCAATAGAATTTCAGTAGCTAATGCATTCGACTCTTGGCGTTTCTCATCTATGTCGTAAAACACGACTTTTGCGAGTGGAAAGTTGTCTTTTTCGGCAATAAGGCTGTTCATCATACCAAGTGTGTATGTACTGCCAGCACCAACAATCGTTAATTTTTGACGTTTCATTTCGCTACCTCAAATGTTTACCCTGAAAATGTACAAAATAAGTATTAATACTTTTATGATACATTTAAAGTGTAAGCACAAAGATACGAGATAAAAATCACACAAAGATCCTAAGGAAAAGTATTAACTACATCTCAGATCACATTCTTGCTATCATGATCCAAGACTTAGCGAGGTATTATGAAACCTAAATACATAGACATTGCGGAACGATTAGAAAAAAAGATCAAAGATGGGGAACTACAACCTAAATCGATGCTTCCAAAAGAGAGTGATTTGCAAGAAGAGTTTTCCGTAAGCCGCGTAACCATCAGAAAAAGCTTACAAATTCTGGTCGACAATAATTTAATTAGTCGGACAAGAGGTAGTGGAACTTATGTAAACGATCTAAAAGCCCAACATGATGCCTTACATTTGCTGGGTTTTATCGAGGAAGTCAGTAAACAGGGGAAAACGCCTAGCTCTCAAGTCATAAAGTTCGAACTTAAAAAGCCGAATGAGCAGGTTGCTAAGCAGTTAAATCTCTCGCCCAATGATGATACATATGAAATACATAGACTCAGATGTATTAATGATGAGCCTGAAATTTACGAAGTCACTCATATGCCAGCAGTGTTATTTCCAGACTTGAGCATAGCCATAATGAATGGTTCTAAATATGAGTACATTGAAAATAGCAAAGGATTGAAAATTGCGAAAAGCAGTCAGTCTGTCAAACCGTACTTGTTAGATGCAGAGACGGCCTCATACCTGAATGAATCAGAAGCTTCCCCTATTCTAAAAGTTGAGTCCACTGGTTACCTAGAAGATGGTCGTGCATTTGAATATACCGTCAATTACTTCCGACTTCATCAATACAGCTTCGAGTTTATTTCAACTAGGACGTAGTCCTATTCGACGCTAATGGTTAATCATTGCGCCAAATCTTATATCCGACCTCTCGCATTGCTCTGCCGAGCAGGTGGGAGGCGACTGGCGCAGTGAGAACGATAAACAACATCGTACCGATAACCCGAGAGATCACGGTAACTTCAGGGAGTGAGAAAGCGACCGCTAATAACAAGCAGCTCACTCCGACAGTTCCAGCTTTGGTCGCTGCATGCATTCGGGTATACAAATCCGGAAGCCTCAGGACACCTAGACTTGCAACCAAGGTCAACAATGTTCCTAAGCATAAAAATAGTCCAATCAACACGTCCATTATTCTTTCTCCTTTCTTTTAACGATCAAACGTGCAAATGCGATCGTGCCGAGAAATGCGACCAAACCTAATGTAATGGCGATGTCTAACAGAGCGTCCTCACCGCTGTCTAAGGTGTAAACCGTAATAAATCCGATAGTGATAAATGAAATCAGATCTAACGCCACAACTCGATCAGCTAGCGTTGGTCCTAGAATTAAACGAGCAAAAGCCATAACAAAGCTGAGTAGTAGCCCAGAATAGGCAAAAGTGACCGTTATTTGCAGCCAACTATCCACGCGTCACCTCCAAAATTCGATGCTCTAACCCATCTTTAATTCCGCGAATAACCTCTTCATGTTCAGGTGCAAACATGGCATGAACGATAAGATACTTTTTATCAGCCGTAACATCCAAACTAAGCGTGCCCGGTGTTAAAGAAACCATGTTCGCCAGTAATGTGATTTCTAGATCAGAATCGACCTCCAGAGGGACATAAACGATATCAGGCTGACTCAAATGAGTAGGTGTCACGACGTCCCACACCACTTTCGCAACCGATATAACCATTTCATAAGCGAAGTACACCAATAACTTCAATGCAGATGCAAAACGTTGAAAATAGCTCGTTTTCAATCCAAATGGTTGACTCAACCTTAAAGCAAAAAAACCGACCGTAAATCCGACAACAAAATTCAGACTCGAATAGCTGCCATTAAGCATCATCCACGCTAATGCTAAGAAAAAATTGAGGAATAGATAGATCATGCATTTCCTCCTAACACCACTCTGATGTATTCAGCCGGATTTAACAGTTGTTCTGCAGCTTGAACGGAAAATTGATAAAAAGGCTCCGCCACTAAGCCAATGATTAGCGTCAACGTCGTCAATACAATAATTGGAACGCAGTACAACCAATGTACTTTGGCCTGCAGAGTCTGTTCTGGCTTCTCTCTAAATGGCTTTTTCCAAAATGCCTCACTCCAAATTTTCGTCATCGAGTAGACAGTAAGCAACCCCACCAATAACGCGGTACCTGCTAACCAGTAATATTCAGCCTGTATGCTCGACTTGATGACCAATAGCTTTCCCCAGAAACCCGATAGCGGTGGGAAACCGGCCAGAGAAAACGCAGGTACAAGAAACAAGAACGCCAACCAAGGCATAGCTTTATATACCCCACCCAAATGTTCAAGTTGACTAGAGCCATATTTGCGCTCGATGAATCCACCTATTAAGAACAAATTCGCTTTTACAATGATGTGATGAACAATGTAGAAAATGGCACCGGCTAAAGCTAAGGGAGTGTAAATAGCCAACCCCATGATCATATAGCCTATTTGGCTAATAATATGAAAAGAAAGAATTTTCTTAATGTCGAACTGGCTAGCCGCTCCTAAAACGCCCGTTAACATGGTTAGCCCTGCGACCCAAATTAACGTCGGTTGCCAACCACTCTCGGCGAGCGGAAATACCAAGGTAAAGACTCTTATCAACGCGTATACACCGACTTTAGTAAGCAACGCGGCAAACAGTGCCACCACACCGCTTGGTAACGTGTGATAAGAAGCTGGCAACCAAGCAAATAAAGGAAAGAGTGCCGCTTTAATAGAAAAGGCAAACAAAAATAGCGCGGACAGCATCATGTTGATGCTCAATTCATTTTCCCCTACTTTGGTGTAGAGATCGGCCAAGTTCAAGGTGCCCGTTGCGCCATACAATAAACCGATAGCAAGCAAAAATACCAGCGTCGAAATCAGGTTCAACATCACGTACTTTACTGCACCATCAACTTGAGTTTTCGTTGCATCTAACACCATTAAACCAAATGATGAAATGAGCATGACCTCAAACCAAACGTACAGATTAAAAATATCTCCAGTCAGGAAAGCGCCATAAACGCCAGCAAGCAACATGTGCATTAACGCATGGTAATTGCTATAGGAGGGCTTTCGGTGAAGGTCCGCCATCGCGTAGACAACACATATCGCACCAATCACCGCCGTTATCATCACCATAGCAACGCTGAGGTAATCTGCGACAAACACGATACCAAATGGCGCACTCCACTGACCAAAAGCAACGGCTTGAATACCATTACTTATGATTTTTTCTGTGAGAAAGCCCGCAACGAAAAGGTTCGAAATCGCACTTACACCGCTCAACCACTCAACACTTTTTGTTGAGCGACGGACGAAGAAGATAGTCAACGCCGTACTCAGCGAGAGAACAACCGGTAACGTAAGCAAAATCGAACTCATTGACCCTCCTCAGAACGTTGCATTTCATCGACGTTTGCAGTTCCAGTGTCTTTATAAGCTCGATAGAACAGCATTAAAGCAAAAATAAGTAGTCCAAAACCGATGACTATCGCAGTTAAGATAAGCGCTTGAGGTAAAGGATTTGCCGCGCTATCTGGTGGTAAAAGAGCATTATCGCCAATCAATGGCGGTTCTCCGGGCGTCAGCCTCCCAGCGGTAAAAATAGCAAGGTTAACCGCACTACTGAGTAACATGATGCCGAACAAAAAGCGCAAGATATGCTTTTCAAGCATTAAATAAACACCTGCTGCGACAAATACTCCAACGACAACACTCCAGACTATTTCCATCACTCTAGCTCCTCATTAATACGAAGCAGCATACCCATCACGCCACCTATAACGGCAAGGTAAACACCAACATCAAAAACCAATGGCGTCCCTAGTGGTATCACGTCTTTCCACCACAGTCCGGTCAAAAACGGTTTATCAAACGCAAAGCTCAAAGCACCAGAAACTAAGCTCAATGCGATGCCAGATAACGCAATGAGAAACGGTTTGAAATACAACCTAGAACGAACGTATTTCGGTGATTCCGCGAACATGAGAAGTGATAAACCAATAACGGTAATCAACGCACCAATAAAGCCACCACCCGGTTCATTATGACCACGTAACAACAGATACACTGAAAATACGAGCATGAGTGCCGAAACAATGTGTGCCGTGGTTGCAAAAATTAATGATTGGATACGATTTTGCTTTTTCGCTCTTGTCTTAAGCAAACTCACTGCCGCAATCCCTGCAATAACAACGACGACAACTTCTCCCAATGTATCAAATGCGCGAAAGTCGACCAGAATAACGTTAACAATGTTTCGCCCATGTCCACCCGGGACACTGTTTTCTGCAAAGAAATCTGACACCGAAGAGTCCATCGGCTGAGACGTGATTCCTAACAAAAGTAAAGTAACCGAAACACCTATCACACCTGCTATGCAAATATTCGCTACTTTACGTTTTATTGAATGCTTGGGCACGGTGGCTAGACGCGGCATATGACGCATTAACAATGCAAGAAAGACCACCATTAATGTTTCCACTAACAGTAAAGTCTTCGCAACGTCCGGGGCGCTATAAATCATAAAAACAAGCGTGGTCATGAAGCCAATCATACCAAGCGCAGAAATCGCAAGAAGTCTTGCGTGGGACAACGTACATACGAGCGCAGCACCAATCAACAATAAGGCAATACCAATCTCATAGAAAGTGACACTTGAAAGTTCGCCAACCAAAGGCAGAGGAATAAGCGCTACCTGACTCAGTAACGCAACGGCAAGTACCGTGAAAAATAATAGGACATAGCGACTCAATTTCTTTTGCTGTAACCGCGCCGTTTGCCACTTCGCCACTGTCATCATGCCATCTAATAGTCGTTCAAAAATATTCTCCGCTTTGGGGACGAATAGATGTAACCGCTGAAAAAATGCAGACACAGCTGGATAAACACGGTACACCACATACCCCAACGCTAGCGTAATAACGCTTAACACTAACGGTACATTCACGCCATGCCATAGTGATGTCTCTTTAAGAGCTGCTGTGGGCAGAATGTCAGCAGAGCCCGGAAAAATAATATTGCGATCTAACCAATTTAAACCGAATAACGGGACCAGGAAACTGCCAAGTGCCAAGAGCAAAGGCGAGATCCACATGGCTTTTTTTGTCTCAACTGGTTTAGTTTCAATCGGCACGAGATCACGGCGAGCAAAGAATGGTCTCGCAATAAGCATAATGGTTAGCGCGACCATCAGTATATTCACGATTAATAGTACAAAGGCGATCCAGTTATTGAGCTCTACTGCGGACTTGTACATGTATTCTTTGCTCAAAAAACCTAACAACGGCGGGAACCCCGCTTTAGACAATGCAGCCAAACTCCCCGCAACCATGCTGATGACGAGAACTGACTTCAGACCGTACAATTGATCAATATCTCGTGTTCCTGTCGCTTTGTCGATATTACCCACCACCATAAACAGCGCAGCTTTATAGAAAGAGTGAGCGAGAATAAACATCAATACTGCACTAACAGCCAAATCTGTGCCCATACCTAGTAATAATGTTAATTTACCCAAAGCAACATTCGTGCTGTAGGCTAGCATCAGCTTCAAGTCAGTTTGTTTTAATGCGACAAATGTGCACCAAATGGCCGTGATACTCCCAGTGATGACTAAAGCATAAAACCAGATCTCGCTGTGGGCATAAACTGGCGATAAACGTGCTAATAGGTAAATGCCTGCCTTTACCATTGTTGCCGAGTGTAAATACGCACTGACCGGAGTGGGAGCTGCCATCGCGTTAGGTAGCCAAAAATGAAACGGGAATTGCGCAGATTTAGTAAATGCACCGAGTAGTATGATCACTAGAGATGGGATAAACCATTCATGCTGCGCAATAGTGTCTGCCTGCTCGATAATGGTATTTAGCTCATAACTCCCTGCCATTGCTCCCAGCAAGATAAGACCAGCTAGCAACGCTAGTCCACCAGCACCAGTAACAATCAGCGACTGCAAGGCGTTTTTCCGAGACGTTTTATTTTCGTGATTAAACCCGATCAGTAAATAAGAAGTGATGGTGGTGAGTTCCCAGAAAACAAATAACAACAGAATGTTATCGCTCATCACAATCCCTAGCATGGCAAGCATGAATAGGGTTAGATACAAATGAAAGGAAAACCGGCTATCACTTTCTCGTAAATAAGCCAAAGCGTAGATTTGAATCAGTGCGCCAATCCCACTGATCAGTCCCGCAAAAAGAAATGAAAGACCATCTAATCTAAAGCTAAGGTTGATATCGAGGCTTGGTATCCATTCCGCATTCCAGCTCACGCCTGCAGGAGTATAGATATAGAAGAGAAAAGAGAAGATTAAAACTGGCAGCGCAGGGAAAATCAGTAAGACCAACTGATTATCTAGGTTTTTCGGCAGGTTTTCTTTACCCGTTATGTTATTCAACATCGCAGCCCATTCGTTATTATAAGAAGGTACGCCCTATTCGGCGCAAATGACAAACTCCACTGTATTGTTTTAACCCAAGCGCTTCAAAAACGATCATGAAACCAAGGGAAAAGTAGCAAACAGTAATCACTGAGTGCTACTTAGAGGAACGCCGATACAAACCGCTATTTGCTGTCTGCTACGGCATAAGAACGTAGGTCACTACTTACGTGTTCTTGGCTGAATGTATATGGATTATCGTCATCAGCTAACTCGAATGCATCGTAGGTGCAGTCACCGATATCATTTCTCGGACAAACATAAACATTCGAACGTTCTATCATTTCTGTGTGGCATTTCGGGCATAGGTTTTTCATGTCACTCTCCTCTGATAACTTATTGATACATTGATAATTCCATGTTCTAGAGATCCATCTCCCTCCTTTACCTAAAACATCACTTAAACCCAACTTTGTTACACCCCAATTACTGAATCGGTGAGACAAAGCCATCGGGCTTAAGAGCGACCAAACTACAGTTAATCGATTGCAAAATATTTTCAGCCGTATTACCAATGACATAGCCAGATATACCAGTTCTCGCTAAGGTTCCCATTACCAGCACGTCTACCTCAATACTCTCTACGTAATCTGGAATCTTTTCGTCGGGTTTTCCATGCAGGTGGTGAATCACAATTTCACCTGTAATCCCAGACTCCTCCAACAGCTGTTGCAGAGCTTGTTTATGATCGGCTTTTGCTTTGTCGAGTTCATGTTTCAACTCAGCATCATCGACTTGAATCCAAGCGTTACCATTAAGGTAGTTTTCTAAGTAATACTCCCAGCAAGAAATCACGTGTAAACGACTATCGCAGGTGTCGGCTATCGAACGCGATAATTCGAGTAAACGCACGGCTAATGAGTGCTGTTCATCGCTTGCCGTTAATGGGTCGATAGCCACAGCAACACGGCGCTTATCTCTTGGCTTATCAATTGGTCGGTGCAACCAAAGCGGACAAGGGCATTTTCGTAACAGAGTCATATCAATAGCTTTGAAACCCTCAACACCTTCACCGAGCGGTTCAGCTTCTTTGATGATGAGATCTTTGTTATCAGCTAATGCTTCTTGAATAATACAGACAGCGGGCTTTTCACTGCTTTTCACAGTAAGAGGAAATGCGAGATCCTCTTCAGAGAGTCCCAGCTTCTGTCTGTATTCGTGAATACTTTGTTTGAGGGAGTCTTGCAGCGATTGCTCATAACTTTGCTGATACTGGATCATGTCTGTTGGGAAATCAGGACACGCTATTAGCCCTGAGACAGGCACTTTGTTGCTAGATGCAATCCTCATCGCTTGTTCGAGGGCGTCACTATGGCCTGGCAATCCTTGTGTTGCAAAAAGTATGTTTGCGAATCGTTTCATACACACCTCCTTGTTTGGTTAAATATTAACCACCCACAAAGTATAATACCTAACGGATAATTGTAACGGCTTGTGACGTTGATGAAATCAATTCTCATTAAGAGACGGATATTGCTTCATTTTGTTTTACGTCACACTCTCCTTTCTTCACAACTATCGCCTTCGACCTAAATAAATTCCGCTACCTAAATTGAGACCAAATAAAAACCCAAATTACTCAAAGTTTTTTCTCACCTTGAGTAACTTGGGTATAAGCAATAACACACTTAGTGTCCGGATTTAAATGGATGACCTAAATTTTCACGCAACTTAGTTTAAAGATGCCATCTCAATCACGAATCGATATGCAAAGTTTTACGGCTTTAGTGACCTAAAATCGCCGTAACTCAATGTTAAGGTTGTTGTTTTGTCGGTGCCAAAGCAATTTCACGAACACATACACCTTGCGGTTGCTGATAAGCAAACAGCACTGCGCGTGCAATGTCGTCTGCTGCCAACACACCGCCCATATCCACCTTCCAGGCGTCATAACCATCTTTAATATCTTGAGACGTTGTATGTGAAAGTAATTCCGTTTCCACTGCACCAGGTGCAATCGTCGTAACGCGAACATTCGATGACGCAACTTCTTCACGTACGTTTTCAGAAATAGCATGAACCGCAAATTTGGTACCGCAATAAGCAGCATGATCAGGGAATGTTTTCTTGCCCGCGACAGAGCTGATGTTAATGATCGTACCACTGTTACGTGCTTTCATAGGTGCTAGGACGGACTGCATGCCATTGAGCAAACCAATTACGTTCACATCAAACATGCGCTTCCACTCCGATGCTTCCTGAGTATCTATCTGACCTAGAAGCATAACGCCTGCGTTATTTACAAGTGCATCTACCGGACCATACAACGCTTCAGCTTTCTCAATTGCAGCCTCAAAAGAAGCTTTGTCGGTCACATCTACCTTTTCACAAAGCGTATTTGGTAAGTTTAATGCTTCCAAACGTTCTACACGTCTTGCTAACAAAAGAAGAGCATGGCCCTGTTCACTGAAGTGACGTGCAATCGCTTCACCAATGCCTGAACTAGCGCCTGTAATAACAATTAACTTTTTCATTTTGAATCCTTAATCGAACGGTTTACATCAGTGGCGGTAAGTTTAAGAAAACTTTGTTTGTTGATATATACCGACCTAGTTGAAACACTGTTGTTATACTGCAACAATACTTTTTTGAATTATGAAGAAATCATCATGCAAACACACATCAACCTTGCGGATATTCGCTCTTTCGTCCTAATCGCTCAACTAGGAAACTTCACGAAAGCAGCAGAGCAACTTGGCGTTTCTCGCTCACACGTTTCACGTCAAATAACAAATCTGGAGCAACAGATTGGTGTCACTTTGCTACAAAGGACCACTCGAACACTGAACCTCACCGAAGCAGGCAAGGTTCTGTATAAACAGTGTGAAACTGCCCTTCACAATATTGATCAAGCTGTTATGGCAGTGGTTGATGATGTAGAAGACTTAAGAGGTGACATTCGTATCAACTGTGTGGGGGGCTATTTAGGAGAAGACGTTGTCGCAGATATCGTTGCTCAGTTTCTAATCCAACACCCACAAGTGAGCATTAACTTAGATTTTAGTAGCCATCGTGTCGATTTAATCGCGGATGAATTCGATATCGCTTTTCGAATGGGAAAGTTAGACGACTCCAACTTTATCGCTCGCAAACTGATCGATGTGGAAATGGGGACATACGCAAGCCCAAACTATTTAGAAACATATGGCTATCCTTCGCATCCAAAGGACTTAGAAAAACACGTTTGTTTGACAGGTAGTGTGACACGGTGGGCATTTGAGAACACGAATACAAAGCAGTCAACGGAACACCAGATACGTGGACAGTTACGATGTAAGAGTGGCAGAGTAATGATAAAAGCAGCCTTGGCGGGAAATGGCATCATCCGTGTGCCAGCACTTTATTGTCAACAAGAACTCCAGACAGGCAAGCTAAAAGAAGTGTTTACCAATTGGAGCATTCCGAGTGTGGAATTTTCACTCCTTTATCATCACGACCGACATCAACCAAAACGCATCCGAGCCTTTGTTGATTTTACCACGCAATACTTTCGCAAACTGCAGAGTAAAGACAAGTAACCTGCATGTTGGTACCTGTCTATGTATGTTTTATAGGCTGAGCCTGCGAACCTGGGGTTTGTTCTAGAAAGAGTGTGAGCATTTTGACGCTTAAGGCTTGGTTTTCATAAACGTCAGAGGTGTTTGTCCAGTTTGCTTTTTGAAAAATGCAATAAAAGCACTGTCTGACGAAAAATCCAGCCAATCGGCAACTGCGCTGACTGGCATTCCCGTTGATAACAATTCAACTGCTTTTAAAAGCCTCCACTGTTGCCGCCAATCTTGATAATTCATGCCCGTTTCCGACTTAAATAATCGTGTTACCGTCTTGGTGCTTGCCCCAACTTTGCTTGCAAGAGTAGTAAGCGAAGGAGCTAGAAATGAAGGTTCAACCAACTCTCGACGAAACGTTGTTAAGCGCCGATGCGATGGCAAAGGCAACTGAAACGAATAACGTTTCGCAGCATAAAACTCCTCCCAAAAAAGCGCCGTCGTATTTACCATCTCGCTGCTAGGCTTATCCCACTCCCAAAATGACATTTTATCAATAAGAGCTTGGAGCAAATTATTCACTTCTATCATCGTGATCTTACTCGGACAGGCAAACTCCTCACAATCAAAATACAAAGATCGATACGCCACCACATTCGTCATTAGTGCGCGATGCGGCGTATTAGGTGGGATCCAAACCGCCTTTGTCGGTGGCAAAATACAAATCGAGTCTTCCAGAGCAAAACTCATACAACCTTGAGGTGCGTACAATAACTGCCCTTTCTTGTGCATATGCATACCTGAGTCGTGCTTGCCAATATCAGCAGCAATTCCCACTACATAATTAGTAATCTTGTCTGCATCAAATTGTGTTTTTTCGTTAATAAGCGCCATTTTGTCCGAATGTTGATGTATTTGGTTTTTATGTTGTTATTAGATCAATCATAGCCTCATTTATACTGCCCGCCAACTTCATTAACGATGGGTAACAATATGAATACTAAGCCCTCTTTATGGCTCATGCTGGTTATGTTGATGTTTCCGCAAATTGTAGAAACTATTTATAGCCCAGCGTTGAGCTCAATCGCTCTATCATTTGATGTAAACCACGCACAAGCAGCCCAAACATTGTCGATTTACTTCCTAGCTTTTGCCATTGGCGTTGTAGTTTGGGGAGTTCTCGCAGATAAACTGGGAAGAAGGCCCACCATGCTTATTGGGCTCTTTATCTATGGTTGCGCATCTTTACTCGCAACTCAAACCGAAAGCTTTGCTGTTGTCATGACCGCGCGAGCCCTAAGCGCATTTGGTATCGCGGTAGGATCCGTTGTCACACAGACCATGCTTCGTGACGCGTTTGACGGCCAAGAACTGAGTAAAGTCTTCAGCTTAATGGGGATGGGCATATCAATCAGCCCGGTAGTTGGCATGCTATTAGGTGGGCAGCTTACAGCGTTCGGTGGATACCGTTATGTGTTTTTTGCCTTGTTTTTAATCGCGTTAGTATTACTCGCTTATAACGTTATTAAGCTTCCTGAAACACAGAAGGAACAGACACCAGTGCGGTTGCATCAACTTAGCTGGGAAATGGTAAGAGACGCGCGAATTTGGCGCTCAGGATTATTGGTTGCTTTGTATAACATTGCTCTATTTTCTTATTACCAGCTTGGCGCATTTACTTTCTCAGCACTTGGGTATAACTCCGAACAATTTGGATACAGTGGCATGGTACTGGGGTTAGGCACTCTGCTTGGGAGTTATTTAAACAAATCCCTAGTGTCTAAAAATGTTCGAAAAAGCCAACTACTTTGGCTCTCAGCAGTATTGCTTAGTTTGGGATCAGTCGGTGTGTTGATTCTGAGCCAATCAATCTGGTTTGTTGCTCCAATGGTGTTAGTCGTCATGTCTTATGGGATTGCGATACCCAATATACTCAGTGACGCACTCGTTGATTATAAACAACAGGTAGGTAGCGCAGGCGCTTTATTTGGGCTCATGTACTACATCATGATCGGGACGGGACTAGCGATGGCTGGAACAGCACAAAACTTAGGTGTCGTTCTATTAGCATGTAGCTGTTTAGCGATTTTATTAGCGTTTTCTAAAAGGCAAGTTCATACCAACTTGTGACCAGATACTACGCATTGCTTGCCTAATCTTCCGAAGATTGGTCTACATCTTTTCTAACGGTTAACTCAAACGTAAATAAAAAGCGCCTGTCGGCGCTTTAATTATCCATAGATCTTATTGCCATGTTGGCTCGCCAAACTCTTCACAACGTTGCTTGTCGTAATTTTCAATGCGCCCGCGTTTACCTACAAACTGAACCTGAACAACCATTCCAGCTTCAACATATTCACTGAAATAATCGCAAGAAACACGAAAACTAGTATCGCGTATCACAATTGGTACCCATTCATAGCCGCCGCTGCGTGGTAAGTAAGACTTGAAGGTAATGACCCCGTCATCTGAAACGTTGATTTCTTCATCATATTCATTCAACTTATAAAAACGTTGTCCATCAAACTCTGCCTTTGCTTTTTCAATTATTTCGTTCGTTGCTGTCGATTGCATCGGCGTATTTGAGACCAGTTGACACCCAACAACAGATGTCAATACGGACAAAGTCAAAGCGAGTTTAGTTATTTTATTCATTTACCTAACCACTGTTGAATTATTCAACACTTACCACTTTAAAAGGAGGGAGACCATACTTTATTTTAAAGAAAATAAAAAGCGCCTTTCGGCGCTATTAATTATACATCCCTTACCCAAACGTCTTTGACGTCTTTCTTAAGAAGGTCAATCACACTCTGGTGAATAAAAACTAATCCAAAGTCTTCTTCTAGTTTAAATATTAATCGTTCTTCTAAGGGAATATTTTCTAATTTAGAGAAATCAAACTCCGTTGACTCGATGTCTAACCAGTTTAACTTGCCGTATTGTTTTTCTTTGTCCGTCAATTTATAAGTTTGATGGATGTAAGGCATTCGATAATCTTCGTAAACTTTAATTTGATCATCTGTTGGTTGGCCTGGAGAACAATCGACACGAGCGTCTAACCACTCTACTCCGTGTACGACCAGTTTCTCCACTTTTGACGCAATATCGCTGATGATAAATAACTTTGGAGAAAAGGTCATTTCAAGCAGTAAATCAGGCTCAACTGGCACTATTGGCTTAGGGCTTTGCTGGAATGGGAAGTCAGTCAAAGATTGTTTAGATAAAACTATGTAGTTAGTCATTATTATATTTACCTACTTACACTAGACTCGGGGCGTCTCTTCGGATGTATCAAATGAAAAGGCAACGATACTAGTGTTTATTTTACCCTCCTCATCTAAACGGACAAGCGCTTCAAACAACTCGATTGAGAAGAACGTTTTTGTCATTCCGACAGGTTTAAAAACATGCCTCTTGCTATCCGGAAGTTCCTTGATCTTTTCATCAGATAAGTAAAAACGAGTAGTTACGTCAGTCACTTTTATGCTTTTATCATAATCAACGACATCTACTAAGTTATCTACTGCTATTATGTAGCGCTCAGTTAACACTCCGTCTCCGGAACAGGTTAATTTTGCGGGATAAACTTCAACACCGTATGGGTCGAAACTCATAATTAGTTCAGCAATAGGCTTAGTGACATTAAAAGCGCCACCTTTGATTAAATCTAATGCTTCAATTTCATAGATATCATCATCTTTCCACACAATCTCACTTTTACAAGAAGTAGGAGTGAAATCATTATCATCATAGAAAGACGACCGAATATCAACGGAAGTAAATAATGATTCACCCTCGTTAAAGTCCTCATTTAAGTATGTTATTTGCATTTTAAACGTAGAAAGCTCCTAATTTCATTACGTAAACAAGGTTGACAACCAGTACAAACACGATCAGTTATACTAGATACTAAAAAATCGATCAAAACATAAAATTTATTTTTAAATAGATCTTCATATAAGTCTTTAGAAAAAAACATGCCCTTCTTCATTTGTAAAAAACGAACTTTCATCTCGTAATATTGGTTCCAACTTATAATAACCAGACAAAAAATAATCTGTCTTAAAATAACGGATTGATATAACACCCTCAGTTAAATTAAGAGCATCAATATAACGTATTTTCCTTTTAACATAATCACTTATAAAAATACTTAATCCGTATGTTTGGGATATATCCGGCTCAACTTTAACAAGTCGGATTTTATAATTATACAAGCTAACTAGGTCATCAATTTTATGCTCTGTATAATTCATGACATTTCCCATTCAACTGACCAATCGGAAGCCTTTTGATACTTTGCATATGAAAAACTCTTAACAGAGTTGATTTTCTCTATAATTGATTTATGAAAAAAAACAACGATAGAACCATAAGAGGGTTTGAATACCAACCTTTCCTCGACGGGTATTTCTGATAATAGATCAAAGTTAAACCCCTTAACTTCATTCTCTATATCGATAATATTATAACAATGAAGATAAACAAACTCTTTCTCTTTGATCTTAGCAGGAACAAGTGAGTTTTTGTATAGCATTAATTCTGATAATACTGCAAGAAAATCCAGGTCAAACAATATCTCAGTGTTGACAGAAACATCAAACGGAGCATCGATAGCGCTGAAATTCTTTAAGCTAATACACTCAAAGTTAACATGCATGGTTGTAGATATCGCTTTATCCATTAACAAACTAAATCCACGTTCATCTTCCATGTTTACTACAAAATTCACCTTTGTGTAGTCATTTGATAACACATAATATTCTTCACTAATTGGTATCACACCATGCTTCTTAAACAAATAATAAAAAGAAGGCTAAGCGTTCAGCTTGCGTTTCCTCTTACAAAATACTCAACACATTACATAAATTGAAGTTACGTGCTCAAAAAAGCGCCTTTCGGCGCTTATTATACATCCCTAACCCAAACGTCCTTGACGTCTTTTTTAAGAAGGTCAATCACACTTTTGTGAATGAAAACTAAGCCAAAATCTTCTTCTAGTTTAAATATCAATCGTTCTTCTAAGGGGATATTTTCTAATTTAGAGAAATCAAACTCTGTTGACTCGATATCTAACCAGTTCAACTTGCCATATTGTTTTTCTTTATCCGTCAATTTATAAGTTTGATGTATGTAAGGCATACGATAATCTTCGTAAACTTTAATTTCATCATCAGATGGCTGGCTTGGAGAACAATCCACGCGAGCGTCTAACCACTCTACTCCGTGTACGACCAGTTTCTCTACTTTTGACGCAATATCACTGATGATAAATAGCTTCGGAGAAAAAGTCATTTCCAAAAGCAGATCAGGCTCTACTGGCACTATTGGTTTAGGGGTTTGCTGGAATGGGAAGTTAGTTAAGTTTTGCTTTGTTAAAATAATATAGTCTTCTTTCATTATTTTCCCCTAAAATTTAGGTGCACGCATAGATGTATTCTTCTTCATTTTCCTAACTAGAGAAAATCTTGAATCATTACTAATCAAATCATAGATTTCTGGAGCGAAAAATACTGCAGTATCAGCTCCTTTAGCCCTATAAACCACCCGTTTATGGAAGGGGATCTTTAAAATTTTCTCTGGGCTTAGAAACAATCGGTGGACGATCAGGTCCCCATTGTTTGGTGATACTTCTACAACACTTCGTTCAAAGTCGACAACGTCTTGAATGTTATTCAGAGCTAGTATATATCGATCGGTGATGACTCCATCTTTAGTCGATAGTGATGCTGGATAAAACTCTACACCATAAGGATCAAAGCTCATTACAAGATCTGCAAATTCTTTAGTAACACATATGTCACCATTGTCCGAAATGGGGTGAACCATGGAGGAAGTTACATTTTATCCTCCCATCTTATTGGACTCTCCGAACTCGTTGGGTGAAAATTATTTGTACTATATAGAAATTCACGATCATCCACACATTGGAATACCGTTGAACTTCTCATATAGTCCTCAGAGATTACCGAAAACTCCATCTTATACCTCTTTATTGTTTGGTAATTATCTTGCTTTGCTCTCTTACACTCATAAGGCGATATTACTAGTGAAGGAATTAAAAACACATCAATAATCTTCTGTAGGAGCAAACCTTTTTACAAGCGGAATTGGCTGATTAGGATATGTTAATACGTTGGATGGAACCGAATAAGAAAATTCATCCGGAAAATCATAAAGTGGTGTTTCAACAATTTCTCTAGCAAAGTAATAATCGCTCATTTACAACTTCTGACGTTCTTATTTTATTCTTGTTCTTTAATTCAACAGGCATCAGCGGTGCTTCAATCGTAGTATTAAAGAAAAAGCGCCATGAGACGCTTTTCAATGCTGGCAGTCTAATAACGGCCATATGGAGCTGTGGTATCATACCATACATCGACACATCCAGCTGACTTCAAGTCTTTAACGAAGTTCTCACTAATATATAATTCATTATTCTCGTTAAAAACAAAAGCATATTTTTCTTCTACTTCTAAATCTGTCAGGGCTGGGAATTGTAAAAGTTCAATTGTTTTATAATCATCAAACTGTCTATCATAATCGTCGGGATTACTACCAAAATCAAAATGACTATCCCAAGTATCTTTTCCTTCTAACCAAAATTCATTTAACTTTTCTAAAATTTCTTCCCAAATTACGAATCGGATAGTATTGTCAAAAATAATAAACAAGTCAGGGTTAGAAAAAACCATACCTGGTCTTTTTTCTGGTAGAATATTGCTTAAATTTTCTTTAATAAACTTAATATACATATTACTTTAGGATTGTTATTTACATAAAAGTCATTTAAATTTAATTTCATCTATCTAAAGTCTGAATAGCCGTCTGCCGGTATAAATTCCACACCGACTAGCTTAGAATTTTTTATTTTTTCAACTAAACTTTTATGGAAAAAAACACACTTCAACCAACCAGGATCTATCACTATCTGTCTTCTATCTACTGGTATAGTCTGAATTAGTTTTTCATCTAATATAAGATTAAGAATACCACTAATCATCTCATCACCATTAGAATCCTTTCGGTACCTCTTGATCTTACTTTCAGATCTATCAATCAACTTAATCTCGTTGACAACTTGTAGCATAAGAAAATCATGTTCGCCTTTATCATGAAGTTTAATATCGACCCAATTAACCCCAAAAATGTTATTAAAATCTAATTTCGAAAATTCATTTTTCTTAATCGAGAAATTTGGCATTTCAAGTATATCTGGGATTTCATAATCATCTTGTGGAAGAAATTCGACTATCAAGGGAACAGGTGCTTTAGGGTAAGTAAAACTCGTTAAGGGCACGGAATCGATGTATTCATCTGGAAAACAATAAATTGGGGAATTGACACACTCTCTTGCAAAAAAATATTCACTCATTTTCCAACCTCAAGTTTTCTAGGTTTCATAGTCTTACCTTTTACATTCTTTATATTGTGTTTTTCTTCCGGTAGCTTGGAAGATCTACTTGGGCATGCGCTTCTTGATTTATTCTTGCTTTCTATATTACTCTCGCCTGCACAACCTATGTCACTTGCCGGAGAGTAATCATGACCAAAAGTCGAAATTGTATATAAAAAGCTATCTAAACACACTAAAACGTCTTCAGAGACGTCGTCTAAATCAGACTGAAAGTGCCTTTTATTCCCTGATTTGCAATAATAGCCTCTTCTTGCACTTTCTTTTACACCTTTAATATCTCGATTAACTGACTTTATATACTTTATATCATCCAGCCGCAACTTAGATGCTACGGGGTCAGGAACCTTTGTTACCGGAATTGATGTAAGTTCACCACTTTCAAGATCTGAACTTGTTTCCCAAAACTGTTCTTGCTCGGTCTTGAAGTCCAAACCTCCACCATGGCCAGACTTATGGACGTGTGTATTGACTTGACAAGCGATATCCGTTTTGGAAGGGAACATTACCCCATTTTTCCAGGTGTTTATATCATACTCATATGCTTCTCTGTATTTTTTCCACTCTGGAGTATCTAAGTTTTTAGTTGTTATGATGTGGTGAGCCTGAAGTCCGAACTGTCCGTCATCCCCCTTCAAACGTCCATCCGCCCATAAATGTTCATTGAAGCCCGACTTATAGTGCTTAGATTTAATTGCTTTTGCTAAAGCAGGCCCTGAACCTTTTATAAGACTATGTGTTTTTGCAGTTGAGTTTTTAGCCATGATGGTATTGACCCCTAATAAGCATCACATTTTTCTGGTTTTTTCTTACAAACGGGACAGACAAAGTCTTTTTTATCTTTGTCCTCATTTGCCTTCGCAGAACTCTTTCCTGACTGTGCAGACTCGCCAGTATTATGTTTTACTTTTGCTGGGTAAGTTTTCTCACTCTTACCTAAAATTCGAGCAAAAAGGTCATCAAACTCGCCCATCGCTTCTTTAAGCTTATCCGGTACCATCTTATCGATGATTTTTACCTCATCCGCTAATTTCAAGAAATACGTACCGAGCTCATCTGCACCCATTCTGTTTGCGTATGAAGCCAACTCAGTTGCCACTTCAATGCAAGGTTTTAGAACATCGCTAACAATCTGGCTGGTCTGTTTTGCATAATCCATCCAATCTAACGTGCGTAGGAATTTTTCTGGATCGCCTTTACCCATGCCTCTTAAAACAGCAAGCAAAGTATCTTTTGATGTTCCTTTACCGCCTTTTAACGCAACTTTACAAGTGCCTTTGACTGCACTACCAAATGTCGGGACACAACCGATAAGCGTTAATGAAAGAGCTAGCCAGTTTTCCGACTTTTCACGTTCTTCCTCATTCAACAACGTCATAATGTTCGCTGATAAATCGCGGACATCTGCTGCTTGATCGACAACAGGGATCATGGTCAGGGCCGTATTGGCAATGATCTGTTCTACGGAGGCATCATCGTTAAAGTCACCAAGAATAACGCCCCAAACCCAGCTTGCAGCACCAGACATTCTCTTCCACGCATTCTCCCAGAAACCGACTTCTCCACGCTTAGCTTCTTCAATAATTAGCTGCGCGTTTGCACTTGGATCAAAGTTCGGGTTAGTCTTGGTTGGAACATTTGGCATAAAATCGCGACTGTCCTCACCATACTCTATGGCAAACTCACCCGGAGCAACACCACCAACCGATGCTTTACCGTTGTTGTCTAATGTTCCTTCAAATACGGCGCCAGATTGATCTGTGAGAGTGTAAGTTGCGCCTTGAACGGGTTCGCCGTCTGAGTAAGAGAGGTACAAATCAACCGTATACGTCCCTTCCTGCTCTTCAGTCACAGAAACCGATGGGTTTTGTGCGCCACCCAAACACATAGTGTTGGCTTTGTTCATGGTCATTTGATCGGACAGACGACATACGCCCTTACCTTCAAATTTAACCGTTGGTGAGGCTGAAATGAATTTTGCTTCGGCTTCTATCGTGCCTGAGGCAACGCCTTTTCTGTCACCGCCCGCATCGCCGGTACTTTTTGAGAACGTACTGCCCTTGATAGCGACACTGTTACCGCCATCCATAGAGACTGTCGTAGTCCCACCAGCAAGGTCTGCTGATTTAGCATTGTTGCCATAAGGGATAGGGACGACTGGCTTGCCGACCTTAGTTAAACAAACATCTGGGAGCGTTGCATTCGCTTCACCACCTGAGCCTTTATGAACTATCGAAAGTCCATTCGCACCAACTGTTACGCCCATAACCAATCCATTTGAATTTTATTGATTGAATGATAAAAGAGATCGCAAACTGCAATCTCTCTAAATAACTAGTGAATTTCACTAAAAGACCAGTGATATTCACAATAAGCCCTAAAACTGGCAGAAGATCTCATTTTAGATCTCTGGTTATCTATACATTTCAAGCAGTTGCTGAAATTTTAAGTCTATGACGATGTAGGTTGCCGCATACATAAGCGCAAACGTCATCGCACTAAGACTCAAGATCAGCTTGGGTGAAATTACCCTTTTTAACGGCTTCTTTAGGTATTTAGCTTTAAGGTTGATTAAAGAAACTTTTTCTTGTTCTGCTAGGCGGTCATCTCGCACTAATCGATAAATGGTGCTGCCAATTTCCGCTAACTTTTCATTACCACGCTCTTCACGGCCGTACTTGCCTTGGAAACCAAGTTGAAGCAATAAATAGAGAAACTCTATAACGTGACGGTATTTGCGAGGGTCGGCTTTTAAGCGGTCGAGAATAACGAAAAACTTGTCACCACCAGATGTTTCGTTATGGAATTCAGACAGTAAGCTGTTCTGGCTCCAGTGACTATTTGCCCCCCACTCTTGCCGACAAACAGATTCATCAATCGCCGCACACAAGCAGTAACGAATAACAAGAACCGAAGCACGATCGAGCTCCATTTCATTAAGTTTTCGTTCACCTTTTCGAATCTCACGTGCCACTTGTTCACGAAATGGCATCGGGTCATCAAGCCAAGGGATCGAAGACATACAAGACAGACTAGCGATCAACCATGAGAACTGGTCCACTAGCGGGTTAATACCCATGTTATCGATAGATAGATCTTGTACTGCGATGTTTCTCGACAAGTCAGGCGCTGGCATTACCTCCATTGGTTTGCCAGGCTCTGGTTGGAATAAGACTACGGTGACGTCGGTTTCTGCGTAACTCATAGACGAACGGCCCAAAGTTGCAATGATAAGTTAGCGAAATCGCCCGCAACGTGAATCGCAATCGCAGCAGTGTTCTTCAATGCCATCCACTCTTCGCCCGTTTTATCGAGCTCGAAATAGGTGTAGCCAGCGTGATACGGCAGCGCGCGTGGCACAACTGGCATTGGTTTGATCTCAATCCCAGGCAGTTGAAGGTTAATCAAGTCACGTATGTTATCGATAGAACCGATCTTCGTTTGGCTGACAAACTGGGTATGCAGAACATCCAAGGTCACGTCGGCTTTAACTGCGAGGATAAAGGTTGTCGTATCAATGATCTTATTGTCAGGGATTGCTGCCGTTCTGATGCCATAGTTCTGATCTTTTAAGGTCAGTGGAATTGCTCTTTGCTCAGACATCACGCTCAATGTCATTTTTGCACTGTCTAGGACACGAGAAAGACAGCTAGTAAGATCACCATGATTGTACTTCGTAAACTCAATAGGTCGGCGTGTCGTTGAGCACAGCGTCGAAAGCTCACCTTCTGCCTGAAGAAGAATTCGATACAAAGACTCAGGATGCACAGCTTCTGTGCTTGCGAAATGCCAAAACAAGGGTTCGTATCGGTTGAGCGCTTGCAATAGCATAAAGTCAGAAACCGATGATACGCCTTGTTGATCCACCACCCCTAATCGCTGAACTATCGATTCCGCGCGATGCTTCAACATAGAAGCAAACTCGGTCGCAAATTTACTCAGTACTGTCGACGCATGAATATCGATACAGGTAGGAATGAAACTATCATCTAAGATCACGCTGCCATCAGGCTTCACTTCTGAGATCTTTAAGATCGGAACAGACGTATAAGCACTCTTATCTTCATGATCGTACATTAAGCAAAAGTTAAGCTTACCGACGACGATATTTGCCATGTCTTCCGAATCATAACAAGCGTCAACCGCTTCTTGAGATTCCATCGTATAGCGCGCACCGTCTTTTTTGGTACCAAACAACTCAGAACGTTCCGATGGTAACGGACAGCACAAATAAACGACTTTATCGGCAATCGAAGGATCTACATCTTTCACTTCAGGCAGCTCGGCAAGCAACGGAAGCTCAAATGGTGTCCGGTCTTGTAAAATACCTTCAGCACGAGTAATACCGATTTTACCCAGTGCTAGTAACTGAGAGTTGATTTCTAAACGTTTAACTCCCCAATGCAAAGGCGATGCATTGGCACTCAGTAGGCTCGATAGTTTACTTTGCGAACGATCGAGTTGTTGAAAATGCTGCGGCTTCATGAACATTCCATCTTGCCAAACAACTGGATTGTATAAAGACATGTTTCTATCCCTTAAAAGTAAACCTGTTCAATGCCGCGAGTGTTATCAGAAATTAACTCACTGCCCTCTAACTTGAGCTTGATGTAGTACTCGCTCTTCTCTTCAATAACTTCCACTTTTCGCCATGACGAACCATCAATATCACGAAAAGCCACTGAAAAACCGACGGCACGAGTGTCAGGGTCTAGCGTTAGCATTTCATGAACTTTTCCACCTGGCTGTATTTGATATTCGTAACGTTTGATGTACTCATCACCCAACGACGCTTTATCGCTCTCAAACAAGGCAAAGAAATCTAAGCTTCGGAACAATACTGGCGAACTTAATTCGTGAAGACGGAGAATAACTGGAGATGACTGGCCCCCATTTCTTACATTGAGTACAGGTGATGCCTCAATAACCAATTCAATCGACGAAGTTTCTGGTGTGATACCAGTGGACTCTTTAAATTGATCCCACATGGAACAACCGGACAACATGGCAAATCCGAGTAATACGGCGATACTACGCATGGTTTCCCTTAATCACTTTGTTATAGTTTTTCTTAATCAGCCCTTTTAAGGATGTTTCATTAAGCAGGCGACGATTATTAGTGTAGAAATCTAGGTATTCGGTCCACAGCTTTGACTTAGTTGAGAACAAAGACTGGCTAGTGACCCTGTTAGCAAATGCTACGGGATCGTTCGTTTCTGACTGTTCTAAAATGAGCTCATTCAGTGCTTTGTTAAACATAACTTGGTGGTCGTTCAGCTCATCGAGCATTTGTTCAACCAGTTCATTTGGAGCCAGTAATTGCTGACTATTCAAAGTGAGCATTAGCTCTGCAATGTTCGAGTTAGCCTCACTCGCACTCTGCTCATCTTTTAACGATTCCACTTCGTGCAACTCTTTCTGTAGGTTATCAATACATAAACGCAAGCAAGTGCCCATTTGCTTGAATAACTGCGCCTCGTTTGTCATCAACTCTGAGTTTCGAATACCCAAACCATCAAAAAACGCTTGCGCTATATCTTGAGAGCAAACGGCCGCATCAGTATCGACTTGTGCTTTCGTCGTACTGTTTATCGCGTGCTCTGCCGTAGGTATTTGAAGTTGCTGATTAGTGTTAGGAGAAGGCGTAAAAGATTGGGTCATCTCTTCCCATTTTGACCCTGTGTTAGCCTGCTCTACGACCATCTCAGTAACATTAGGCGTACGATGTTGTCTTTGAATCGTGCTATCTGGGGCTACTGTGCCAGGTTGCATCACCTCAGCTGAGGCAATATCGGCTCTATGTGCCTTACCGCTTTCTGGCGCTAATGCATCATTGACTGATGCGTTACTCTTGGTTTCCGCAGCCATCCAGTCTTCAGGGATTAGGCTTGGCTGATCGAATTCGGAATATATACTGAAACTGTCATCGACCACCTGACGCGTGCTTTCCACGGTTCTAGGTTGTTCAGATTCTGTACGCTCATTATCACGAATTAAGTAATCGTCATCTCGCTGCATCGAAAAGTTAAGGTGAGCAACAGGATCATGACAATCAATGTCATCCTGTTTAGTCTCCATAAACAAATCTTCTAAGGCACCGACTTTTTCTTCCTCTTCGACAACCGCATCTCCTAGACTAACCAGAGGATCGCTAGATACTCGCTCAGGAGCAATATCAGCGGCGATGTCTAGTGTTGAGGTAACGTGCTCAAGAGAAACACCAATCTCATATTGCCCTAAAGAAATGATGTCGCCATCAACTATCGCAACGGGTTGATTTTTTAGTATTTTATTCCCATTTACCATTGTGCCATTAGTTGATACGTCACTTATATAGTAGGTATCTCCATACACGCTGAGCAAACAATGAGTGCCCGATATAAAGCGGTTGTGATCGGCTAAAGACACGCTACAGCTTGGGGAACGACCTATCGAACCACCACTTTCAGGCATTTCAATATGCTTTGCACCGGTGTATTCCTCTGGACACTTTGAGATAAATAAAACTAGCTGATTTGAGTACATTTACGAACCTCAAAAGAGCAAAGAAACTGATAGTTCAAGCCCACCAATTCCATCATTTACAACCGGAAGGATATAAGAGGCCTGCGGGATAATTTGTATATGGGCGTCAGGATTACTGCCTAACTTTATAGCAGTACCAAGGGTCATAACCGCACCTAACTCAAACTGGTCGATGTCTTCAACACTCTCATAACGATAGCCCTCTTGGTCTACTTGCCAGCGATTAGAATATTGCGAGTAACCGACAGACAAGCCCGCACCAACGTATGGCGTGAAAACACTCCAAGAAGTCAACGCATATTGAGGAACAACACGAAGTTCATAGTTCGTCGCTTCTTGATATAAGCCGTTTGCTGGCGCTTCAATATCTTCTGCTAGATAGTTTAGCCCTAACCACCAACGCCAACGGTTATTGTTTTCATCAATAGGACGAGTATGAACCAAGCCGAACCTAAGCGTATCCTGCTCACCACTTTTACCTTCATCGTATTTAATGCTATCGATAGTCAACATACTGGTAGAGAGTCCATATCGCTCCCCTTTTGCCATTGCAACAGAAGAAAATAGACACATGGCTGAAATCAGCCCAATTTGACTTGGTTTTAGCATTTCGTCCCTCTAGGAAAACCGATATTCTACTTAGAGGCGAAAGATATCAATTATATTCTCTTTTTCAATAAGCCTAAAAAAACACCTATAATTTAATACATTTCAACTATCAGGTTGGTTGTTTTACCTACAAACAAAAACTAAAGAACCGACTACAGATTAAGTGACGAGACAGTAAATCTTTCTATTTAAATAGAAGTAACAGAATTTGATTGCTAATTGAACAAAACGTAATCTCCGATAACAATTTAGTTACTTTTTAATCAACGTTCTTATCTTCATATATAAGTTTCTTCTTATAAATAGACTTAACTATTGATATTAATATTATGAACAAAGATCACACTAAAAGTAATTTAATTTCTTTTAATGAATTTTTATTATCTAATCCGCTTATTTTGTCTATAGAATTGCGGCAGATGTGCACTGCTTATAATTTAATATAACAGTAGTGAAATCCTATATAACTTAATACTTCTATATGATCAGTTGGAACTTTCCTTATGTTTTTTACCGACTTCGCTCGAAGACCAATCGATGAAAATAACCCAAGCGGCTCTAATCCTAATGGTTCTGAGGATTTTGACGAAATTAAACGTCAAATAAACAACCTGAATAAAGTCACAGGGAGAGTCTCGTGGAAAACGGTTCAAACACTCTCAAAAAAGATCTTGAGTACCCAAGCGAAAGACCTACGTTGTTGCTGTTACTTTACCGTTGCGTCAACCTATAACGACGGCTTAAGAGGCCTTGTTGAAGGGTTAAACTCAATACTTGATGTGTGTGTCGTATATTGGTTCAACGCGTATCCAGAGCATTCAAAGTCAAAGGCACGAATGAGCGCTATTGAATGGATGGTAGAGCATACTGAAAAACGAATTAATAAGCATCGGGCGTTACCAGAAGAGCTTCCATTGATAGAGGCAGCACATCAATTATGCTTGAGGATTGAGGAAGAGCTTCGTCTTCATTACGGTATTGAAGCGCCGTCATTAGGTCGCATTCGCCGTATTTTGAATCAATGGATTGAGCAGATAAAAGAACAACAAATTGCGGCTGAGTTACGCGAGAAAAAACAAGCCAACACTAGCGCTCCTGCAGCAACGCAGAAGGCACCTGAAATTAAAGTGAATGTGTCTCCCTCTCCCGCACCGGTGTCATCACCCAACCTAAATAGCCAAGAGAAAGCATCACCGGCAAAGTCTGGTCGATTTATGATCTACTTCGTTATTGGTTTGATTGTTACTGCGATATGTTCACATTTCATGTACGAGCAACAACGTTATCGAACATTGGAGCAAAAAATTAATCAAGCTTCACTTAATGAACTTGTAAATTTGGTCGCCTCGTTAGATTACGAAAATAAAAAATATGCTCAGTCATTGAAAACGCAGGCCATTAATCGTGTCGATATTATGATGAATAACTGGTTTTTAGACTCGGCAAAAGTAAGTAACGTCAGCGAGCTCGATAGCTTGACCAATGAATTAATCGCAATCTATCCGGATTCGTCTTCTGCACAGCAGCTACGTCAAAACTTTTTGACACAGAGCGCCCATTTAGAAGACCAGTTTATGGATGTTTATAAGCGATTCTCAGACGCAAGAACGGTGTTTGCCAACGTAGCTAGACAGAATGTAGATAAGAACTCTGAAAAGGCGTACGAATACAGTAACTCGTTATTCCCGCTTTTAGGTCGTATTGAATACGCTGAAAAGTATTCACAGCAAAAGGAAATTGACCGCGCAACCCTTTTACTGAACATCTACCTATATAAATTGAGTCAGCTACAAGCTGAAAAAACTGACAATAAATAACAATACAATTAAAGAAGTTTTAGGCTTATGTTCAAACAAAAACTGTTTAAAAATCCAGTGGTGATTTCTACTATATTGATGTTTTTAGTGGTTGCAATTATCACCACTATTTATCTGCTTTTTCTTGACGAAATCGATCAACTTTATCTTTGGCTGACCCTTGGTGCTATCGCCATTGTTTACGTCACTTTTCAATTCACATTATGGTTGAAGAAAAAGAACAACGCTAAAGCTCAACATTTGGAAACCGAGGAAGAAGCACTTTCTATGGTTATCCAGCCTCTTCTTGCTAACTCAGGCAAGAAACCAATTTACCTGATGCTTGGTAATAAAGGGTCAGGGCGACGTCAATTTTTATTTAATTCTAGTGCAATTAAACCGATGGATCGCACTAGAACCGCTAAGAATGACTTTTTTGAATGGTACGAATCTGACAGCGCTGTGTACATCAAACCAGACCAACGCTTAGTGTTCCAGGAAGTATCAAGCAGTGATGCTTCTTTATGGAATACGTTCATTGAAGAAGTTATTCATCATCGACCTCGAAAGCCATTTTCTGGGTGTCTATTCTTCACCGATTTCGAGTTCATGATCGTCTCTGAGCCAGAGCAAAAAGAGTACACCATTTCGTCGTTATTGGCGCGCTTGAGTACCATCAACTCTAAAACGTCTTCAGCATTGCCAATCTATTTGATTATGTCAAAGCTAGACAAGTTAGACGGCTTTAAAGAATACATGCACTTTAGCTCTCTCAAGACACGTGTTGAGTTCCTCTCTATCCCACTAAAAGAAGCCAAAGGTGTATTTGTAGAGTACTACCGCGATAGCTATCGAAATCTAGTGAGAGTGCTTGAAAGTAATGCGCTAGATGCATCCGCTAATTCAACGGACATTGATGAGAAACAAGCAATACTCGCTTTCCCTAAGCAGTTTGAGCTATGTCAGTCTGAAGTCAGCTATGTGCTTGAGCGTCTATGTGATGTTAACAACGGTGTCTATTCACTAGACATCCGTGAGATTTTCTTTAGTTCGAGTCTGCAAGGCGGTCGCAAGTACAATTTACTTGCAAAAAGTTGTAGTAATTACTTCAACTTACCTATTATCGCGTCAGAGCATACTCAGTTAACAGAAACGCCTTATTTCTCTCGCTTTCTGATTGATTCACAAATATTGCCGGAAAGCGACTTTGCGGGCGAAAACAAGACGTATCTTCGTCTAATTCAGAGACAAAGCCGTTTGGCAATACTCGGCTCTATTATCCTGCTTACTGGGGGCAGTTACTTCTTTTTCACGACATTAGACAGTAACTTACATGTGATGAATCAACTCTTGAGTATCGATGACAAATCACAAGTGGAGCAAGATGCAAGATTCGATGAGCTTTTAGCGAAGGCGACGAAAGCAATAGAGCCTTCTTATGGGGCGTGGCTTAAAGGTTCTAAGGCTTTGGATGAAGAGATATTACCACTCAACATTAGCCGTTTGGATCAAAGCACTCGCATCGCTTACGAAGCATTACTTAAGGACGTTGCTCAACAGTTGATACCTCTCATTGAGAAAGGTTACCGTCTACAACTGACACAAAATCAAAACACTTTTACACGCGCTTTACCTCTATTGAAGGGGTATCTAATGCTAAACGATCCAACAAAGCGTGATATCCGTTTTTTGCGTCATCAAACTCTCCAAATGATGAACGACTTGAGCAACCAAAATGACGTCGTCAATCAGGCGATGCGCTATTTGGACGCTTACTTTCGCACACAGTTTGATCCAATTGATATCAATATGGATCTTGTTCGCGCAACACGTCGCTCATTGCTAGCAAATTCGAATGTTGATCTCGTTTATGCAGGCATTTTAAACGAAGCAAATTCGATTGATTTAGGAACCCTAGATCTGCAACGAGCTGTGGGTTTTGAGTTTAGCAATGTGTTCAACACACCAATCGATAGCGAACGCTTGATCGTAGATAAGATCTATACCTCCACTGGTTTTAGCACTTTTTATCGACCACGCGTGGACCTAATGTCACAACAAGTCATCAGTGACAACTGGGTTTTAGGTCTGTCACAACACGTTATTCCTACTAGTGAAGAACAAGAAGCCTTCAAAGAGGAAGTACGTAAAAAATATACTGACGACTACATCAGTAATTGGCGCAATGCGCTGAGTGAACTAAAAGTCCAGAACTATGACAATGTCGGCGATCTAACGAACGCGATAGACTTAATCTCGGGCCCTTCTTCACCAATGACAACCGTACTGAAGCAGGTCTATGCCAACACACAATTTTCACCCGTTGGTGAAAAAAATGCTCTGATTTCAAAGCTAGACCCGAAACTCGTGGCAGCGGCAGACTCCGCATCAGACGCAGTAGAGGAAGTAGTTAAGCCTGATTACTTGTTGATGAAACGTGTTGAACAAGCTTTTCACTTATTAAACCAACTTCAGGTCAGTGAAACACCAAACTCCCCTACTCCTTGGGATGAGACCGTAACAGCGCTAAGCCGTGTTCGCACGTATATGAAAGACATTGCTGATGCACCTGACCCGCAAATGGCGGCGCTAGCGGCAGCTCAGCATCGAATGAACAGCAGTGAAGCTGACCCATTAATCAAACTTAAACAGATTGCCCAAAAATCACCGGAACCCGTTCGTAGCTGGTTGTTAGATGTGGTTCAACAAAGCTGGTCAGTCATGATTAAAGAGTCCGCTAAAGGCATTCAAACCCAATGGTACAGCGAGATTTACACCAAGTTTAAAGAGATAGGGCTGGGACGATACCCATTTGATCTAACAGCGACCGAGGAAATCTCAATTGAAGATTTTGAATTACTGTTTGCTTCAGGTGGCTTGTTAGACACATTTATTCAGAAAAATTTTGCACCGTTCTACGATACCAATTTGTGGACGCCAAAACAGGTGGATGGCGAGACGATGCCAATCTCTCCGGCTCTGTTAGTGCAACTGCGTAACTATAACGTTATTCGAGACACATTAATTAATAAAAGCACTAACCGCGTTCATATTCCGTTTAGTGCAAGAGTACTCGATCTTGATTCTAGTGCGATTAGAGCGAGCTTAAAAATTGCAGATACCAATATAAGTTACTACCACGGTCCAAGCCGCATTCGTGAAATGGCATGGCCACCGCAAAATGGTGACTTCAATATTAGTATCACACTCCAGGATGTAACCGATGAAGGCAGACAGCACGTTTTAAATAAGAGTGGTCAATGGGCGATATACAGATTGCTAGGTGACTCGACCTTGACAAACACTCATAACGGCAGCTTTGTCAGTGACATAAAAGTGTCAGGGAGGGACTTGAGCTTACGCATCACTCCGTTGACACAGAAAAACCCATTCACTCTTGCTGAGCTGTATAACTTTACGCTCCCAGAGTCGATTTAATAACAATATAAAAACAAAATAGGCAGAACACATGATTTCAAACATGACTTTACAAGGTTTAGATAAATTAGATCGAAAAATACTTTCAAGTCTATTATCGAATGGGCGAGAGTCGATTGCGAATCTATCCCGAAACATTGGTTTGTCTCGAACAGCAGTAGCAGAAAGAATTAATCGTTTAGAAAAGACCGGTATTATCAAAGGCTATACCGCACAGATTCGTGTAGAAAATGAAGGGCGAAAAGCCGCTAGTTATCTACTGATCTCTTGTGAAAAGGGTAAGAAGAATGATGTAACGAATGCACTTAAAGAAATCCCTGAGGTTCGCTTAACGAGCGTTGTTGGTGGCAACTTTGATATTATTGCCCTAATTGAAGCGCCCGACCTGCAGTCTATTCATCATCTTTGTAATGAAATTGAATCATTTAACGGCATTCAAAGGCTTGATACTACCGTTGTACTGCATCAGCCGATCAGTCGTTAAGCTTTTCTGACCTCTTTGAGGAAAACATAAAGGGCCGCTCGTTGAGCGGCTTTCTTATATGCTTCCGATAAGTCGAATTTTGGCGTCTTTATCACCTGGGTTGCCAAGCCAGAAGGTTTGACCTAGTTGGTTCCCTTCTCCATTACCCAGTTTGTTTTCTGGAATACTGTCTAAGTTAACTGTCAACTTTAGGTCCCACGACATTGGGTCACGCAGAATAAAGCGCATCAAGCCCACCAGCGTCTTATGTAACTCACCATCGTAGGAAAACTGCTTAAACGTTTCAAAATCGATGTTGTCGATACACAAGTTAAACTTGCCGTTCAAATCCGCAATGCTTTGTCCCAAGTGTAAGCTTTGCCCCAATACACAATTGGAGCGGTTGAGTTTGTTGCGTTGGCTTTCTGCAATCTCGACCCGCCGATAAACCCATTCTTCGATTCGCACATTCGGCAGTGAAAAGTAGTGTGAAACAATACCGGAAATAAGCTTAGGTGAACGTGTACGCGTAGATAACTGGTTCACGTAAGACAGAACTTTCGCTCGATCTAACTCCGCGACTTCGCAATCTTGCATAACGCTAGAGAGACCAGCCAAATGCAGTATGCGCCCAGAAAACGCATCGCTTGCCCCGCTTTTGTACTGCACGTGATATCGGTATTTCTTCCAAACACGATACAGTAAGCTTGTATAGCGGTTGTGGAAAAAGTCGAAGAAATCCTTCACTGGGTTATCATCGGGATCACGACCGACGAGTTTCTCAGTGTAAGACGCAGGTAGGGGCGAGCTTGAACCATGCAAGCCAAGAAAGTTCGTCTCAATACGTGAATATTGCTGTCCGTTTCTTTCCATATGAGTAATAAAGTCCATATCACTCTTTGGAAAGCACAGGTTTGGCGACACGCTGAACTCAATTCGCTCTTGGTGAAAGTATTTGTTCTCGCCCACGGCAACAAAATTTGAGTTTGGCTCCAGCTGGTAGTGTTTCTCTAACAGCAACACCGCTTGGTAGAAACTAAACTCATTCGACTTATCAGAAAGTGTGTTAATCATAGTATCGTCTGCTGCCCGATTAGGCTTGCCCAGTTGTAAACCTCGCCCGTCGCTTCATCGAACACCTCTAGTTCGGTAAAGGAGTTCACACTCGAATACAAACGGATAAATTCATTCAATACCGTGGCCATAAGGAACATATCGCCTTCATTTACGAAGAACTTAGAGTCCGTCACGAGCTTGAATTGGTTACCACGCACAGATACACCACGAAATACGCGATCGATTGGTTTCATCTCTGAAGAAATAATGCCATCAAGTCGATGAATCGACGCGCGGTGGGCTTGTCTATCGACTCGAGAGTGGAAATCATAAGTCGAGAGCAACACTTTCAACACATCGATATTGGCCAAAGACAAGTAGTTGAGCGACATGTTGGCAATCAACTGCCATTGAAGCTCACCATTAACCTGAGGACTTACTGACTGTGTTGGCTTAGTAATGTTTTTAAACGTCGCATACGTTGGCGATTTGTGCGTCGCGTACGTGATGTCTCCTACTGACAGGCGCTCCGCTAAGTCCGCGTTACTGCATTGCAGTTTCATCAATACTGTTTCAGTCCCTAAATCCGCGATGTCGCCATTGTGAGTATGGAATGAGATATAGCGCTCTAACCCTCTTCCGCTTACTCGCTCGCCCACTTTGGATTTGTAGAACTCTCGCTTATCACGCTGGTTGATTTGGTGCTCAAACGATTCAAATTCAATCAGTGGTTTTCGGCGACGCTCGTCTTTACTCCAGCTCTCCACTTGCTCAATGGAATAAACCTCGTAATGCTCCTGAGTGTTACTTTGTGGACGCACCTTGTACTCGTTTCGTCGATGCTCTAAACGGATTGGATCGCCGTCTTTTTCAAACAAGTTGACGGCAGGTGTGCAGTGCAACCTTAAGTGTTTATCTTTAAGCACCACTTCTGAAGGCAAAGCACGCTTAAAGTGGAATTTGATTTTGACCGTACTGCGTTGGGGAATGCCTTTTAACCACTCTAAACCCTTGATGTCGAAGAACATGAACTTATCTGGCAAAGAGAAGAATTCTTGCAGCAAGCGGTAACCTGCGAAGGAGTTTTTACTGTAAGGCAGCAGCGCTTCGTCTTCTTCATGCCCCACTGGCTTAACGTATTCTGGCCCTAGGCGGTGTTTGTAGCCACCACCAACATCTAGCTCGACGTAATCTAGATAACGGAACAGCCATAAGAAGACAGTGCGAGTAATATGAATCTCACCATGCAGGTGCAATCGCAGCGTGTCTAAACCTATCCGAGACAGCTCAAGGCCATGCTCCGTCGATAACGTCACATCAATCATCGAACTGGTGCGGCTGTTAGTTTGTTCAATGTTAGTAATCGTAATTGGGTATAGATTGACGTCATAACAAGTACGGAACAAACACTGCGTGCCTTCTACCTGCTCGCTGGCCATTTCCGCACCACGTTTCACCACGGTTTTCTCAGTAACACTTCCGGTATGCGGTTTTAGTTCGCTAATGCACAAAGACGGGATCGAACGCATGTAATGTGGCCACAGCAAAGTCATCAGAGATTGCGTTAGCTCAGGAAGTTCATCGTCAATCTTTTCGCGGATGCGTCCGGTCAAAAAAGCAAAACCTTCCAGCAATCGTTCGACATCTGGATCAAAAGTTCCTTCAGAGAGAAAGTGAGTTAACTTCGGATGATATTTGGCAAACTCACTACCCGACTCGCGTAAATACGTGAGTTCATCTTGAAAGTATTTACTGTTACTCAAGTGGCACCTACTAAACGTTAAATTGGCCGTCGGTTCCCATGTAGACATCGATCGACATTGGGACTTTACCGCCGTTATGGGAAACTTCGCCGCGAATACCAAAGCCGAGTTGTAATGGATTATGGTGGTCTTCACGGTAATGAACCTCGACATTAAGCAGTCGGGGCTCAAAGCGCTCTATGGTTGACGTGATGTTTTTTTGAATATGGCGAACGAGGTTTGTGTTGTTAGAAAGTACGTCGTTAAAATCTGGCAGACCATACTCATTGTCGATCATTGCGTTGCCGGAGTGCGTATTCAACAAGTCAGCGAGATGCGAGTGAATGGATTCAATCAAATGCTTATGAGACACCACTTTCTCGTAGCAGTTTTTTGGTTCTCCTAGCTCGATCCGCTCTAAAAGACGGTAACCTTTTTCCATATGCGGTCCTACGAAAAAAGCAGCCAGTCTTCACTGGCTGCTTGATGGTTTCAGTAATGGGTTATTGGTCTAGCTTACCAACTAGAGACAAGTCGAAGCTGGCGCCCATGTACTTGAAGTGAGGACGTACAGACATCGATACTTTGTACCAGCCTGGATCGCCTTCTACGTCTGATACTTCAACCTTCGCAGCGCGAAGTGGGCGGCGACCACGAACTTCCGCTGGCGGGTTCTCCTGGTCAGAAACGTATTGACGAATCCACTTGTTCAATTCGATTTCTAGGTCAGAACGCTCTTTCCAAGAACCAATTTGCTCACGCTGTAGCACTTTGATGTAGTGCGCTAAACGGTTGATAATGAACATGTAAGGAAGCTGAGTACCTAGCTTGTAATTCATCTCGGCTTGTTTGCCTTCCGGCGTGTTCGCAAACACTTTTGGTTTTTGAACAGAGTTTGCAGAGAAGAACGCCGCGTTGTCAGAACCTTTACGCATGGTTAGCGCAATGAAGCCTTCTTCCGCTAGCTCGTACTCACGACGGTCAGAAACCAGGATCTCGGTTGGGATCTTAGTCTCGATTTGACCCATAGCTTCAAAGTTGTAAACCGGTAGATCTTGTACAGTACCACCGCTTTGAGGGCCAATAATGTTCGGACACCAACGGTACTTAGCAAATGATTCACTGATCTTAGACGCCATCGCGTACGCTGAGTTACCCCATAGGTAGTTATCATGGCTGTCTGTCACTTGCTCATCGTAGTCAAACGCCTTAATTGGGTTGTCTTCAACAGAGTAAGGCGTACGTAGCATAAAGCGAGATGTACATAGACCTAGGTAACGTGCATCTTCGTGCTCACGCAGACCACGCCATTTCGCGTACTGTGGACCTTCAAATACAGACTTCAGATCTTTTAGGTTTGGCAGCTCTTCGTAGCTGTCTAGGCCAAAGAATTTAGCCGATGCAGACGTGATGAATGGTGCGTGAGACATTGCACCTACGTTAGCCATGTATTCCATCAATTTGATGTCAGGCGACGAAGCTGACATAGCGTAATCACAAATGACGGCGCCAACAGGTTTACCACCGAACTGCCCGTATTCACGTGTGTAGATTTGCTTGTACAGGCCAGACTTCACCACCTCTGGAGCGTCTTCGAAGTCATCAAGAACTTCGTCTTTCTTCGCAGAGATCAGTTCGATTTGAATGTTCTCGCGGAAGTCAGTGTGATCAACCAGGTACTTAAGGCCACGCCACGTTGATTCAATCGCTTGAACTTCTTCGTTATGAAGAATTGCATCAACTTGCTTAGACAATTTTTGGTCGATTTCAGAGATCATCAGATCAACCAGAGATTGGTCGACTTTCTCTGTGTTCGAACTGCTTAGTAGCTCACTGATGAATGCTTCTACGCCGCGTTTTGCAACGTCAAAACCTTCATCACTTGGCTTTAAACGTGTTTCGTTAAGAATGCTATCCAGAAGTGAGCCTGATTCAACTAAGGCTGCTTCTTGTTCTGGCGCTTGTGCTTCTGCAGACATGATATCCCTTACTCTTCTTTCGCGTCTTGGTCGTTGCCAATGCTTAGTTCATCCAACAGTTTCTTTCTCGCTTCTTCATC
Organism: Vibrio sp. Vb1729; assembly: GCF_033338655.1. Classification (NCBI taxonomy): domain Bacteria; kingdom Pseudomonadati; phylum Pseudomonadota; class Gammaproteobacteria; order Vibrionales; family Vibrionaceae; genus Vibrio; species Vibrio sp. Vb1729. The sequence continues at coordinate 467,093 of NZ_JAWOTB010000011.1, read as the reverse complement.
TTGAAGAACCGATGCGATCTTCTTACGGAACGCAGGAACGTTTCCTAGAGGACCTTTAAGTGCAACCAAGGCTTCGCGAAGCTCAAGTAGGCTGTTTAGTTCAGGTACACTTTTCGCGATCGCTTCAGGAGAGAAGTCCTTCATGTTTTGGAAGGTCAGATCAACACCAATCTGGCCGCCTTCTTCATCAGAAAGACGGTTTTCAACGTTGACTTTAACGTTTGGAGACATGCCCTCTAGCACTTCGTTAAAGTTGTCTTTGTCGATGTTAATTGGAGTACGTTCTTCAATTGGTGTCTCATCTGCACGCGCAGTAAAGTCGCCAACTACCATCATGCTTAGCGGCAGCTCTACGTCTTCTTGCGTATCGCCAGTTGCTGGAACATAACGGATATTAATTCGCTCTTTAGGAGCCACCGAGCCGTCACGTGACATAATTCGTTCCTTATCTAACTCTTTAATTAGTCGTAAATTGCTTTCCACTCTTCATACTTCTCAGGTAGAAGATCCTTGCTTCCAAATAACCGATGGAGTGTTTTTCGAATTAGGTCTTCTAACTGTGACGATAAGTGGGGTTCCCAGCTCGCGAGATTAAACGCTTTTTGTACTTCCCACCCCTTCTCAAGATACGGCAAACACAACGGGTATAATCCAACAGACTGGTAAGCTGCTATCAATTGCAAATACAGCATGAACTGCCCACGTCCCGAGCTATCCAGCTCAAGTTTGCGGGCAAGCTCTGCGGCACATTCCCCTAGATTTTCTAGAGTGATATCCTCCATTGGCAGCGAGTCTTCCTGCGAAATCACAACCGTTTGAACAACGGGTTGAGAAGTCGAAGAAGTAGTATCTTGAGTCGATAACCAGCTCAAGGTCGCTTCATCTGCAAATGGTATAGAATTCTTAAATGAGAGGTGCTCGATGCCCTCTAGCGATTCAACAAAACGCGTCACTTCTTGTTTCACAGCAAGCGCTGCATCATCAAAGCCCAAGTTATTAAGCATCGAATACACGAAGTAATGGCCCGTCAGCCAAAACGGCGCATCCGTTAATGTGCGCTCCAAACGCTTAATGGTGTCGATGTCGCTTTCTTGGTCAGCTTTATCTCGGTATTCCGCTTGTTGATCGGACGACACTGCCAAGCTCAAAGGCGTTTGATTATTTTGGTGGTCGGGTAGACCATCAATGTCATCCCAAGTCAGATGACGATAAATCCGGTAAGCCAGCGGATCACTTGGGTTCGCATGAAGCATGACTTCCGCAACCTTCTTCAAGGTGCGCTTAGAAGCCGTCGGCGAAGAGAAGTCCGTATCGACATCGACTTCTTTTACTACCGCTTTCTTAACTGGCGCAGGTTTAGGGGCCGGCGGAACCGCCTTCACCGGTGCGGTTTGCACTTCACTCTGCGCTGGCGTTTCTTCGGCAGCAGGCTGCGTAGCTGGTGCAGGCGCCGCTTGTTCGACGTTAACGACTGCATCATCGCTCTGCTCATCAGCCACCGCTTGTTGAGATAAGACATTGAGTTGAGTGCGAATCTCAAAGAAATCCGCTTCTGAGTCTTGGTAAACCTCGTCGTACTGGCGCTGCACTTCTTCAATAGTCGAAATGCAGTTTGATACCAAATCCCATGACTGAGCGCTTTTCGCTAACTTGCTGCTGACCAGTTTAAACTGATGGTTCAACCATTCGACCGCGCCATCTCGACCCCGCTTTCGCGAAGGATACAATTCAACGCCAAAGCGACTTAACGCCTCACTAAGCAGCTTTAGACCTTGTTCAAAGCCTTGCAGACCAAACTCTTCTGTTAGCGCGCGAACGAGGTAACAAATGGCTTTTAAGTCTTTACTGTGGTGCTCTAGAACTTCAGTCGCGTGCGTTTTTACCACGCTCCAATCTACTGTTTCGCCAAACAAGGAACCGAATTTCTTCACTTCGGACTCCATCATTTCATAGCAAAACTCGTAACGGGCATCGTTTCCCACTGGAGATTCATCAGAAATAGGATTAAGCAGACGATCGATATCAATGTTGGACAAAATTCACGTCTCCTTCAGTCAAGTAATCTCTCAACGCACGCGCTACCGCAATTGCGCCATTTGCTGGCTTAGATAATCGATGGCTCTGCTCAATCGCATCCGACGCCATGCTATCTAGAATTTTCGTGATTTCTGTAAATTTACTTGGTGCATTCCGTTCTAAATCGGCAAGGGATTCATGTAGCTTTTGTTTGTCGTAAACGGATTGCTCCATCACGGTGCTAAACAAAATAAATTCGCTTCTTGCGACGATTAAATCCTTTATTTTTTTGTCTAGTTCTGGCGTATTACCGAAGTAGGCTTTGGCTAATTCGGCTTCTTCAATTGCTTTGGTGTAAAAGTGCGCCTCTGCATGTTTATCGATGGAGTCATTAATATTTTCCATCACAGCCTTTGGTAAGATTTGGTTGTAAAAATAGGCTTGTGACTGGTTTAACAACCATGCCTCTTTCATTTCATTTTCTGCGAGCTTAGCTTCACCATCTAAAATTAAGCGAGCAATCTGCTTATCTCGACTGCCAGCTATGGCAGATACTTTCATGGAATCGATAGACGCGACATTTAACCCAGACATCACTTTAGTCAACGCCTCATCCGCATATGGAAACAGAGCACCGTCACGAACAAGGGTTTCTCGCAAGGTGACAAGCTCCTTACGTAATTCGACTAATGCCATTGGTAAGCCATCCGCTAACGATTGATACGACGTTAACTGAGCCTGTTTTTCTTCATATAAATTCGAGAGGCTTAACTGCTGAGCTTGATATGCTGTTCGATAAGCTTCTGTCATATCAATACTCTGAGTAGCTTGAGACAATTCTTCTTTGATTTTCCATGGAGGCTGAGCCAAAAAAGAAGCCGTTTCAGAGGGCGTAATAACGTGAGTTACAGTAGTGACACCTCGGGAAAAAATGGCATCCAATTGATCTTTATTCTGTTGATACAAATAACTTCCTGCTGTTGCCAGCACACTCAACACTAAGCTCGCCTCTAATATTTTAAAGCGACCATACGCCGTTTTATCATTTGGCTTACAGTGTGTAAGCAGCAAGTCCGCGTTACGCAAGCTACTGAAAATTGGTGCGTTAGAATTTGAGCTAATTGATTGCGTATCGATTCGCGCTAACTGTTGAGCAAAAGAAATAGCGGTATAGCCATGCCCTCTTGGTTTGTTGATGACTTCTTTCAGCAATTTCCAAATATGAGCCGGGATCAAAGCCGGACGCTTTCGATCTTTTAACTGCTTATTCCAAGCATCACCAAATATTGATCCTAAAAATAGGTGTCCAGCGAGCAAAGCGAGAGAGTAAACATCATCTTGCGGTTCCGCGATGCCAGTTTCTATATAAAGAGGGGAAGCGTAGCTCAAGCTTGCTTCTGCGTAAGGTTCTGTCTCTCCAATGTAACGAGCAGCGCCGAAATCAATGAGCTTAACGTAATCGCCTTCACTCACTAATACGTTAGATGGTTTAATATCAAGATGGCAGATACCTCTTGTATGCATAAACTCTAGAGCGCCAGCGAGTTGATACACCAACCAAGCGATGTGGTCGTGGCGGAAGCCTTTAGAAGAATGACGCTCCATTTTTTCTGCCAGTGATTCACCTTGGATCCACTCGTACATCAAATATGGGCGTTCGAATTCGTTGCCGATTTTTACAAAGTTAGCCACGCTAGGGTGTTGAGAAAGCTCCAGCCTGCTCGCTTCGTTAATCAACATTTTGCTCGCAAATTCTGGCGAGTCATCATTGATAACTTTGCAACAGATTTGCTTCTCTGGCTGCCCTTTTTTTGCAAGATGGTAAACCGTTGTCTTACCATTTTTAGAAGGAAGCTTGTCTAATACATCAAACTGTGAAAAAAGCACGTACTCAAGCTTCGGCTTATTTTTTTCTGCTAGCCTTTGCTCATTCAGTTTCTTTTTCTCAATAGCTTTAACAACCAACTGATCGATATATCCTTTGGCTGTACTCTGATTATTAGACACTTAGTACTCTTTCATAGAATAAATATTATTAGAGTTGAATAATATTTTCTTGAACGTACTTGTATCAAGGTTGGTATTTAAAACAAACAGTAAGCCTATTATTTTAGTTATTATTACTAACTTATTAGACCTTTTTACTTACGCTTTCACTGCATGAGTTATACGCTTTTTCGTGTTACAAACTTCAACCTAATAATATGAGTATATTTTCATTGCCATTTGATCGATGAGTGCCCACTAACATTGCAGTAATTGGAGAACTCCTTTGTCACCATGAAAGTCGAACATTAACAACGTAGTTGGTTGCTTAAAGTGGTGCTCTCTGACCGCAAAGGCAATTAAAGCGAGAGAAGAACAACTGCCCATTGTGCCCCACAACTCATTGATAAGCTGCGGTTGTTCTGGGTTCGTGAATCGTTCTGCTTTCGCCCCCAGAGCAAAGCCGTAATCTTCCGAATGCATGCGCAGGTTCGTCATATCGGAATACACTTCACCAAATGAATCGAGCTTTTTAGTCGCACGTTGAACAAGTCGAAACATGCCTCTTCGGTCTGAAGTGTTTAATTCCGTATCAATGTAGCCAAGCTGCGCTTGAGGCTTAAGTTTCAATGTTTCTACGGTGTTTTTTCGACAAAGAATTAAACCCGCCCCACCCTCGCTCGGAATAACGCCCCATGGATTATTGGTACTCATTACCATCGCATCGTCGATGAGTGTTTGCATCGAACTCACCAAGGAATCGACACTGATACACATCATAGCATCATATTTATCCAATGATTTCATGGCCTGGAGAACGAAACTAGGCCCACTGGCATGAACAGCATTCACCACAGAGAGAAATTCAGCATAGTTACTTTCACCAAGCCATTCTTGCACCTTTACTAGAGAAACAGACACAGGCACCGCTATAAGCAAAGGTATTGGTCTCAATGAACGTGGTAACTGCGCTAACAATGAATCAAGCAAGTGGGTGATTAACTCACACGTTTTTTCAAACTGCTCACTTTCTTTGGTGTATTCGATTTTGGCGTAAGTAAAACGCTCGATACCATCATCCCCTACACATTGGTCGAATCTTCCTAAATCAGCATACGAAACTGCACTAGCAATATCTAAATTCATACCGGTTGGCGTCATCACTTCCATCCCTAGCACGTAACGGCCTGTTGAATTATGCATGCTCGCTTACCTCTTCCAACTTAGTGATGGATGTCGACACCAACAAATGCTCCTTGCCCTGACAAGGAAACGCAGCGGTGTAACTGATTGATATAGTTTTCTTTTCCGCATCAACGAATAAGGTGTACATCGCCATATCAGCTTGATAACTTTGATCTTTGAACGTCGCGATCGCACGGTATTTTTCTTTAGGAATTCGAAATGAAAGCGTGTCATCATGACAAAAACCACTCATCATCAAACGCTCCCCCCCACGAAGGAAGCCTTTGCACTGTTGATCAATAGGCGCGCTTTGGAAGAACCGCTTATCAAAATCGAGTGGCAACATTGGCTTGCGATTCTCAATCCAATCGTCATCGAACGTGCCGGCCAGCTTCTGGCGCGACTCAAAGAACGGAGGCACAGGCCCGAACCCCGCAACGCGTAGCTTTTTCGCGGCGGCACTCCAGTCCTCTCGGGGATAAAAAATCGAGGGTACTTTCTGTTCAAGCAATTCTTTGTTGGAGTCGGCAACCCCACCACCTATTCGGTTACGTAAATCACCGCCTACCGCGCAAGTGTAATCAATGTCTTTTTCAATAAATGGGACTGGATTGCTCAGCGTGATACTGCCAGCATGCTCAACCCATACGCGTTCCCCGTGAATAGCGAGAATCTTATCGATATGACCATCAATCAACACGCGACACTCTTGGTATGTCACTGGCTTTTTCGCGTAACTGCGCGCTTTGCCGTAAACAAGTACATCTGTGTTGTCTTTGGTATACGCGAACTCGTGGTCAACTTTCATCGCAGAGAAGCCTTCTTCGCCCAAATATTGGGGATCATCGAAGATTTCACTTTCACCTAATTCGTGCCAAACCACACCATCGAATTGCCATGTGCGTTTGGCGACCACAACCCACACTTCATCGCCGTTTTCGTCACGTTGAAAACGACCTTTAAGTGATAGCTCAGGGTGCGCCTCAATATCCCATAACTGCATTGCTATTCCTTAAGTTGAATCGTTCGCTCGCAGAAGGTGCGGCCTTTAAATTGTTAAAGTTCCAGTCTTGTTGATGAATCGGCATTGCCATATCCCAAGGCACGTAGGCTCTGGATTGAATACAGATTTGGCGCCATAGCCAGTCGCGGAACAGCACATCAACGTTAGAATCTTGCATCGCAGCTAACGTAGACTCGAAGCTCAATGCGTAACCCAAGCGGCTTGGTAGATTTTGGATATATTTTTCATCTTCCACCCACTCATTGAGCAGATCGACGATCTCTTCCCATTCATACTCGACACCAACATCTTGCGGAGTCAGAGGAAGAAGCTTTCCGTAGACGACATACAAGGCTTGAAGCCAAATTTCACCTTCAGCTTCCTCCAGACTTTCCAAGTGCTCGATGATTTGGGGCACCAGTTTCCAATCACCACTCAGCGCAAAATCAACAGGTGCTAATGAAGAAGAGATATCAAACGCCTCAAACTCTTTTAACTCAAGCAACTTGGCGTAAGTGAGCACTTGCGCTGATGGTAATCTATTTGGTTCGATGCCAAAGCACTGACGGAACCAAGTGCCTCTGTCACGTTTGGTAATCAAACGTTCAAATAGATATTGTTCGCTGCCTGCATTGTCATTAAGCCAATCAATCCCCTCTTTTACGTCTTGTAAAACGAGCAGTGGCAAAGCAACTTGAGAGCTAATGATGCTGGCTTTGTGCCAGCGCTTGATGAGAGAAACACTTAATGTTTGACGTACACGTAAGCATTCAAAGTAAAACGCACTGGATGTCGCATTGCCCTCAATAAGCTCCGAAAGCGTGCTATCCATAGATTCAACCGGAGATTGTACGGCAATGACCATTGCGGTTTTAGCGTCAATATCTTCGAGTAAACTCAATCCGCACAAAAGGTTATCCAACTCTGAGCCCAACTCGCCCTGTAGCATCAGCCAGCTGTAGATTTCTGGCTCCTGGCCTCTTAACTGATGAATCAACCCCGGTGCTAGCCGATAAAACGACAAGTACACCTGCTTCAGTTCTTCAATTTGGCGTTCGATCAGCTTGAGATACGCCAACTCACGACTTGGATAACCCCTTTTGTGAATTTGAACTCGCTGCCTGATTAAAAACCCGATACTTTCAGAAGCAATGGACAGCTTTTCATTACAGAAATCCAGCCATGTTACTGGCAACTGGGAAAGGTCATTCACAGCGCGATCAGCTTTTGCTAACGCGCCTTCGACTTCTTGATTGGTTATGGGTGCCTTTAGGTGCTCGACACCGATTCTTTGTCGCATCTAGTTATCCGTTATTAGCGTGCCATAACGCGATTGCAATTAGTTAATACAAAGTAATTAGCTAACTCGACGTAAATTAGCTAATGCTAGGTAATTAGTTAATTGCGATCGTTCCGCCTTGAATTTTTTGTGCTTTTTCTGCTTGAGAAGTGACGTACTTCGCTTTAGTGGTAATTCGTCCATCGCGCCCGCTATAGCGAGTTTCTGTCTCACCACTTTTGACTACCAACTCTTGTTCTGTCTCGATAACCATCTTCTTCGCTCGCAATACAAACTCGTCAGAGTCATCCAGAATGGAGAAGAAAATGTCCGTCACAAGAGGCAAGCTTAAGTCGTCGTTCAAAAATTCAACTCGACAACTTAATCGATTATCGATAGCCATTTGCAGCTCAGAACGACGAAAGCCACGTCCTAGTCTCGCAGTGAGTGGCTGCTTAAATGGGTTACCATCAAAATCAACTCGCACACTGCCCGTAGACTCATTGATAGCCACTATTCTTCCAAAACGCGAAAAGCAAGCCGTTGATTCGGCTTGCTGCTTTGATATTACTTCTGTTGTAAGAGGTTGTTTTTCCATTGTTAGTTAACCACTACGTTGCCACCTTTCACGACGACTTTGTCACTGCCTTCGATCGTAATAGCCGAGCCTGATAACTTTATTGAACCATCACTGTTCATCACTAAAGAGGAACCACCCGTTTTCAATACAATCTTGTCGCCACTGATAATTTGCGTTGCACCATCAGCTTTATAAGCGGTATTCCCTTTCACTGATACCGTTAAGTTGCCACCAACCGTCTGGTTATCATCCGCACCAATATCTGAACTCTTAGACGCACCGATAGTAAGGTTACTGTTTTCGCCAATATCTAAGTCATCATTTTTACCGATCTTAGTCGTACGGTTATCACCAATTTCTAAGTCAGAATTGTTTTTCACATACTGGGCTTCGTTCGCGTTGTATGTAACGGTAACGTCTTGCTCGACTGTCTCGGTAAACGTACTGTTTACCTGTGTCGTTTTATGCCCATGAATGGTTTCTTTATGGTCACCATGAACTTCATTCGTTTGGTGACGTGCAACCTTCAAGAATTCATCTTGACCGATATCACGGTAACGGTTGTTGAGCACCTTGGTCGACATGTCTTTTTGAGCGTGAATATAGACTTCTTCTTGGTTCGCTTCGTCTTCAAAACTCAACTCGTTGTAACCTGTTCCTTTGTGCGTTTGCGTGCGGAACGTGGTACGAGTTTTGTTTTCTGGCAAAGAGTACGGTGGGAAATGCAAACCGTTGTAAACTGCGCCCGTAACTAACGGACGATCTGGGTCCCCCTCAAGGAAAGTTACTACGACTTCGTGGCCAATACGCGGCAAATAAACTGCGCCCCATGTTGGCGCCGCCATGGATTGGCTTACACGAATCCAACAGCTTGAATGCTCGTTGTTATCACCGTAGCGATCCCAATGGAACTGTACTTTCACTCGACCAAGCTTGTCGGTGTAAATCTCTTCACCTTCTGGTCCTACAACAACCGCCGTTTGCGGGCCATCAACCACTGGTGCTGCTAGTTTAGGCGCTTTAAATACCACATCACGTGGAATACATGAGAACTGGTTGTAGTAAGTAGTTGGCATACCACTCGCTTCATCTTCATGCACTTGCGGATCTTGACCTGTGTGCATTACAGACAACATGAGGTAATCGCGGTTAATCTCAGAACGCGGGTGGTCACTGACGTTAAAGCTGTAACCAGATGCTAAGCGCATTACGTCACTCGTTGCTTCCACTTGTTGATTATCGACTATGTGTTCCGACATCCACTCCGTGGTTCTCACCTGCCCCATCAGCGGGTCGACGTATCGTCCAGGATAATCAAACTGCTTGAGATCTTGGTCTAGCTCGCCAGCCTGTGTCATCTCTTGTGGAATTTTAGGGTGTTCGTAGTTGTAATCTGTGTACGTAACCTGTCCCGTTCTAACGCGGTTAACTAACTCGAGATCAGAGATATGTTCGCGATCGGCAACACCGCCACCATCGGCATGATAAACAATCGGCCCAATGTAAGAAGCATTTAGTGGCGAGCTTATCAAAGGTGCAATCGCGTCATTACTGTCGACAATGACCATCGTATGATTTGAATCGCTATGGTCAAAGTAATACCACATACCGTGTTCAGCCATCATACGCTGCACGAAGTGCAAGTCAGACTCACGGTATTGCAGAACGTATTCTTTTGGAGGATAAGTACCCGACACTTCAAATCGGTAATCGGTGACTGCCCCATCATCGAGTACTTCTGTGATGATGTCTTGCGCTGACTTTTGCTGGAAAATACGACAATCTTGGCGCTGAGATAAGAACCAAGCTTGAGGAACCAAGACTAATTGATAACGAGAAAAACGACGCCCAGTCCCTAAGTAACGAACTTCATTCACCACGCCGTTGAACACACGCGCAGCCCCAACACCTTGTCCGTAAAGTGTCAATGTTCCTGCTTTACGTATTAACTCATCGAACGAGATATCTGGATCAAGTGAAAGTAATGAGAGATTGATGTGGAAAGGCTTAGATAACTCTTCATGAACATGAAAGCTCTCGACCCGAAATTCATGCCCACATCCAGGCACTTCAAATTTAAATTCTACGTCATTCACCATATCTTTTACCTGATACAAATAATCGAATTAGGGCCAACAATCGTTGGCCCTGAATCTTTACGCAACGAGCAATTAAGCTTCGCGTGGAGCACGCCAGTCGTCGTTACCCGCAGTACCACAGTTTTCGTGAGTTACTTCGATCGCACGGTAAGTGAACTTAAGCACTTCTTCTGTCACGCGGTCAGCTGTTGCTGCGTCTTGACAGTGGTTCATACGAGTTTGGATATCGACAAGTAGCGCATCAATCAATTTGATTGAGTAGTAGTGCTCTTGTTTACCTTGAACTGAAGTGCGGTAGAAGCGGATCACACACTCAGGAAGTTTTTCGCCAGATACTAGTGCGTTGAATAGTAGTGGAGATGAGCGATCTTGAACTTTAGTTACAACAAGTGGACGGTGTACACGTTGACCAGTTGGCTGACCACTTTGTGGATCACGTGGAACTGTTAGCACGTGATCAAGTTCTTGTACTAGGAACTCATCAACGTGAGCTTCTTGCCATGTGTTACCTACTGAATCTGCAGAGTAAGTATCTTTAGTAATATGGCCTTGAGTCTCACCTTGGATAGACATATATGCTGGAGTTGGCATCGCTATTTCCTTTTCTAAAATCTGTTTTGTTTAAATCACCAAATCGCTTATCACCGCGACTAGTTGGTATAATCAAAGTCCGTGCCAACTTTAAAAATCAAACAAAAACAACAACTTAAGTAATACCAGGCATTGTTCACTAATATATTGAGTACAATTTATTGGATAAAAAACCAAAAAGTTGGATTAAGATAATAATAAATTGTTCTAACTTTAAAAAGTGAAAATAACCATATAAAACCGTGTAAATAAAGTCATTAAAACTAATAAATCCGACACTTTTACTATCAATTAATTTAGAATAACAACGCCATTAAAATAACCACAAACATTAATGTCACAATAATCATTAAAAATAACCAACAAACGATAGTCAAAATATCTTGATAAAAAAAGAACGCAATTACTTTTAGTATAATAGCCGCTACCTCTTTTCCTCTAAAGAATAAAATGGCTATGATAAATATAAACCTTTCTTCATTAATTCAGCGTCTACACCCGATTGCAAAAGTAGCATTAGAAGACGCCGCTGCACTTGCAGTCTCTGAAAAAGCAAACGAAGTTCAAATTGAGCATTATTTACTGAGTCTATTAGAAAGGCCAAATAGTGATTTTGACGTCTTATTGAGTCATTTTGATTGTTCTGAGAACTTATTAAGACAATCGGTTCGATCCACACTCGACACCAACGCCAAAGGAAATGGCAGCAAACCTGTTTTTTCTGCTTTATTAATCGAATGGTTGCAAGAAAGTTGGCTGGTTTCTTCTTTAGATCTATCCGAAACACAAATCCGCTCTGGTGCCCTGCTCCTTACTCTTGTTAGCAACCCTCTCCGTTACGGCCAACATGGTTACGCCTCTATCCTTGAAGCGGTAAACCCTGACAGCCTTAAGCGTAACTTTGCAGAGCTAACAAGCCACTCTATTGAGGCGCAAGTTGCTACTTCAGAAAAAACACAAGCTCGTGAAGATGGTTCAGCACTGAGCAAGTTCACAACCGACTTCACTGGTAAAGCACGCAAAGGCGAAATCGACCCTGTTTTCTGCCGCGACCAAGAAATCCGCCAAATCGTGGACATCCTTGCTCGTCGCCGTAAAAACAACCCTATTGCTGTTGGTGAACCGGGCGTTGGTAAAACCGCAGTAGTAGAAGGCTTGGCACTTAAGATTGTACAAGGTGACGTACCAGACAACCTCAAAGGTGTTGAGCTTTACGGCCTGGACATGGGTCTTCTGCAAGCTGGTGCAAGCGTAAAAGGCGAATTCGAAAAACGCCTAAACGCAGTATTGGATGAAGTGAAAAACTCGCCAACCCCTATCATTCTTTTCATCGATGAAGCACACACCCTTGTTGGCGGTGGTAACCAAGCGGGCGGCAGCGACGCGGCAAACTTGCTAAAACCAGCCCTAGCGCGTGGTGAAGTGAAAACCATCGCTGCGACAACATGGTCGGAATACAAGAAGTACTTCGAGAAAGATCCTGCTCTTGCGCGTCGTTTCCAATTGGTGAAACTCGACGAACCGTCTCCTGAGCAAGCAGCATTGATCATTCGTGGTCTGCGCCCAGCATACGAGAAGTCACATAACGTTTACGTGCGTGACGATGCTATCACTGCTGCGGCAGCACTTTCTGCTCGTTACATCTCTGGCCGTCAACTGCCAGACAAAGCGATCGATGTACTAGATACGGCGTGTGCACGAGTGAACATCAGCCTTAATGCCATTCCTGCTTCTGTTGAGACTCTGCAGCAAGAACTTGCAGCTCAACAGCGCGAGCTTGAAGCACTTGAGCGTGATGCTCTGCAGCAAACTGGCGACAAGCACAGCCTTGCTAACATTCCAGACCTAAAACTGGCAATGGAAACAACGAAAGAAGAGCTAGCAGAACAAGAAGCGCAATGGCACAAAGAAAAAGAGCAGATCCAAGAGATGATTGCTCTACGCTCTCGCTTACATGAACTGGTCTTTGGCGAAACAAACGAAGAAGAGCTTGTTGCAGACGAAGATTCAGAACAAGAGCAAGACGTTTCTCCATATGCAGAAATGGATGAAGAAGCCGTTCGCATTGCAATTTCGGGCTGCCAAGAACAGCTAGATGTAATCCGCAATGGCAACCCACTGGTTCACTTTGAAGTGGGCCCAGATGAAGTCAGCCATGTGATCTCGGACTGGACTGGTATTCCAATGGGTAAGATGCTTCAAGACGAAGCAGAAACCACGCTAAAACTGAAAGAAAGCCTAACACAAAGCATCAAAGGCCAAGAATACGCTATCGATGCACTGGCTGAAGGCATTCAAACCGCAAAAGCAGGCTTAGGCAACCCAGACGCACCAACAGGCGTATTCCTGCTGGTTGGCCCAAGTGGCGTGGGTAAAACCGAAACTGCTCGTGCAATTGCTGATCAAATGTTTGGTGGTGAGCGCTTTATGACGACCATTAACATGTCTGAGTTCCAAGAGAAGCACACGGTATCTCGCCTAATTGGTTCACCTCCGGGTTACGTAGGTTACGGCGAAGGCGGCATGCTGACAGAAGCGGTTCGTCAACGTCCATATTCTGTTGTTCTTCTTGATGAAGTGGAAAAAGCCGACCCTGAAGTGTTGAACCTGTTCTACCAAGTGTTCGACAAAGGCACGCTGAACGACGGCGAAGGCCGAACCATCGACTTCAAGAACACGCTGATCATCATGACCAGTAACCTTGCAACACACGAGATTGAATCTTTGGTTCATCAATCAAAAGACATCGATGCAAACATCATCGCAGAAGCTATTCGCCCTACATTGAACCAACATTTCAAACCAGCGCTGTTGGCACGTATGTCAGTACTACCATTTGTTCCGCTGTCTGATGAAGCAATGACAGAAATTATTCACCACAAGCTGAACAAAGTTTCTCAGCGTCTACAGAGCCATCACAAGTTGTCGCTAAGCTACGAAGACAGCTTGGTTGAGTTCGTACTAGGTAACTGTCGCCTTGCTGAAACGGGCGCGCGTAACATCGACGCGGTCATCAACCGTCAGTTGCTGCCGCAACTATCGACTCAGCTATTAGTGCATGACAAGGATGATTCACATACGCAAATCGAAGTGTCTGTCGATGAGCAAGGAACACTAACCTATGCGTTCAGCTAACCATAGCGAACTTAGTAACGCCCTACTTGCGATCAGTCAGTCTTTGGCTGATCGCAGCCAGCTTACCCAAACCTTGGATGCTGTGTTGACCGCTGCGAGACAAATGACCCTCGCAAAGCACGGCATCATTTATGTTTTGGACCAGACTGGCCAGGCGTTGATTCCAAGTACCGCTCACCATAACGATAAAACGATTGTTTCCCACCCTTGGGAGGCATTGCAGATTGATTCCGCTAGTGAGAACGATCCATTTAACTTTGCCATTCGTAATGGTGAAGTGGTGTTGATTAACGAGTTGTATAAGTACAACGGCTATGACTGCGAAAGCATCTATCAAACAGAACAGACGCTAGGGCTAAAAAGCGAGAACTTACTGGCTTGGCCTTTGATTGATAGCGAAAGTAAGACCATTGGACTCTTGGTCTTGCTCGATTTAAGTGTTATCGACAATGAAGCTGCATTGACTGAGTTTTGTCGTATGGCCGCGAGTAATATTCGCCAAGCCGTTTGGTTAGAGCAATACGGGCAAGTAATAAAAAATCTCAATGCCGACAATCAAGCCCTAGTGCGCGAGAACACTCAGCTCAAAAAACGTACCCAGAAAGCCTATCAAGGTCCTATTGCAGAGAGCGAAGAAATGCTCAATGTCTTGAATCGTCTTGATAAGGTGCTATCTCTTCCTGTCGACGTTCTGTTGCGTGGTGAAACGGGCGCTGGTAAAGAAGTGATCGCGAAATACATTCACGAAAACTCTAATCGTTCAGAACAACCTTTGATCGTACAGAACTGTGCCGCAATCCCAGAGCAGTTATTAGAGTCAGAACTCTTTGGCCATAAGAAAGGCTCATTCACTGGCGCGGACAAAGACAAAGTCGGTTTGTTTGAAGCAGCCAACGGCGGCACGCTATTCCTGGATGAGATTGGCGATATGCCAATGCTACTGCAAGCAAAATTGCTGCGTGTGCTACAGGAACGTAAAGTTCGCCCAATCGGCACTAGCAAAGAGATTGAAGTGGACGTTCGCGTTATCGCCGCAACCCACTGTAATCTTATGCAGCAAATCAAAGATGGCGGATTCCGTGCCGACTTGTTCTATCGCTTAAATGTCTTCCCTATTACATTGCCGCCCCTGAGAGCCCGTAAGTCGGACATTATTCCCCTTGCTGAACATTTCGTGCAACACACAACCAACACGCTAGGTTTGCCGCAAGCGCCAGGGTTAAGTGCCAACGTACGTAAACAGCTCCTTGCCTACCAATACCCAGGGAACGTGCGTGAGCTTAAGAACATCATTGAGCGCTCGGTGCTACTGTCCGATTTTGAAACCATTACTCACATTGAGTTTGGCGAACAAATCCCAGAAGATGTACCAAGCATCGACATGAAAGCAGCTTCACCTACCCCAGAGCAACCTGCTTACGAGCAGCAAGCACAAGTGGATTTAGAAGACGTTTCAAAGAGCCTTAAGGACGTTGTCAGCCAATACGAGCGTACAGTAATCATCGATTGCTTAAATGCCTGCAATTGGCACACCAAGAAGGCCGCTGAGCAATTGGCGCTGCCAATGAGCACACTCAACCACAAGATGAAGAAATACGACATTTCTGCAGCGGGTTGATGGGGCTTAAAAAGAAAATTCTAAATTCAGTATGAAGTCATAAGAAAAGAAAAACCGCCCGAAGGCGGTTTTTTATTTATTTAAAATCCAATCATTTATCAATTCAATTTGGTCATCACTTAACCTATTCGGCCTAGCTTCACCCTTGTCCAGCCATTCTAAAATAGGTCGAAACTCATTGTGCGTTTTTCCTAGACGGCTTACTATTTCTTGTCTCGAAAATAAGTCTGTTTTATCCTCTATTTTCAGAATTTCTTCGGCCCCTTTGATTAGCTCATCCTTACATTTATACCAAGTTACTGGAATGTCCTCACGGTCAACGGCATGTATATTAAGCTTTAATTTTTCTGATTGCGCATGTAAACCTGATCCAATAGGCCCAATAAGTTCAAGTTGAAGGTCAATATATTCGTGAAAATTATCAACTAGCTTCTCAACTCTCTTAAATGGTTTAAGCCCAGCTACTTTTGAACCTAATACATTGACATATTCGGGCTTGAAAATCTGTGCATAGATATCCGTCTTCTGGTGCAATCCAACTAAGTTGGTGATAGCGTGACTTTTAAGTTCATTCGAACTCATTCTTGAATAAGATTGACGTAAGCTCTCTAGCTGAGTGGAGAGCTCAGTTTTTAATGGTGCTCCATGCTTTTGTGAGGTCATTACGTCAAACTGCCATTCATTATCTTTTTCAACAATGGTGCCTATTCGATATAACTCCTCTTTACCCAAAGTGAAGTGAGTTCCACCTGACACACCAGGTAGAAAATCAATATTGTTTGTAAGCTCAACCGCTCGCAATTTGGCCTCAACACCTATCACTTTACCAGGCGCGAATCCTAGGTTACTGAAATGTGTATCAGGACAGTGTTTAGTCTTAACGACCGCTAGGCAATTGACCCACTTACTCCAATCAAAATCCTCAACCTCCTCCTTGTAGTACCGCGCGAAATCAGAGTATTTACCTTCAAGACCTTGCTGCATTATATGGAGTTCAACGGTCGGATCATCAAACACTTTCGGGAAACTACCTTGATCTGCATCTGGTTTAGGCGCTGACAGGAAACTTCCTGAAACTAACAAATGATCAGCATGTTTAATGTCTTTATTTTTACCAAATTGATAAAGCCGAGAGGGGCTTAATGAAAGATCGAATGTAGAAATCCCCCATGTCCCCCAAAAGTCATAATTAATAGGTTCAAATGAATCATTAACCCCTTTGATGCCCGCCAGGTACTCATACTCTAGAGGTAACTCACCGGTGCGTAATTCTCTATTTTCTTCTTCAAACAAGCGGTTCAAATATATGTTTTTCGGCGAATCGGACGGAATCCACGGTCTTGTTCCCTTAATTTTGTTGACTCCAAAAACAAAAGACGGTTCGATAATCACGCCCCAAGTTTCATCATCAGATTTCTGGTTAAACAGCGCTTGTTCTTTAGAAGTCAAATTTAAATTATCAACTATCGGCTTAATATCTCGCAGGTACTCTGAGCTTTTATTGACGATTTTGGACCCTTCCATCACCGCATCTGTCTTAGTTGAGTAATTCGACCAATTCCAGCGAGCTTGAACCTCAATTCCCACTCGATGTAAAAAGCGGCGCTTTTCTGGCTCTAATGACTCGACCGCTTCTTTAGCTAAGACGACGATAATCCTAACCTCATCAAACGGTGACAAAGACCCATACTCTGCTAGGAACTCATCCATTGCTATCCATTTTTTTGGTGCTCCATCACGAGCCGTTTTAACAGATATTGACTGTTTAGCTCCTTTGTACAGCGCTTCCAGATCTTCAGTTTTAAAGGGAACTTCAAACATTTTGACAAGCGCTTGAGTATTAGCGGATGCCATGTAGTGAATTGGGCTGTATTCCATAAATGGTCTTGGGCTTTCACTATCCTCAGCGTCAGAGTACCAATCGCTCAACTGTCTGCCCGCAATACTTGCCCCTAGCTGTGCGTAAGCAGAATAAGTGCTGGCTTTTAGGAGTGATAGCTCTGCTTGTGCATAGTCTGAATCCATAAAGAACTCATCAAGGTGGACCATACCAAAACCATTTTCATTAAGTTGCCACTGATCGTTGAGCAAAAAAAGTTTAATGTAATCATTAATATTTTCTATCGAAACGTTGCTATGGTCGCCTGACATTTCTTGATAGTTTCGTTCAAGCAATAATCGACTCAAGCCATTCAGCGCGTGAGCACGTTTGTAATAACTTGACTTCATCTCGTCAGAGAGACTTTCTGAACCAAATGACAATATTTGTTCTTGAGAGACAATATTTTGGTATTGTATTTTTTCAAGATTATTTCGTAGCTTTAAAGTGTCTGCTTCTTCAGTAATAAAATCATAAAGATTTGAGAACAGCGAAGAACCTGCCTTGCCCACCGTATAAATAAAGTTAGCAGTCGCTCCCAAAGGCGTTACTGAAGCCACATCAAGGGCAGTATCAAGGGCAAGTTCTATTGCATCTAAAGTGGCCGCGTCAAGCTGCATCTCATTAGCAATCATCATTTGACGGGATTTTTCGACGACAGTTAATCCACCGCGAGAAACTGGGTAATCTAAGATTGCTTCAAAATGAAGCAGTAAGTCGACGCGACGATTGCGTCGGCGTTGATCTTCAGAATCATTGGGGACAAGCGGTTCTCGCTCACCTAGACCAATGGCACGTATGCACGTTTTCCAAACGGCCTGGTTAGACGTAATCCCTTCTAATATACATTCTCGTATATAACTCGCTCGCTCTTCTGATAAAGTCTGGTTGTATTCGATCGACCCACGCGAACAAGTGTGACCTTTTATCGTAATTGGAATCGGGCGATGTATTTGCGATAGTATCCCCCCTAATTCAATTAAGTTGGCTCTAGCTTTAGGGTTATTTGAGTCGCTACGGTCAAAAGCAAACGTCGTGCTTCTTAATTCGAATATGTGTCGCCCTTTTTTAACCTCGGTATTTAATGAAAGCTCATCGTTGTCTCCAAGCTTGGGCAGTAGGTTTTTGAGTTGTTCAAGTGCCTTAGTCTCTGCGTCCAAAAGTGCCTTATCACCAATACTAGCCAAAGATTTCATTCCAGGCTGCTGTACAGTCGCAAGGTACTCAAGCACAACAGAATCAAGCCTTTTGCTCGCCTTATCGTCTTTGTTGTAAGCCTCTACTAAGTTTCCACCTTTAATGATGACATCAGCCAAAGTGAAACCTTTACCGATCTTTTCCGCTATTTGAGTATCTTGTAATAACTGACGCCACTGCGAAGGCACTTCAATCAAATTGATCTTGTCTTTCAACTTATCAAATAAGATATTGCCTTTGTCACCGAACAACTTAATCATATCGATTTGACTCTGGCCAAATGCGGCCGTGTTCGCTGAAAGGTCATTAGCTTTACTTATAACGGACAAACAAGCCTCTGTCGCACCCGCAATATTTCTCATTTCGCTATCAGCACTGCCACCAACAGAAGCCGCAGCAACCTTGGCTACGGTTTGCCAACTTAACTTGTGTTGCATCGTTTGGGCTGCACTTTCAATGTACGCTTTATTGCTTTGTACACTGTGCCATATCTGAGGAGCAATTGCGTTTTTTGGCTCACTGGCGAGTTTTTCAGGCAAATCAGTTGGGCTTTGTTTCAGTTTTTCCAGTAAATTGGGATAAAGGTGAGGGGATTGATTGAACAGTGCTTCCTCTACCGAGATGGGATCACCGTTCACCAGAGCACTGCGTCCAAGCGGGGTTGAGATTGGTAAGTGCAATACTCGTTCGCAAAAACTGTATTTTTTTTGAAAGTCTTTCCTTAACCAATAAGCTGCTGCATTTCGGTCCACAGTAGAGAGATCAATATCAAAACGGCAATGCTGGTTCGCCTCCTCGAGTTTAAACACCGAATCGGAAGTTATCCAAAATGTCGCGCTGTAGATATTTTTATCCTTTCCATCGATATCTCGAAACTCTAACGGTTTGACTTTGCTCACCGCGGTTAAGTTACTCCCTTCTGCATCCCCTTTAATACTTAATTGTGAAGGAAAGTTTGACAGCGTGACCGTCGCGTCAATAAAGCTGGCATCAGAGAAGTGGACCACAATTGTAAATGTCTGCGGTAAAACAATGGCATTTAGCGTCTTCAGTTGCTCTGTCTCTATCGACTTCTCAAGTTTACCGATAGCAGCAGCATAGTGTTTCTCACTGACCCCTTTACTAGGTAATAGAGCTGTAATGGGAAAATCTCTTTGATTAGCCTTTGTGAAATAGTTTTCGTCAGGCTCAGTTTCTGCTCCGGAGATAAGTGAGTTATACAAATTCGAAAGCCATTTACCGTCTTTCCCTTCCTCACTCATAAGATGAATTGGTGCTAAATAAGGCGGAAAAAATAGTAAGCGAGAGTGACCAGAGGCAAACGTTGTCGCGGATGCAGGATTGCCTTGCAGTGGCAAATCTTGCCCCAAATCTAATGATTCAGGTGCGTTAAAATAGGTAATTTTCCCGAGTGCATCACTGTACAGTAACGCCGCTTTCGGTGGTGTTTGAGTTTGGTACCCTTCGCCATCATAGGTGACAGTCCTGCCTTCACTGTCATCTTTAAGCGCGAAACACACATTACGCAGGGGAAAGTATCGACTATTAGGAACTGGTCCCCTGTCATCAAAAAGTTGACCCAGGAGGTAAACACCACTGACTTTAAGGTTTGATTTCGCCACGTAGTTTACTCCTTATTTGACCTTATTTGAGTCGCAATGTGTTGTCACAAAAACATTGCCTTGTTTTTCAATTTGACATGTACGTTCACATCGAAAGATATCTTCACCAGAAGAATTTTCGTAAGTTACTTTTTTGCACTTTTGTTCCTGAGATGCGAGGTAGCGAGCATAGGCATCTTTAAACTGGGAATGACTTGGCAAGGCTGGGAATTCCTGACGTAAATCATAATCAGAAAAATGAGGCAGTAAATTCGCTGGAACATAAAGGGAAAAACCGCTGACACGATCGCCTTTCAACGGGGTTTGATATTGATACGTTAATTCATCAATTGGTGAGATCTCTTCTGCTTGTCGCGCTCGATTAAGCCTAGTTAAAATAGATTCTTTTCCACTAAACACTCCAACCTGAAGTGCATAGCGACTGTCTCCAACTAAGGGAGTAGGCTTACTCATATCTCGGGTATTAAACGCACGATAACCATCCTTGGTGTTGCAAGTAAACGCACCACCATCCTCCCGCCAGTAGATATAATCTGCAACGGCATTGTACTTTCTCCGCTCTTCGAGTAAATAACATTCCTTAGGGTAATAACGCTCCACAGTGTAATGTTGCCACTCGCCAACTTGATAGATGAGATTGGTTTCCTCATCGACCCGACCTAATACAATTTTGTTATGAGAAGTTCTTGCTGTTACCAGTAGCTGTTTTCCTTGATTCAGAAGTTGTACTCTTATAGGTTCATCATAAGCATGCTCATTACCATCCAGCCATTTCTTTCTCAGTTCTGGAGAATCTGGGTTAGGTAAAGCCAGCGGCAGCTCACTCATAACCATGCTGTTGGTATCAAATTCATACGCTTTACCAAGTTGCGACATGTAAGCTTTACTACTGTCAGGCAGCCAGCCACCAAAGTTACAATCACCCCCAAAGCGTTCGATTTGGCGGGTTTTAAGGTCTGCAACGGCGCAACCTTTTAGTGGTACAAATAATCCCATGTTAAAAAATAAGAAGCGCCCATTTGGTGAGCGCTGCGGGCGCAAGTTTTTGGTAAACCCAACTAAGCCGCCAACTTCTTCTGGGGTCAACAAGGTTTGTAGGTTGCTGCCGTCTAAATTCATGGTGTATAAGCCTGCCGTCTCGCGATTTTCAGCACGATGAATCTGCGTAATGATTTGCGGCTTGTCTCCGGGATTGTCCCACTGAGTCAAAGGCGCGGTACGTGGGTCTGCAACCTCTAATATCCAGTCTGTTTTCTCTGATGTTTCACCAACAGCTAGCCCTAAGTAAGAGACTACCGTGTTTAGCGCTTTGTTATATTTTTCTTGCTCCGCCTGTGCAATCGCTCTTTCATCTAACCATTGCTGAACTTGTGGGCTAAAGGCAGTGCCAACCCCAACGCCCGCTATAGCTAATGCGGTCAAGCCAAAAACGACTTTTTTATTCATAACTTACATTCCTAATTCTTGTTTCCACAGCGACATATATTGGCTGAGATTCTCTTCTGCATTCAGCTCTTGTTCGCTGCATTCTGGCTCGGGCTCTACCCTTTCCGCCATTTGAGTCGGAGTCGACCAATTCTGTATTTGCTCAAGAGTTAAGTCTTGAAAAACCAGTTCCGAGTGATGGGTATAACCTGGAGAGGTGATCTGTAAAGTGAATTTTCCTTTTGGAGGAAAACCACCGAGCTGCGCCGTCGCAAAATGTGGGTTTTCTTGGTCATATTGCAGCGCTTCACTCAGTACCCAATCACTTTCACTATCAGATATCACCGCATAATGAATAACAGGAGTATTAAAATCGATCAGCCCGGTTTCAACTGACAATTGAAAACCACTGTTTTTTCCATCCACATAAGCAATGACCGTATTACTCTGGTCATAGCTGCGAACGATGGCTTGTTGGTCACTCAGCCATGGCATGTCGTCTTCAGTCACTTTGTGGATGGCTGCGCTGTCTACATCGGAGGTGAATTGTTGTGCACTGAATGACTGTGCGTCACTGTAACTGCTTAATTCATCTAATGGCGTGCTGGACTTCTCTAGCAAACCAGCATCCGATTCTAATGCTTCAATTTGAGCAAAGCGCTTTTGCTTTGGTGAGAAAATGATCTTGAGTCCATTTGCACCCTGTTGGACTTCACCCGATATTTTGTAAGGTGCCCAGAAATGCGCCATGGCAAAACCGCTTGCACTTCTTTGTATTACCTGAGGTGTGTCCTTTTTCTTTTCTTCTTGCTCTAGGGTACGGTAATACTCGACGTCAACATCTTGGTAGTAACCTTTCTCGTTTATGGCCATCTCTCGCCAAAGCTTCCCTTTCCAGAACACATAAAGGAAACCACCACGCAAATCAGAAGCTTTTGCTTTGTCGTTGCTACCATCTAAGTAAGCCAAAGGTCTGACCGGCACCAACACGTTATCCCACTCATCCATCTGAGTCTCTTTATCAACGGGTTGCAGATCTTCGGCGAGTTTAAGCAAGATTGGCTGAGGCTGGTCGGAACAAGGAATTTTGATATAAAGCGTTTTGCCTTCAGCATCCAGATCTTTAAACGTGGCAAGGCTGCGGTGTTTGTTTTCGGTATCGGCCTTGCCTACAGTAACTTTTTCTTTTTGAGCTTTGGTTTTTCCCAACATCAAACATGCTGCATTACTAGACCACTGCCCTGCAAACTCAACAACGATTTTTTGATCTGGGCTTGGCTCAGAAGGTACATGCGTGTAACTACGAACTAAAGCAACATCATCAGTAACCTGCTTGTAACCCGCTTTAAAAACTTTGCTTTCATCCGAAGCAGATACAGAGTCAACGAGTGTTTTAAGTCTAGGGAAGCTTTGTAACTGAGAGTCCGTTAATGGCGACCTACGAGCAAAGGAAGATAATGAGACCCAACTGCCTTTCCCAAGTTCGGTTCTGATCGCTGTTAGCAATCCGCTGGTCGTTTTTTTAGAAGAAAGAGAGATCTTTTGCGCAAACTCTTTAGGGAGGTTTCTAAGGATGTCATCTGAATTTCGCAAACGCGAAAGCTGCCCTATACACTCGTCCGGTGTAAGGACATAAGATAGCTCGCTGGAGGATAGCTTCGAGCTAGGTATAAATTTGCAAACTAAATGCATTTGAATTCTCCACAACCAACATCGTAAATATGGTTGCGGTGACATTTAAGCTGATAAGGCTTACAAGTACGATTTGGTGCACTAATGCTACTAATTTAATTTATAACATTCAATCACATAGAAAAATCAACAAATAAGCTAAAAGCCAACCAAAAGACACATTAGCTAGCAAATAAGTCACTTTAACTACAGATAAAGACAAAACAACTAGACATTGAAATCAAAAAGAAGGATTCAAATAAAAGGATTTTTTTTAATTTTGAGCAGAAGTTAACAAATTCATTATTACGCAGGGAAAATATCGACTATTGGGTACTGGTCCCATGTCATCAAAAAGTTGACCTAGGAGGTAAACACCACTGACTTTAAGGTTTAATTTCGCCATGAAGTTTACTCCTTATTTAGCTTTATTTGAGTAACAGTGTGCCGTCACAAAATGATCGCCTTGTCTTTCAATTTGGCATGTGGTTTCACAACGTCCGATTTCAAGTGATGTCCACTTTCCATAATCTATTTCTTTACATTTTTCTTGCTGTGCTTCCTGATAACGGGCGAAAGCTTGTTTGTATTGAGCGTGAGCTGGTAAGGCTGGGAATTCCTGACGTAAATCATAATCAGAGAAGTCAGGCTGCAAACTCGCTGGAACAAAAAGGGAGAAGCCAGTAACACTATCGCCTTCTACAGGCGGTTTATACTGGTAAGAGAGTACATCAATCGGCGAGATCTCATCTGCCTGACGCGCTCTATACAGTCTCGGGGTAGGCGCATCCTTGCCACTTAATACGCCGAGTTGCAACGTGTAGCGGCTGTCTTTACTAGCCAAAGGTAAGGCTTTGTCGGTTGCTCGAGTATTAAATGAACGATAACTATCCTTGGTGTTGCAACTAAACGCACCGCCGTCCTCCCGCCAGTAGATATAATCTGTAACGGCATTGTACTTTCTCCGCTCTTCGGCTAAATAACATTCCTTAGGGTAATAACGCTCCTCCTTGTAATGTTGCCAGTCGCCAACTTGATAGACGAGATTGGTTTCCTCATCGGCCCGACCTAATACAATTTTGTTATGGGAAGTTCTTGCTGTTACTAGTAGCTCTTTTCCTTGATTCAAAAGTTGCACTCTTATAGGTTCATCATAAGCATGCTCGTTACCATCCAGCCATTTCTTTCTCAGTTCAGGAGAATCTGGGTTAGGTAAAGCCAACGGCAGCTCACTCATAACCATGCTTTTTGTATCAAATTCATACGCCTTACCGAGTTTCGACATATAAGCTTTACTGCTGTCAGGCAGCCAGCCACCAAAGTTACAACCGCCGCCAAAGCGTTCAATTTGGCGGGTTTTAAGATCTGCAACGGCGCAACCTTTTAACGATGCGAATAACCCCATGTTAAAAAATAAGAAGCGGCCATTTGGTGAGCGCTGCGGGCGCAAGTTTTTGGTAAACCCAACTAGGCTGCCAACTTCTTCTGGGGTCAGCAAGGTTTGCAGGTTGCTGCCGTCTAAATTCATGGTGTATAAACCAGCTTGTTTGCGGTTTTCTGCACGATAAATCTGAGTAATGATTTGCGGCTTTTCTCCGGGGTTGTCCCACTGAGCCAACGGCGCGGTGCGTGGATCTGCAACTTCCAATATCCAATCTGTTTTCTCTGATGTCCAACCATCGAAGAGCCCCATATAAGAAACTACTGTATTTAGCGCTTTGTTATATTTTTCTTGCTCCGCTTGTGCAATCGCTCTTTCATCTAACCATTGCCTAACTTGTGGGCTATAAGCACTGCCTATCCCAACGCCAGCTATGGCTAATGCGGTCAAGCCAAATATGACTTTTTTATTCATAACTTACATTCCTAATTCTTGTTTCCACAGCGACATATATTGGCTGAGATTCTCTTCTGCATTCAGCTCTTGTTCGCTGCATTCTGGCTCGGGCTCTACCCTTTCCGCCATTTGAGTCGGAGTCGACCAATTCTGTATTTGCTCAAGAGTTAAGTCTTGAAAAACCAGTTCCGAGTGATGGGTATAACCTGGAGAGGTGATCTGTAAAGTGAATTTTCCTTTTTGGGGAAAACCACCGAGCTGCGCCGACGCAAAATGTGGGTTTTCTTGGTCATATTGAAGCGATTCACTCAGTACCCAATCACTTTCACTATCAGATATCACCGCATAATGAACGACAGGGGTATTAAAATCGATCAGCCCAGTTTCAACTGACAATTGAAAACCACTGTTTTTTCCATCCACATAAGCAATGACCGTATTACTCTGGTCGTAACTGCGTACTATGGCTTGTTGGTCACTCAGCCATGGCATGTCGTCTTCGGTAACTTTGTGGATGGTTGCGCTGTCTATATCGGAAGTATACTCTTTTGCACTGAATGACTGTGCGTCACTGTAACTGCTTAATTCATCTAATGGCGTGCTGGATTTATCTAGCAAAGCAGCATCCGATTCTAATGCTTCAATTTGAGCAAAGCGCTTTTGCTTTGGTGAGAGGATGACCTTGATCGGCTCAGGCTAGTCGTAAATTGAGTTTTTGATGTAATTGAACATTAATACCGTAACAATAGCTAAATCATTGAATCAATTGGGCCTAGAGTACTTTCCTTCTTTGTTTTTCTTCCATTCGACTATGGCTCTCATCAATCCAAAAGATCAGAGAGCAAAGGTTGATTAGGGCTGTATTACACTGGTCCCATATAACTGTTTTGTTTCGAGGTTTAAGCATTAATCTGCGACGATCCTTGGAATTCGTTCAGATCGCAGCTTATTGATTTAATTCCATCGATTTAAGCAACAAAACTCCAATAAGCAACCAGTATAGTTGAAAGGGTGTTTATAAATCACACATCCAATCGAAGTAAAAACAGGATGTTTATTTACCCGTCCCTACTACTAAAAAGCGTAAAAACTGAGGAGCCTTCCCATTCAAACTTACAAACTCAAATCGTTTATAGCATTGTAAACTCAGTGACTTCTCCATCTTTGTAGATGAACTGAGTTTTTACACCGTTTTCAGTCCAAAGTAGTTCTTCACCATTAAGCTCACCTTGGGTAAAGTGGCTGGTTGACTGCGGTTTACCATTCTTGTACCAAGTTTGTTGCTTGCCTTGTTTCAAACCAGCTTGATACTCAGCAGTGCGCATTAATTGCCCATTTTTATACCAAATTGACTCTTTGCCCTGCTTAAGACCGTCTTTGTATGTCACGTCACTTTTCAGTTGACCATTCGGATACCAATAACGTTCCCGACCTTCAAGCTTCCCACTAACATATTTGGCTTGGACAGCAATGTTGCCATTTTCAAACCAGTGTTCATGTTTACCGTTATATTCACCGACAGTAAACGTAGTTCGCTGTTTCAGCTTGCCATTGCTGTAATACCAAGTTTGCGTACCTTGCTGTCGGTTATTTACGAACTCACCGCTGAATATCAGCGTACCATTACCGTCCCAACCCTGTGTTAACCCATGACGCTCACCTTGATTCATATTGATGAACCATTGCTTACGGCCATATGTGTCCCAGTATTTGGTTAATCCGTGTTTTTTACCATTGAGATACTGACCTTCCCATGCCATCTGATTAATCAGGTGTGTGTACCAGATAGCAGCGCGCCCATTCAACACACCATGCTCATAAGTATTCAACATTTTAGGGCGACCAGAATAAGTCCAAAACTTCTCTTCACCGTGCTTTTTACCGTCAACATAGGTGATTTCACTAAGCTTATTCAAAGATTGCTCAGGCTCATCTTTATCCATAAAGTACTGTAAGTCAGTGCCCGTGAAAGGTGTTGTATGACCTCGCTCATAAGCAAGCATTTCTTTTTCACCTTTAAATTCAAGAATAGCTGCATTAGCAACCAGCGGAATTAAACACAAGGCCAGCAATCCATGTTTAATAAAATGGCGTGCTTTATCGTACATACTTGTCTCTTCCAACATATAAACGCTTTTAATACTCTGTATTAGATCCATTATGATTACAGACTCCATGATTTTTCTGAATGCAACGTTCCGTCATCCAACCATTTTGTCTGCTTGCCAACGAGCTGACCTTTAACATAGTGAGCTTGCTCTTTCAGTTGACCATTGCTGTACCATTGCTTTGCTTCACCATTCAATACACTCCGATTACCCCACCTATTCTTTTCAATAACGTAACTTAGTTCACTCTTTAGTTGGCCATCCTTGTACCACGCCTTATGTGTACCAATTTCGCCATCACGAACGATAATACCTTGTGTTTTAATCTGCCCGTTACCGTACCAAGATGTTTTTGAATACCTCTCCGGATTCTTAGTCGCTTTTATCTCATGTTTTTGATTACCATTTTTATACCATTCAGCCATACCAATATAAGCTGATTTATAAGGTCCCTTTTTATTTATATCAAGGCGGTCTATCGTTTCAATACTGCCTGAGTCATACCAGGTATATTGCAAATCATCAAAGTGACCACCAAAGGTATACTTCTCACTAGAAAGTAAGTTCGTGTTTCGATGATATCGAAGCCACTTGCCGGTCAGCGTCGGTCTCATACTCAGTAATATACCCTGAGGATTATAACTTTGGATAAAACCATAGTTCTGCCCATCACGGGTACTGTATATCGAACGAATCTTACCTTTGTAATGTTCCCACTTAATCCCTTCGTATTTGCCGTCTTCTCTAAAATAAAAAGACCTCTCATTGTATCGCGCAACACCATCAATCATGTCGATATCATAATCGAGCACCATGCCGTCTTCCCTTCCGCGATTGAAATACTCTTCTCCTTTGAGGCGATGATCAGCAAAGTAGCTGCGACTTAACCCCGCTCTGGTACCGTCAACGTATTGTTCGTCGCTAGAAAGATATCGATTGCCTTGTTTATCAATATCCCATTGCTTTTTATCACCTTGGTATTTGTTATTTACATACTGCACCTCGCGATAAAGACGACCTTCACGCCAAAACTTCTGTTTGCCGTTATAAATACCATACTGATAGGTATTGAGCTCTTCGAGGTAATAGCTTGGCTGGCCTTGGTCATTCTTAACAGAACGATCTATTTTCCACTCTTGTTCAGTACCGTGTTTCTTACCATTAAGCCAATGGCTTTTTGATTCTAAGCGACCATCTTCAAACCAACTAAAGCTTGGTCCATGCTGCTTTCCATTTAAGTAATAAGCCTCAGCACGCTTAGTCCCATTATCATAAAAAGACTCTGCAACCCCGGTATAAGGGCTCTTATCTACCTTTAGTAGCGCCGTCACATCGTTTCGATTACGTATATTACGTTCAAACTCAAGGTCATTGAATGGAGTCGCCGATACCGACAATGAAAACAGTAAGCACTGACTCATTAGTGCTATTGTCATGCTTAATGACAAGGCTTTTTTATAAGGCGAGCCTAATAACAGCATTATCGTTTATCCTCTTCGTTACAAACTTCAGGGCTACGGTTACAGATGATGGGCTTCATATTCATATCAAAATCATATTTTTCGATCATGAGTTTGACCCAAGGATACACTTCCGCATCACGCTCTTTTGGCATGTATTGGTACACTTGAACTAACATGTTCAGCGCTGATGCGGATTCTTTCGCAACAAGTTTAAGATACTCAATCCCTCGCTCCCGATCTTTCTCAACTACCATGCCTTCTAAATACATGTAACCTAAGTTGTAATACGCACAGCTTTCCCCCTTAGCCTCGGCTTGTCGTAACAAAGCTAAGCCTTTCTCACCATTGGCACTGTCCTTGTGTTCAAGGCGAACATAGTCAACGCCCGCTGCGCACATTGCGCCTGGGTCACCTTGTTTTGCGCCCAACCGTCTTGCTTCACGCGCCAATTTCCAGCGCGCATCGCCCTCTTCATAAAGTTGATAGTGATCGCCTAATAGTGCACTTGCTTCACCGTCCCCCATCTCAGATGCCTTAATTAGTAACGCTTTCGCCTCATCGTAATAGCGTGTGTTGGTCAACGCTTTAGCTTTGGCAACCAACTGCTTTGACTTACTCAATGAAGTGATATCTAGTTCAGGCGCAGTTTCAGAGCAATGATTCATTACGCGGGTTAGCATTTCAGCGAGACCACTAACAGGGAAATCATCGTCAAAGTCGTTAGTCATCTGGCTGAGTTGACCTTTAGTATTGATCTCAACATGCACAGCACTGTTGCTTTTGAGTGCATCAATGAACGCCGCTTTAGGTTGAAAAAATTGTCTGTTAGCAGCAATAGTTGGTGCGTACTGGTCTGCATTTTCGCCATGCTCAACACGGTAGTAATGACGAGTTCCATCTCCAAAGGTGAACAAATAATCACTATTTTTAAGGTAGAAATCCATGTATGACTTGTTGATACCAAATTGCACTTTATGGCCATCACAAAAAGCATAGAAACCGTCTGCAACTTCCCAGTCGAATTCCGGGTCTCCGATATAGCTCGCGCCTTGAACTTGCACGTTACCATTATCATCTTCTTCAACCGTAGATGCGTAATAAATGCTCGCATCAGGTGTATAACCATGGGTGACAATGCCTTCAGTGTCACTGGATACACGTTTCTCTTTAATATCGGTATAAACAAACGGCTCATTTTGAGCATAGACATATGAACTTGCTGCAAAAGCAAGGCATGCAAGCTTGATTGATGTATTATTCATTTGAACTCTGTTTTAAAATCTTATTTACTGGAAGTAACTTTTAAGGAATGCTATCGATTCGTTTGTTACAACTAGCTATTATTGCTTCTCCAGTTAGTCCGACAAATTGCTCCATCAAAGTTGGATTTTGTTGCGGTGTAGCCGACAGCGGAGACAACTATAATCGTCAAACCCAAGCTGAGTAATATTTTCTTTTTCATTCTTAATCCATTCTTTAATTGGGTTGCCATGGCAAATACGCCCCCAACAGATTAAAAAATATGAGTATATTTCCCAGCTCTGACTTGTGGGACGCAGACAAAGAATGGTTGACAAAAATTTGAGGTTAATCAGTTAAAAGGACCTTATCATTTTGTCCCTTCAGTATTCTCAGACATCTAGAAATCATATAAATTAGACACATCGCTATAGCAGCCAATAGACTTAATTGGGTGTAAAGTAACACCTCAGTACTGCCCCAAGCCTCTCTTAATTCAGAATAATCACCAACAGCGGCGTTAATAACCACGCCAAGGGCAATAAAGAGGTATAACAACCACAATTGAACTTTATTTCTAGGGAGAGTCT
Source organism: Vibrio sp. Vb1729 (assembly GCF_033338655.1). NCBI lineage: Bacteria > Pseudomonadati > Pseudomonadota > Gammaproteobacteria > Vibrionales > Vibrionaceae > Vibrio > Vibrio sp. Vb1729. The sequence goes on along the minus strand of NZ_JAWOTB010000011.1, from coordinate 436,570 downwards.
TCCACGGACATCTTTCACTAGACTGAAACACTCTGATAGCCTCACTATCTGTCTTTGCATCAATCATTTCTTCTTCAACGAAAAAGCCTTCCGTTTTTAGCCTATTGATATCAGATGACGATGTTGCACTCATTAGGTCAATCGCCACCGCAATCTTATCCCGATGTAAAATAACGTAACTATTCATTAGTACTCCCATAAAAATGAGACACTTTACGTTATATCAGTTGACGATTCAGCTTTCAGTTTTACTAAAATATTAGCGAATAAGTCGCTTTCCGGACTTCCGTGATCTTGCTCGAATATTCTATATGGAAGACAAACGTCTGTGTCTGAGCCTAGGTAATAAAGCCTCACTGGAGCCAGAAAAGACTGCCTTCAGTAGGTGCTTGCAACACTCTACAGCTAACTACGGAAGCACAATAGTAACTTGAGATACAGATCCTTTGGTGACAAGCTATGTTGCTCCACTAAATCATAAGCCATCATTCGATAGCCCAACATACAAACTTATATTGAAGTCAATGCCTATTTCGCCAGTACGTAGAATATACCATTGCCACCCTATCCGTCTTTCACGCTCGACGACTGTTATACGGGGGCAAACGGTGATATACACTGAATCGATCACTTTTATTTTTGACTTTCATAAAGCTTCGGTAACGTAAAACGGTTTGCAGGGTAAATCCTTTAGAGCTATTGTAATCTAACGTAACGGCTCAGCTATCTATATTGCCATCAATTCGTTTCAGACACTAAAGTACCCAACCTTACCAGAGCTAGCGAAACTGAAGTTTTCGCCTTTAAATCAAAAATTTACGCCAAACCCAGTTTTTGTATGCCAATCAAATATTCGACCTTCATCCGTATTGTAGCTGTAGAATAAAGCGCCAAATAAGTAGATTTCATCATCGTAGGTTCTGGCCATTATTTAGCCTCCTTAAACCAGTTGCCATGATTTGCAGAGAGGTTATACACAATGGCGGGGTCTAACGTGCGGCTGTAACCCAACGGAGACCAACTCCACGCTTGTTTTGTCTGGTTGTTCTGTACTGACATCAGCATCGCGTTATAATTCGTCAAAGAAAAACGTTTATTTAGACCGATGGCATATTGCATTGCCCCATCACGCTCAATCTGTTTACCATTTGCTAAATCAACAATAAACACATTGTGATAGTTGCGATTAGCCGCCCAAACGATGTCCCCTTCTGGACTGATCGCCGTATAATGCGCTTTTGCTTTATTAACAGGTAACTTTTTCCCCCATTGAACCAATTTTACAAGCTCATGAGTCTTTTCATCAATGATTCCAGCTCCAACATCTCCCACCTCATAAATCAACCCGCCTTTTATAAATCCTGTACCGAATATTTGTAAATCCGTTTTTTCCGCCTCACCTTTAGCAATATCCCACTTATACACCACACGCCCCACCTTACCCGTGCGGTAATAAACGTAGCTGCTATCTTCCGCCCACAGGAAACCCGGAATACCAGCTAAACGATGCGGCAAGTCAATTAATTTTTGCTCTTTTAAATCAAAAAGATGTATGTCAGGTCCGGAGTTCAGTGCAACGTAACGATTATTTGGTGAGCGACTGGTTTTGTATCGAGTGCTGGATGCCTTTCCAAGATAGGGTAAATCTGTCACCAAACGCAGGTCCGTACCATCGGTCTTCATACTCCAAACTTTTACACGCCCTTCGTACTCATCGTACATTGGGTCTGGTCCATATCCTTGATCGTCTGATAAGTTTGCCCAAGTAAACTGAACGCGTGGCAAATCGTAAGAACTCGCGTCGTTTAAATCTTCCCTTGGCCATTCTTTGGCACGATGGATAAAGTAACGAGGAAAGTCACGTTGTTGATAAGTCGCAGAGCCAGATTTACGGACCTTGCTCTGCTCCATGGTGTAGTAGTTATGTTCACCCACGTAAGTGCGGCCGTCATCTTTACAACCCGCTATCGATAAAGCAGTAAGTAACAGTAATAGTATTTTTTTCATGGTTTAACCTAGCAATTCTGAAATGGGTACATTTTCTTCTACAACAACAAGACGTTGGCTACCGGTGGAGAGGCTCGAATGAACACCTCGAACAATATCGACGTTCTTGACCTCTGCCGGCGGGAATGCAAAACGCAGCGTCATATAACCATCGTCGTCTTTCATCGCTGAACGAAAGTACGATTTGTGAATCCAATCGTGTTCTATGTTACGAAGCCCAAAGAAATCGTCCGGTTGATCTGTCAAAGGCTCGTGAAGGTAACGTATAGAAGGCAAAGCGCCTCTTGGAGCCAACTTAAGCCCCGCGATATTGCTTTCTTTATGTTCGTTGATGATTCCACTGCCAGTCCCTGTCGATGCGGTACCGGAAACTGGAATAATATTCTCACCCGCATTATCAAAGCTTTGGGATGAGGAGTATATTTGCAACTCTGAAAGAGACTTAGCAATTGAAGCAGGATCACTCTCTAGCTCAGACAGTTCCGTGTTTGTCAAAGCCAACTCGGAATAATGGATATAACATTCTTGTACTTCTCCCGCGACTTTATATGGCACCCAAATATGCGGTAGAGGAACACCTTGTGCAATACGCAAACCATCTTTGCCAGCTTTATAAGGGCTTAGCGCCGTTTTAACAGTGATAGGATCAATATCTAATTCTGGAAAAACAACATCTACTTCCTCATCTACAAGGCGGAATACCCTAGCACCTTGATCAAGGCTTAGATGTCCCGAATACACTTTCTGACCGGATTGATAAATCTCAAATGGTTCTTCGCCAATATAGTAGTCTGGTACAAGGTTTGCCCCATCAATGTTGACATGTCGTGTTTTCATCGAGGATTCAGGATCATTATTTCTGTAGTACTCTAAATCGACATCAGCAAAGTAGCCTTTTGTTGTAACTTCAACCTCTCGCCAAACTTTGTTATTCCAGATTACATAGAAATAACCTTCTGCAACCAACTCATGTCCATTTGTGCCCTCTAGCATAGGTAGCACAGGCACTAACACGTTATCCCACTCATCCATCTGAGTTTCTTTATCAACGGGTTGCAGGTCTTCGGCGAGTTTAAGCAGGATTGGCTGAGGCTGGTCAGTGCAAGGGATTTTGATATAGAGCGTTTTGCCCTCAGCTTCGAGATCTTTAAATGTCGCGAGGCTGCGGTGTTTGTTTTCTGTATCAGCCTTGCCTACAGTCACTTTTTCTTTTTGAGCTTCGGTTTTTCCCAACATCAAACATGCCGCGTTGCTAGACCACTGCCCTGCAAACTCGACAACAATTTTTTGGTCTGGGCTTGGCTCAGAAGGTACATGCGTGTAACTGCGAACTAGAGCAACATCGTCAGTAACCCGCTTTAAAAACTTTGCTTTCATTCGAAGCAGATACAGAGTCAACGAGTGATTTAAGTCTAGGGAAGCTTTGCAGCTGAGAGTCCGTCAATGGCGACCGACGAGCAACGGTAGATAATGACACCCAATTGCCTTTTCCCAATTCGATTCTTATAGCTGCTAGCAATGCGCTGGTCGTTTTTTTGGCAGAGATGGAAATCTTTTCGCCAATTCTTTAGGGAGGTTTCTAAGGATGTCATCTGAATTTCGCAAACGCGAAAGCTGTCCTATACACTCGTCCGGTGTAAGAACATAAGATAGCTCGTTGGAGGATAGCTTCGAGCTAGGTATAAATTTGCAAACTAAATGCATTTGAATTCTCCACAACCAACATCGTAAATATGGCTGCGGTGACAATTAAGCTGATAAGGCTTACAAGTACGATTTGGTCTGCGTATCCTACTTACTTAGCCATTTATTTTCAAAGAGATAGAAAAATCGCCCGAAATCAAAAACACCAAAAAAATGGTCATTTTTGCTATCAAAACATGCAATTTGACCACTATAAAAGCCAGTAACATCACCCACTCTGTCAAAATGGTAAAATCTTACTATCTAAAAAATTTAATTTATGGACTGAAGTTAACAAAAATCGTAGTAACGTGCGCTTCAGGTAAGTACGAGGAAATTCAGAAGTTTATGAGGTGCCCTCCTCAGCAACAAACAACAAATTGACTGTTACTGAGGAAGTTTAAATAAAAAGGTGAGCGCATTACGCACTCACAAAAGTAACTGCTCTGAAGCTTGCTAGGATTAAATTTGCTTCATCGCGAGTTAAAGAGGTGAGGTATTACCCATCGACCTCATGCAGAACACTATACTCAAAGTATAGAAACGATCGTAAATATATAATATTTAAAAAGATTTTCAACACGACACATTCACCACAGCACCTGCCGAGCGACCATCACAATCACGTCATACACACCTAAAAGCAACATTGGCCTAGTTATTATAGTTATTCAGCCTTGTATTAAGACGATTCATTAATTCGAGTAACTTATCAATAAAGGCAATTATTTTGATAAATATCACAAAAAGTCCCAAAGAAATAAAGCGAGCTAAACGCTCGCTTTATTTATGCCGCATTTTTTAAAGTTTTGTTATCACTAAAATATCGGTTGTAAACAGCACCTAAGGAGGCTGTACTTGCGAAACGATCATAGTTAAATGTTGCTTGAGCCCCTTCGGCAGAGGCGGAAAGCTTGTTGGTACCATTTACATAAATCGTCACTACCCCCTCCTTCAGTCCTGAAAGATCTAAATCAGTTGTCCATGAGTCTGAAAGCACGGTTGCCATGCCTGTGGCTTCTGTACCATCAGCGTCGACTGCTTTGATATCTATGAACTCACCATCTTCAAATCGTTCACTGCTACCACTTACTGTCACGCTTTCCACTCCAGTAACATCGTTGATAGCGTCTAGGTGTATTGTCGGTGTAATTGGCATGGAGTAAGCCGTGCTCTGACTACCGGTATTCCCTGATAAGTCTTGGTAGTCACGAACAAGCAACCCCACATTGAGCTCTGACGTGCTTGGTACCACCACATCACCAGTCCAAACACTTGGGTCCGCGGTTGCCATTAATGAAGTGATCGTTGTACCACCTAACTCCGCCGCTGCGGACTGCAGATCTTTATCGAATTCTAGCGTTACCGTCACGCTTTGGCTGATGGCTTGGTGCTCAGGCGTAAACGTCACGTTAGTCAGCGTTGGCAAAGACTGCGCCAATGTAAAACTCTGGCTTTCACTTACTTCAATGCCCGCTGAGTTCGTCCCCGTCACCATCACGGTATAAGTGCCGTTGGTTTGGTGACTCATATCAATCGCGTCACTGGTCCAATTGCCACCGGCTTGTACCGTCGCACTGCTGCTTTTCAATACCGTCGCGCTGCCTTGGGCTTTTACTTCAAGACGCAGGGACTGACCATCAAAACGTGTCGACGTACCTTCAAATTGTAGCGTGGCTGCATGCGCTTCATCCACATTACCCACTGGCGTAATAGCTAAGGTTGGCGTGATCGGCATGGAGTAAGCCGTGTTCTGACTACCGGTATTCCCTGATAAGTCTTGGTAGTCACGAACAAGCAACCCCAATTTGAGATCCGACGTGCTTGGTACCATCACATCACCAGTCCAAACACTTGGGTCCGCGGTTGCCATTAATGAGGTGATCGTCGTGCCACCTAACTCCGCCGCTGCGGATTGCAGCTCTTTATCGAATTCCAGCGTTACCGTCACGCTTTGGCCGATGGCTTGGTGCTCAGGCGTAAACGTCACGTTAGTCAGCGTTGGCAGAGACTGCGCCAG